>SFNM01000057.1 GCA_004552725.1 Bacteroidales bacterium | reverse complement strand
GCGGAGGGTGGCTGCATCGGCGGTGATTTCTTCGGCGTGGCCGTTGACGGCTTGGTCGATGGCGGTGTTGATTTCGTTGATGACTGCGTCGGCTAATTTTGCGCCGCAACGCGACAAAAGAGAAGAAAGGTTTGAAAAAGAGTGTTGCATAGTAGTGTGTGTTTGAGTTTGAGTTTTCTGCCACAAAGTTACTATGCAAAAACGGTGTTTGGTGCAAAATTTGGTTCGCCACACCAAAATTCGAACGTTTTTTTATCGGATGGCGCTTTCGGGCAAAAAAAGCCCGCACGCGATAAGGCGGGCGGGCTGAAATGTGAGGTCTAAGATTGGGTATTAATAGATGGTGTTTTGGGGGTCGAAGTTGGTCCAGCCGGCGAGCCAGTTGTCGGCGGCGTTGCGGAAGGCGCCGATGTAGCCGCCTTTACCGTCGGAGATTTCGGTGGTGGGACAGTAGTTTTGACCCACGCCTGCGGGGTCGGTCAGGCCGAGCGAGGCTTCAGTGGCGATGGCGTTGGAGGGGATGGAGGAGAAGAAGGTGTGGGAGTAGGATTGTTGGTTAGGGTCTTCCACACCGGTGGCGAAGTCGTAGAGGTGGTCTTCGTAGAGTTTGTTCTTGTCGGAAGCGATGATGCCCATACCGGCGAAGAGGATGTTGTCGAAGGTGAGTTTGCCGTTTTGAGCGTATTTCACGGTGTTGCCTTTTTCACCGTCGACAATCAGGCCGATGGGGAAACCGACAGCGAGCAGGTGGGAGGTGCCGAGTTTGGAGCCGCGGCGGATTTGCAGGGCGGCTTGGAATTTGCCGAGTTTGGAACCGTTGTCGGGGAAGAGCTGACCGGCGGTGATGAAGTCGGAGGAGTTGACGAAGTCGGTGTTCTTGGCGGTCATGGGGCCGATGAGGGTCACGTGGGAGAAGAGGGCGGAGGTGAAGGGAGTTGTTTCTGCACCGCCGGCGTTGTTGTCACTTTCGAAGCCGTTGCTTTGTGATGTGTCGGCAATACGCGGGTCGCGCACGGCGAGGCAGTATTCTACGCGGCCGGAGAAGCCGTTGTCGGTGTCGAAGTCGTCGTCCCAACCTTTGTATGCTACGAGATAGTTGCAGTTGACGGAGCCGCCGAACCATTCGAAGGAGTCGTCGTTGGAGTACGATACTTGGATGTGGTCGATGGTGGTGGCGCTACCGACGGAACCCATGGTGAGACCGTTGATTTCCTTGTCGGTGTCGAAGGGATAGCCGGCAAATTCGATGCGGACGTATTGGTAGATACCCGAGTTGTCGGCATCGTCGGTGCCTCCGTGGATTGTGGTGGGGCCGCCTTCGATTTGCATGTGTTCTTGGTTGTTGCGAGCGTTACCGCAGATGATGAGGCCGCCCCAGTCGCCGGGCCGACGTTGGCCGGGCGCTTGTTCGGAGGTCATTACGATGGGCTGGTCTTTGGTGCCGCGCATTTCCACGTAGCCGCCGGGTTCGACGATGAGAGCGGCCATGGTTTGCTTGTCGCCTTTGATAACGGTGCCGGCAGGGATGATGAGGCGGGCGCCGGATTCCACGTATACCCAACCTTTGAGCAGGTAGGAGCCTTTGGCCAAGGTGGCTTCACCGGTGAAGTGGAAGTGTTGGCTACCGTTGCCAAGTTCAGTGCCGTTGTTGAAGAGGATGCCTTTACTGTAGGCCACGTTGCCTTTGTAGGTCACCTCGGGATCGGGTTGAGGAGTGGGTTCGGGGTTGTCGTTGTTGTCGTCGGAGCAGGAAACCACTGCCGAGGCGGCCACGAGGGCGAGGGCCATGGTGAAGAGGCGGCCCATTTGCATGAATTTGTTCATACCTTGTTGATTATAAATTGATTAGATGGTTTAGAAATTGTACTTGAGGGCGAGGTTGAAGGTGCGGCCGGGGCGGTAGGAGCGGGTGACTTCTTCGATGGTGCGGCCACCGGTTTCTTCAATCTGCTTGAAGATGTATCGTTGAGCCAAGAGGTCGCGGACGCCGGCGGAGAGGGTGAAGCGGCCGAACTTTTGGCTGAGGGAGATGTCGATTGTGTGACGGGGCATTTCGTAACTATTAGGGATGTTGCGAGCGGAGCCGTCGGAGGCTGTGCCGTAGCGGTTGCCCACGCCGATGATTCGCTTGCCGATGACGTTGTAGAGCACGGCGGCGGAGAATCCGAAGTCGGGGTTGTAGAACAGGCCGAGGTTGACTAAGTAGGGCGATTGGCCTTGCATGGGGCGGTCGACGTTGGTGGTGCCGGGGGCGAATTTCACTTCGCTCTTGATGAGCGAGCCGTTGAACAGCAGGGAGAAGTCGTTGAGGCCGATGAAGTCGAGGTTCTTGCGCAGGTCCACTTCCACGCCGTAGTTGTGAGCGCTGCGGGCGTTGGTGAAGGAGTAGATGAGGTCGGTGCCGCCGGCCACGGTGTAGGTCCATTCGATGGGGTTGGAGAAGTCCTTGTAGAATAGGGCCACGGACACTTGCTCGTTGCGCGAGGGGTAGAATTCGTAGCGCAGGTCCACGTTGTTGATGTATGCGGCTTGCAGGTCGGCGTTACCCATCACATCGCTGCCGAGGTCGAAGTCGTAGTAGACCGACGAGGAGAGTTCGCGGAACTCGGGACGGTTTGTAGAGCGGCCGTAGGCCAAGCGCAGTTGCTGCTTGGAGTCGATGTGGTAGGTGAGGTTGACCGACGGGAATAGGTCAGTGTAGTCGTAGTTAGTTTTGCGCAACGATTCCTCAAATTGGCGGGTGTTCATTTCGAGGGTTTGGCGCATATTTTCGAGGCGGACGCCGGCATAGATTGAGAATTGACGCCATTGGCCGGAGTAGGCGGCGTATGCAGCCACTTGGCGGCGCGCGGCGTTGTAGTTGTTGAGGAAGTTGACCTCCTCGTAGAGGTAGAGCTTGTCGGGCCCGTAATTTTGGTCGATGAGTACGGTGGCGGGGACGTCGTCGGCAAACATGAATCCCGCAGGGAGATTGTTTTCCGGCTGCCAACCGTATTGGAGTTGTCGGGCGGTGTATGTGCGGTGAGCGTACTCGCCGTAAACGCCGGCTTTGATTGTGCCGAAGTGGAGGTCGGAGGAGTAGTTGGCGGCGAGAGAGGCGATGTGCTCGTTGAGGGATGTGCATTCGCGCGAGATGCGGTAGATGCCCATGGTTTGGTCGGTGCGGTCGGTGCGCTGGATGAGGCGACGGTCGGGAATCGAGCGGCCGGCGTAGGCGTATGAGGCGCTCCAATCGATGTGGTGGATGCCGAGGGTGTGCTTGCCGTTGAACTGGCTGTTGAGCGTGGGGCGCGAGGAGTAGTAGTACTCGGTGTCGTTGATGTTGTCGTTCTGCGCGTTATAGCCCCAACGTTCTGAGAATCTGTCCTTAGTGATGAGGTTGAATATGTTGTTCCACTCGAAGTAGTGGCGCGAATCGGCGGGGCGGAAGTGGACGTTGAGCATGGCGCCCAGGCGCATGTTGCGGGTGAATTGGTCGTCGACGGCTTGGCGCAAGGGCACGGATCGGTCGTTGCTCAAGTCGTAGGGCGCGTAGAGCGAATTCTCCATGTCGGGCTGCGCCACGTAGCTGCGGCTGAAGTTGGCGGCGGATTGCAAGCCGAATCGTGCGCCGCTGTCCAGAATCCATTGGCGGGCGAACGAGCCGGCGAGCTTGAGGTCGGCCAGGGGGTGGGAGGAATCGGTCAACCAGTTGTTGTTCAGCCCGTTATTGAGCACGTCGATGCGGTTGGAGTAGCCGGGGTAGTAGACCCACTGCTTGGGAAGGGCGGAGTGGGAGTTGTGGCCGTAGATGAAGTTGCGGAAGTGGGTGCGGTCGTTGATGCCGATGCCCACTGAGATGTCGGCCTGCGCTTGATCCACGTTTTGTTTGGTGTTGATGAGCACGAAGCCACCGGTGTAGTCGGCAGGGTATTCCGGCGCGGGACTTTTGACGATGGTCATATTGTCAATTTGTCCGGAGGGGATGATGTCGAAGGAGAAGGCGCGAGAATCGGCCTCGCTACTGGGCACAGCGCCGCCGTTGAGCCACACATTATTATAACGCTGACTAAGGCCGCGCACCATCACATAGCGGTCGTCGATGATTGAGATGCCGGGGACTCGGCGTATAACCTCGGAGGCATCGCGGTCGTGAGTGCGCGAGATTTGTTGGGCGGAAACGCCGCTTTGCACCACAACGGCTTGGCGTTGCCGTTGGATTTGAGCCACTTCGGTATTGCGGCGAGCCACGGCTGTTACGGATACTTCGCCGAGGGTTTGTTGCTCGATGAGGAGAGCGAAGTCCACAACTATGGTGTCGGCGGAGGCTATAATGTCAGACTGAGTAAGCGCGGAAAAACCTACATAAGATGCTGTGATAGAGTAGGTGCCGGGTTTTACGTTGATGGAGTATCGCCCGTCGATGTCGGTTACGGCTCCGATTGATGTACCATCAATTTTGACAGATGCTCCAATGAGTTCTTCGTTGGACTCGGCATCTGAAACAGTGCCACAAATCACAGTGGCGCCGGCGCTAATGGCCGATAATACTAAAGATAATAGGAATGAAATTCGTGTGATGTTCATAAATGCAGCGTAGTTTTTTTCTCGCTGCAAAGTTACGAACAAGATGTTTCAACACTATTTCATTAGGATTACAAAAACTTTAAAAGTGATTTAGAAGCCGAAAATGGCCTTTCCTGTGGGAGTGAAGAACTCTTGAAGTTCGTAAGGATAGAATGGGACGTGGATTTCGCCTTGTGCGAAACTTGCCACTTCGTAGGGTTGGTAGATGAAGTGGATTGAGCCGTCGAGGTCGATAATGTAAGACCCCAAAGCGGGAAGCGCTTCGATGGAAGTGGGGCCAAGTTGGGCACGCATTTTCGCGGCACGCTTTGCAATAAGATCGGGAAGGACTTTGAGACCGGCAGGAGTAAATACGTCGTTGATTTTCAGCACTCGTGCTTCGGGCAAGAAGTAAGTGATGTATTCGTTGGTGGTGATGCCGTGGGCCGAGCGAGGCATGTAAATATAATGGCTTATGCGGTAAGTGAGCAATTTGGTGGTAAGGGAATACACATTTCCCACGATGATGGTTTGGCCGTCGGCAAATTCGCTGTCGACAGTGGGTTGAGTTTCGAGCGAAGGCGCGCCGCGGTGCGACACCGAGTCGATACGTTGGACGGTGTAGCCTACAGCCATTGCGTCGTTTTCAAAACAGCGATGCATTGCGATGGTTGGATCCTCGGTTACTGTGTCGTAAGCGATTCGCATAATCATATCGTGGAGAGGCTTCACTTCATGGCCAAAGACTTCTGTGGGGAGCATGATGGAAGATTCGCCGGTGAACACGATGTCTTTGTCAGTGTCGAAGTCTTGCGCTGAACCGGAGAGTGAGAAACTCGCCTTGCCGTTGTATGCTATAAACACAATGCTATCGTTGAGCGGCTCCGAGGAGTCGTCGGTGCTTGAGCAGGCGAAGCATATCGACAAACAGCAAATCGATACAAATAGCGCAATTTTGTTGAAAAACATATCGAATCGTTAGATAGAGTTAGTAGTTTATCGGCTCGGAAATGAAGAGTTCCGAGATTTTGTGCAAAGTTATAAAATTTCCCGCGAAAAAACCTACTTTTGGCAAAATAAATTTTATGGGTTGGTGCGGAGTTGCCAGAAGGCGACGGCGGCAGCGGCGGCTACGTTGAGAGAGTCAACGCCGTGGGCCATGGGGATGCGTGCGGTGAAGTCGGCGGCGGAGATGACCTCGCGGGCGAGGCCGTCGCCTTCGGTTCCGAGAATGATGGCTAACTTATCTTGGGCCGCGAGGGTGGGGTGGTCGATGGGGATGGAGCGGTCGGTGAGGGCCATGGCGGCGGTGGAGAAGCCATATTGGTGGAGGGTGGCTGTGATGTCGCCGTCGATCCAGGTCCAAGGGACGAGAAACACTGTGCCCATTGATACGCGCACGGAGCGGCGGTTGAGCGGGTCGCAAGATTGGCGAGTGAGGAGTACGGCGTCGATGCCGAGGGCGGCGGCGCTGCGGAAGATAGCACCGATGTTGGTTGTGTCGACCACTGAGTCGATGACGGCGATGCGGCGAGCATTGGTACACACTTGCTCTACCGATGGCAACTGCGGGCGGCGCATGGCGCAGAGTACGCCGCGAGTGAGAGTGTATCCGGTGAGTCGGCTGAGCAGTTCGCGCGAGCCGGTATAGACCGGGATGTCGTGACAGCGGTTGATTATGTCGGCTGCATCGCCGGATATATGTCGCTGTTCACAGAGTATTGCGGTAGGGGAGTATCCGGCATTTAGAGCCACATTTATCACTTTGGGGCTTTCGGCGATGAATAATGCTTGGTCGGGGTGGAGAGCGTTGCGGAGTTGAGCCTCGGTGAGCGAGGCAAATATTTCCACACCTGGATGAGCGAGCGATTGAATTTCTATGATGTTCATGGGCTGTTTGAGATTAAAAATAGAATGCCGATTTTCACAAACCGGCATTCTACAACATACTGTGTACTTAATGTTAGATTAATATGTCTATTCCAGATCTTTTTAAATTTTAAATTCCACTATGACGAGTGTAGTTTCTTTCTATGAAAAAGCAGTGTTGTCGTTTCATTTCCGATGCAAAGTTAATTACTTTTTTTTGTTTTGCCAAATCTTTTTTTATGTTATGCGACATTGTTTTGAGAAATAATGATACTTTTTTGAATAAAATAGCATCAAAAAGATGTAAAACATGAAAAAAGTAAGGATGAAACTTTGCGAAACTTATCAGATGCTTGTCAGAGTGATAGTGGGTTAAATTTTATTAATGACGATATAAAACGTAAGAAGTGCGAGGGGTGAGGTTGCCGGAGAGTTTTCCGTCTTTCACTTTGAACGCAGTGCCACTCACTTGGTCGGTGTAATCACCGTCGGGCAGAGTGGTGTCGAGTTTCACCTTGTTGGGAGTGGAGGCGAAGTTGATGAGCACTGCGCCGGCATCACCGCGACATATTTCCACTACTTCATAATTGTCGTTGGCAAAGAGTTGTTCGGCTTTTCCGGCCATAGCAGAGCGGAAGTGATTAGCAGCAGCCACTTGCGGGTGCTTGAACTCATCGTTGCCGCGAGCGCCGATGCGGTTATTGCCCCAGTAGTTTTGGCGGGTGGAGCCGGCGGGACGGCTGTAGAAGAGCGGGCGACCGTGTTGGCGAGCGGTGAGGAACACGAAGCCAACGCGGATGAGGTCGTCGTCTATGTCGGCGGATTCGTGGGCGTTGCAGTAGGTGTCGTGGCTTTCAACCCAAGTAACGAGGTGGTCGGGAGTTTGGCTGTGGTACCAGTTGGAGAGCATGTCTTGGTTGAGGTGGCCGGCGCGGAGAGCTTCGCGCAACACGTGGCCGTAGGAAGATGCGGTCATATCCATATATTCGGCATATTCGGCTTCGGGCACGTTGCGGTCTTGGAGCACTTCGCCGTAGATATACAGGCTGTCGGGCATCAGCAGCGAGAGCCCTCTAACGGCTTCGCGACCGGTGGCCACATCCCAGAAGTTATTGCGTTCAGATTTGGGGTCGAGGGGGTCGGAGTGGACGCCGATGTGCTTGGCGGTGTCGTAGCGGAAGCCGCGGGCGCCGAGGTTGATAAGGTCGTTGACGTACTGCAGGTAATAGTACTGGAAGTCAGGGTTTTCGGTGTTCACGTCCTTGAGGCCGCCCATTTCGCCGGTGGTGCATTGGAGGCGGTCGTTGTAGTCGGTGATGGGGGTGAAGCCGTTGGCGTGGTATAGGTTTTCTTCACCGCCTACGGCAGCGTGGAGCGAAGGAAGAACAGCGGTGTGGTCGATGGCCACGTGGTTGGGCAGTACGTCGACGATGACTTTAACGCCATAGTGGTAAGCGCTGTCGCACATATTTTTGAAGTCTTGGCGAGTACCCATCATATAGTTGCCGATTTGCCAATCGGTTGGTTGGTAGTAGAAGTACCATTTGCCCATAACGGAGTCGCCTTCTTCGCTGAAAAGAGCGGGACCGCCGTTGTCGCCAACGAAGCAGGTTTGAACGGGCGAAGTTTGCACGTATTTATAGCCGGCGGCAGCGATGTCGGCCATATTTTCGGCGATGGTGTTGAGGTTCCAGGTCCAAGCGTGGAGGATGACCTCGTTTTCGGAGGGAGCGGTTTGAGCTGAGATGGGGAAAGCCATAGCCAAACCAATTATTAAGGGGAAAATTTTCATGGGGTGATGGAAGGTGTTAAGTAAGTAAAAGGGATGCCAAACGTTTGGCACCCCAAAGTTACAAATTTTTTTGTAAACCGCCAAATCTCGGCGCAAAAGAGCGCGGAAGAGTGCGGAAAATTTGCCATCGGTAAAACTATAGCCGTTGCAAAAAAGAGGGAGGCTTGAGCCGTCTTGTGCCTGTATCGAGCAATAGTTCGAAGTTTTTCAAAAAAAGGTTGTGGTTGGGTAATAAAAAAGCGCCCGGGGTGGGGCGCTTTTTTATTGAGAGAGGGTATGGGTTGGGATTATTTGCGGAATTTGAGGGTGGAGTCGTTGGATACGGCCACGTAGATGCCCGGGGTGAGGTGGTCGACTGCTACGGTGTCGCGACCGGCGGCTACTTGGATGCCGGCAGCATTGTAAACGCGGATTGCGCCGTCGGCTTTGACTGTGGCTCCGTCGAAGGTGATGGTTTGAGCGCGGTCGACGGTGATGTCGGATACGCCGGCGGGGCCTACGGTGATGTTGAGCACCAAGGTGGCGCCGAGGTAGGTGACGGTGGATTGGACTACACCTTCATTGAGGGCGTTGACGGTGAATTGATAGGATGAGTTGCCCATGGGCGCGTGGGGTTCCACGAAGGCGATGAGCTCATCGGTGCTGGAGTATTTTACTTTGACTTCATCATCTGTGGCACCGAGAACGGCCGGGAATGAGAGCACGAATTGGATGTATTCGCCCTTGGGTATGGTAAACTCGAAGGGTTGAGCGGCGTCTTCGAAGTAGAGGACGGCTGCCGCGGCGCTTTCCTTCCATGGAGTGTCGGTGGCTTCACCGAAGGCGAAGTCGATGCCGGCGAGAAATTCTTGGTTGATGGAAGCGCGTTCGATTGAAGCGCCTTCGGTGGATTCAGCACCGGAGATTTCAGCGTCGAAAGCGTCGAGGGTGCTTACGGCATAGTTGTTGGCCAGGCCGAGGTCGGCGGGCAGGGGATCGCCGTAAATGGGATAGTTCCACCAGTCTTCGTGGCTGCGGTCGTAGTCGACGATTTCAGCTTCTTCGTTGACAGCAGTGCGTCCTACGATGCGGTGGGCGGTGAGGTATTGAGTTTCCCACGAGGGTTCGGATTCAGAAGTGGCTGCAAGGATTTGGTTGAGAGCCACAACGTTGCCGGAGATGATTTTGGCTTCGTTGCCGGTGTAGTCGGATTCGAGGTAACCGACCACGCCGCCGGTGGCGGGACCGTCCCACGAGGGGAGCATGGAGGTGATGTAGCCTTCGATGAAGTTGTTGGCTACGACGTCGCGTTTGGAGTAGCCTACAACGCCGCCCACGGTGTGGTTAGCGTAGATGTCGGCATTGACGTGGCAGTTGCGGATTTCGCAGTTGCCATCGGAGGAACCAACGATACCACCCACGGCATTGCTGCCGTCGAGCTCGCCGGTGAATGCGCAAGCCTTGATGGCGCTGGTGGTGTGCGAAGCGCCTACGATGCCGCCCACGTTGGATCCGTTGATGGCTTCGATGTTGGCAGCGCGCACGGAACAGTCGTTGACGGTGGAGTAGAGTGCGAGGTTGCCGACCAAGCCGCCGACGCAAGCGGAGGCGTCGGTGGAGATGGTGAGGTCGGTGACGTGCACGTTGGAGATGGTGGTGCCGAGTGATTCGCCGCCAAGCAAGCCGATGAATTGGGCGTTGCCCTTGTCGGTGATGTTGGTGAGGTTGAAGTTGAGATTCTTCACTACTGAACCATTGTGGAGAGTGGCGAAGATGCCTTGGATGTCGTCGGAGGATTGGATGCCGAGACCGGTGATGGTGTGGCTTTGGCCATCGATGGAGCCGGTGAAGGGAGCGGCGATTGGACGGAAGTTATAGTCGAACGCGGTGAAGTCGTTGGCCACTTGGTAGAAGGCTGCGGGAGCGAGTTCCACGGCTTGGAGGTCGCCGACGGTGGCGATTTGGTAGGGCGATTCTTCGGAGCCGTCACCGCCGAGGGCAAACTTGGTCAGCGGCAGGTTGTAGAAGTCGTGGGTGAGGGTTTGCACGCGGCCCTGGGTGATGTAGAGGATATAGAGGGTGGCGTCTTTGGTGCCGATGTTGCAGGTGGAGATGGTGGCGAGCTTGCCTTTTTCTTCGTCGGGGGTGAGTTGGAGCACCACGGTGCCGTCGGGCTTGGTGATAACCAATTCTTCTTGGGTGGTGGAGCCTACGCCGGTGCTGCGCTTAACCAAGAACATGAACTCGTGCTCGTCGTCGGTGTCGAAGATGTAGGGCGAGAAGAGTTGGCCGTTGAGGTTGGGCGAAGCAAAGTTGACGTTAGTGCCGAGGTTGATGTCGATGACTTCCTGGATGGTTTCGGAAGCGGGGCGGATGAGAGCCATTTTTTCGTGGGTGCAACCTTGTTCGTCGTCAACGACATCGGCAAGGGATACCCACCAGTAGTATTCGGTGCCATTGTTCACGAGCACGCGGTCAACGAGCGAGCGCATGGTGTAGTCTTCGAATACTTGGGGCAGTTCGGCCACAATTGCGCCGGAGTAGAGGTCGACGAAGCGGAATAGGAAGCCGTCGTTGCCATCCGACACGATGAAGAGTTGTTGGGGTTCGAAGCCGTCGAGGTCGGAAAGGGCTGACGATACGAGCACGTTCTCGCACAGTGTGGATACTTGTTGGCCGTCGCCGTTGTAGATGTGGTAAGAGGTGAGGTAGTCATCGTCGGAGGCGGTGGTGTACACTTCCTTGCAGACAACGAACGCGGCTTTGTCGCTATCGGACACCATGTTGCCGAAGTCGATGTCTCCGTTGTAGCGGAGGCTGCCGATGCTGTAGTAAGTGTAGAGATAGCCTTCACCCACTTCGGGAGTGGTGGGGATTTTGGTGGATTGGATTTGTTCCAGACCGGAGTATGAGGTGGAGTAGAGGTCGATGAGCAGGTTGTTGTCCTCGGTGATGGATTCATCCTCGCCGACGGGGTTGGTGTAGAAGCTCTTCTCGTACATGATGATGGCGAACACGGGCTTGGTGCCTTTCATAGTAGCGAGGAAGAAGGGCGACGACATTTGGTCGCCGGGGAGGTTGAGTTGGGGCACTTCAAAGGTCTGAGCCACGGAAGCGCCTCCGCTGTAACCGGCCTTCTTGTAGAGGTTGAGGATGTACTTGCACGAGCGGAGGAAGTCCATTTGGTCGTTGAGCGAGATGTCGCCGGTTTCTTCCATGAAGGCGATGTAGAAGTTCTCGTCCCAGGAGGCAGTGGCGGCGTTGATGCTGCCCACGTTGTAACCGGGGATGGTGATGATGCAGGGGGTGTTGCCGTTTTCGTCAACTGCTGCGCCGATGGTGTATGCTTTGGAGTAGTAGTTGAGGTAAGGGTAGGGGTTTTGGCTGAAGTCGCGGTTCATCACCAACGATACAATCAGTTCATAGTTATTGTCGGTGTTGAAGAATTTCTTGGTGATGGTGGGGTCGACCATGATGTCGGCCACTTGAGTTTCATCGCCTTGGAGGGTGATGGTGTCGGTGACCTTGCCCACTTCTTTGAGTTGGGCATCGTACACGGTGACAACGTAACCGGTGATTTTGGTTTCGGTATAAGCCTCGTGTTCGATGATTTCTTTGACGTACTCGGCTGTGTAGTACCAAGTTTCGTTGGCGGGACCGTTGAGGTAGCCGAAGTTTACATCACTTTTGAGCGAGAGCACTGGCGCGGGCGCATTGAGGCGTTGGGCATCTTTGGCCGGGAGTTGCTGTTGCTCAAACGGGTCGGAGTAGTTGGCCTTCTGCGCGTATGGGAAATAGTTGGTGCTATTCTCCGGGCGCTTGGCCGATGCATCGGGTGCAAGCAGCAGAGTGCCGGCAGCCAAGAGCATCATAGGTAGTTGGTAGAATTTTGCCATAGTTGATATGGTTTTAGTAGTAAAAGATAATGGTGAAATAACAAAATGTTAGTCATGATGGTGCGGCAAATGGCGAAACGACGAACATTGTAGCGCAAAGGTACGACATTTTTTGTCATACTCCAAACTAAAATGGTCAAAATCAGTGAATTTTAACATAAAAATGCCCCAATCCAAAATAATTATG
>SFNM01000157.1 GCA_004552725.1 Bacteroidales bacterium | reverse complement strand
GACCGACAGTAACAGTTTCGGAAGCGAAATAAGCGTCGCGGCTTTCGTCGTTGAGCATCTTGTCGTTGGCATCGAGGCAGGTGATGTTCTCGAGGTCAGCGGTGTTGTAGTGCAGGTCGCCCTGCGAACCTTGGGTGACGAAGTCGGCCCATACCACGAAGGTGTACTTGCGGTTGGGGGTGAGACGCAGCGAGAAGTCTACGTCGGAGTAAGTGTCGACGGTGACTGTCTGCTCGGGAATGACCAAGCGAGTGGAGCTGTCATCGTTCACTTGGTACACAGCGAGTTTGTAACGCAGGTCGTAGTTGGCCCAGTCTACGTTGGAGATGCCGCCGAGGGCACTATTGGGTGCGGTGATGGCGCGGCTGTATTCCATTGCTTCTGGGGCGCTGAGATGGAATGTGACGTTTCCGTCGCCTTGACCCACCACGGCGGGTTCGAGGTCGTCGCTTTGGCACGAAGCCAAGGCCAGACCTAACACGGATGCAATAAAAATTGTTTTCTTCATGTTGTTTGATTATTAGATGTTTAATATGATTAGAATTTTATTATGTTTTCCCCTTCGAATCCTTCGTCGATGTTTACCCCGTTGTCGCCCGGTTTGTAGTCGGGCGATGAGGTGAGGAAGTTGCCCTTGACTATGGTTTCGCGGTTGGCAAATATGGGTATCTCGATGCCGATGCACTGATTGAAGCAGTTGCCGCCGGGGTCGTAGAAGTAGAAGTCGGCGATGATGCGTGATTCGCGGGTGGGGTTGGCAAAGATGTAGTCGGTGATGAGCGATTGGTCCGTTGGCGCGCATCCGCCCAAGGTGTAGTGCTCGATGTAGAGCGGTGCAGACCATTGGTACGAGCCGATGATTTCGGTGGGTTCGTGGCGTACCGGACTGTAACCGGTGCTGATGAATTGGCGGTAGATGACTGTGACTGAACACCGGTCGATGATGTCGCGGTATATGTCGATGTCGGATGCGATGATGCGGAATCGTCCCGACGGGCGCTTCATATTCAGCGGCACGATGCGGTCGATTATCGGGCGGTCGGCGGCTTCGGCCGTGGTGGGGTAGCCCTCGGGCGAGAAGCTGAAGTCGACGCTGAACTCGCACGAGCCGCTGGCCGCGCTACGCAGGTGCGGGTTGGTGGGGTAAGTGTCTGGGTCGAACACCACCTCGTTGATGTCGGTGGTGTTGTAATGCCAATCAACGGGGTTGTCAGTGGACACATAGTCGGCCCACGCCACGGCGAAGTAGTCGCCATCGGGAAGGTAGTAGTGGAGCGTGTCCTGCGGCGCTTCGGCCTTGCGGTCCACATACACCACACGGCGCGAAACCAGCGTAGTGGCGTCGGCGCGACGAGCCTGTCGCCCCTTCGACAGGGCGGCATCGTGCACCTCCACGGTGATGCGCATCACGTAGTCGTCGGGGATGTCGTATTCAATCGATGGCACGTTGCTCAGCAACCGCTCCGAGCGTTGCCAAATACTGTCGAATGTGACAGACTTGTAGAGTAGGGGAGGGTTGCGGTCAACATTGAGTTGTAGGACCACCAACGATGGTTGTGGCTCCGGATAGAAGTGGATGGTGGCATCGCAAGCCGCCATCAGCCAGCCCAACAGTGCAATTATGAGTATCCTAACGTGTTGCATAGTCTTATCGTTTGAGATACCATTTATAACCGATAGAGATACCGGCACGCGTTACGCCCCAATAGTGGCCGGAACCGCTGTCGAACTTGACGCCGTTGTGCCAATTTCGATATACATCATACTTGTAATTGGCATAACCCACTCCGAGATTGAACTCTATTGACCATTGCTTTTTTTTGCCGAAGTTTTTAGCCCATCCGGCACTGATGCCAAAACCCCAAAGAGCGTGGTTAGGGTCTTGATAACGGTCGGAACTTGGAATAGATACATCGAAGCCGACAATATGAGCATGAACACCATAGAACCAGCCGTCGCCGGCTTTAACGGGCCAATATCGCACCTCGGGCTGAGTAGCAAGAAGGCGTAGACGCAATTTATCGGTAATATCGTATGGTGAGTACCACACGGGTATGTCGAGCGAGACGTGAGGCCATAACTCAACTTCCAACGCTAAGTTGGCTGTGAGCAAAGCGACAGATATGAGGTTGGTTTTTAGGGCAATGAAGCGATTGGATTGCTCGAATTTTTCAAAAGTGTTGAAATCACACCGGGGGGGGGTAGCAAATTTCGGTTTATTCACAGGAATGGCCGTAGGTATGTCAATATCCGAAACCACAAGGTCGGGGTTATTCCAAGGAGTACACTCAATGATAAGGCGAGCATTTCGGAGAGGAGGGAATACCTCGGATATGAGGCGACGCCAAGTTGTATCATTGTCGATTTGGCGAATAAGTTGTTTTCGAAGTTCGCGGTCAGGTTCTGTTTCGATGATATTGAGTACACGTTCGCAATTTGGGAAAGGATGAGAACGAAGATACTTTTCAGTATTATACCAATCTTCTTCAAGATTAAATACGGTAATTAACGAGTCAGCCACTACTTCCTTACGGATAAGGTAGTCGGCCAATGCCGCTGAACGGAAATCGCCCAATTGCTTATTCCACCAAAGGGGACCCTCAGGCGAAGCACTACCGCCAACCCACACTCGGCGTAGGGAAGTGTGCGGGTCATTCTGCACTCGGCGCAACGTATTCACCACGCTATCCAAAGCC
>SFNM01000156.1 GCA_004552725.1 Bacteroidales bacterium | reverse complement strand
TTATTGTACCGGATCTAAAAAGTAGATAACGAAAAGTGGGTGAGTTTATTTTCCGATGCAGAAGCGGGCGAATATGGTGTGGAGGATGGTGTCGGATGTGATGGCGCCGGTGATGGCTGACATTTGGTCGATGGCGGCGCGTAGGTGGAAGGCGAGTAGGTCGGGAGTTAGGGTTTGCATTCCGTCGATGAGTGCGGTGAGTGACTCGGCTGCGGCCAGCAGGGCTTGGTGGTGGCGAGCGTTGGTGACAATCATACTTTCATCGGCGGGCAGGTCGGCGGTGGCGAGTTGTGCTATGGTTTGGCGCAGATGGTCGAGACCCATTCCTGTTTTGGCAGAGATGGCCAGGTGGTGCTTGGCAGTCGTGACTGCTTTGGATTGCATATCAAGTATGGGGGCAGCCTCGGTGGCTAAGTCGGCTTTGTTGAGAGCCAGAACTAAATGTGTATGAGTTGAAAGATGTTGTGCAATGGTGGTATGTAGTGCTTGGAGGTCGGTTTCATCAGGAGTTGTGAGCCAAATGATAATGGCGGCATTAGCGGCGCGTTGCAAGGCTCGTTCGATGCCGAGTTGCTCGATTGGGTCGGAGGTGTGGTGTATACCGGCAGTGTCGATAAATCTGAATGTGATGCCATCGATGTCGATGGTATCTTCCACGGTGTCGCGTGTGGTGCCGGGTATGTCTGACACGATAGCGCGGTCGGCGCACAAAAGTGCGTTGAGCAGTGATGATTTGCCGGAGTTGGGGCGTCCGATGATTGCCACGGGAATGCCTTGGGTGATGGCATGTCCGCTATGGAATGTGTTGGCGAGTTGTAGAAGAGTGGCGCGGATTGAGGTGGCCAAATTGAGTAGGCGATTGCGGTCGGCAAATTCGACGTCTTCTTCGGAGAAGTCTAGTTCGAGTTCAAGAAGGGCCGCCAGGTCGATGAGTTGATTGCGCAGATTGTCGATATGAGCTGAGAAGTGGCCTTGCAATTGCGATATTGCCAATCGGTGAGCGGCGCGCGACGAAGAGGCGATAATGTCGGCCACGGCTTCGGCTTCGGCTAAGTCGAGACGCTGATTTACGAAAGCGCGGCGTGTAAATTCGCCGGGTTCGGCCACACGTGCACCCGCTTGGCAGAGCAGTGTGATGAGTTGTTGCTGAATGTAAGTGGAGCCATGCACGGAGATTTCAACGATGTTTTCACCGGTAAATGAACGCGGAGCGCGAAACACAGTGGCCACGGCTTGGTCGAGTGGGGCATTGGTGGCCGGGTCGACAATGGTACCCAAGTGGGCGGTGTGTGAGGTGACTTCGGTGAGCGCATGGCCGCGCCACATCCGGTCGACAATATCGATGGCGTCGGCTCCGGATACGCGAGCCACGGCAATGCCGCCGCGCCCCGATGGTGTGGAAATAGCACAAATGGTGTCGGAATTATACATCGTTGAATTATAGTTGGTTAATGGTTCCAAGCGGCAAGACTTTGCTGCTTTTCAATAGTGACTTCGATGTCGTCGGGTAGGGTGGAGAAGAAGTCGAAGCCGGTGACTTGTTCCACTTGGTCGATGCTTACTACGGTGGTTTGCGCTCCGCCCGGCACATATTCATTGGGCATTATGAAGCCAATGCCAAGAGATGCCTTTGGCGCAATAATAACTTTGAAAAATCGGTCGGGTACGGGCAGTGGCGATGTACCGATAGAGCGGGTGAGGCGGTCGGAAAGAACCGGACCGGCAACGATGTACAAGTCGCCGTATTTCAGAGCCCAATCGCGACAGTTCTCTTCGATGGTTTTCCATGCACCGCCATTGAGTTTTGGGTGTTGTGGGGTGATGTTTGTGAGATAGTGGCAGTCGTGCATGGCTTGAGTGCTCCAACGGCAGTCGGCAGCCGGACAGAGGTGGCCACGGTCGTAGCCGGATTTGCGGTAATCATTGAGGGAGGCGCAACCCTTCACCTTGGTGTCTTCGGCAAATTTGGCATCTTTGCGGTCGGCAAGGCCGTCGACTTTGTCGGGCGAGAGACACCAAGCCGAGTAGTATGGTTGGTGCATTTCAGGACAGAATGCTACGGTAAATCCTGTGTAAGAGAGCATTACGGGGTCGATGCCCACGGGATTTACCACATAAAGCAAGTTTCCAATGGAGTCGACGTTGGATTGTTGAGCAATGTCGGTTTTTTGCGATTGTTGGCCATGGCATTGCTGCTGAAGAAATATAGCGGCAATGAGTGCAATAATCACCACTGCGGGAATTGCAAATGTTTTGGGCGAAGAATGGCGATTTCTGTGTCGGCGAGCCATAATTAATTATATACCCGAAGGCCGATAAGGCCTTCGGGATAATCAAGTGATTTAATGGAAATTAGCGTTGTGCAAGGCAAGCGGCAGTAGCGATTTGTTGGTAGGCATACACGCCTTGGTTGGAGAGTTCCACGATGGTTTGAGTGCCGTCGGGAGTGGGCAGAGCCACATGGGTGTCGTCGACGAAGCTGAAGATGGTTTGTTTGCTGCCGTCGGGATTTGCAATTGACCAAGATTTGTCCTCTTTGTTGAAGTCGAGGCGCACAGTGCTGCCATCGTTTTGGCTGGTGATGGTGTAGCCGTTTTCGTCGGTTACTACCAAGTATTTTCCGTCGTTACCTTCGATTATGCGAGAGCCTTCAGCCACGGGATTGTCGCCCGACCAGAATTCGATGGTGTTGAGCACCAA
>SFNM01000056.1 GCA_004552725.1 Bacteroidales bacterium | reverse complement strand
TAAACACGATAAGGCAATATCTTGCCACACAGCCTATCAAAAAGGCATGGTTGTTCGGTTCTTGCTCAAGAGGCGAGGAACGGGCAGATAGTGACATTGACATACTTGTCGAATATAGTGATTCCGATTCCATTTCGCTTATGACCATTTCAAAAATCATAACCTCATTGAGCAAAAAACTCAACCGCAAAATAGATATTGTGGAAAATGGTTGCCTTTTGCCATTTGCCCAAATGAGTGTTGAAGCAGACAAACAGCTTATTTATGAGAGAAACGATTAAGGACAAAGGACGGCTCGAACATATTCTGAATTCTATTGATGTACTACTCAACAACAAAGACAAATATGAATTTGCCGATGTTGAAAAGGATCCAATATTATTCTTCGGGTTTGTAAAACACGTTGAGATTATTGGCGAGGCTGTTTATATGCTCACTACAGAGTTTCGAGCATCTCATCCCGAAGTTGATTGGGATGTCATTGAAGGTATGAGGCACGTATTGGTGCATGGTTATTACAAAATAAGGCCAAAACAATTATGGAATACCATTATCAATGACATTCCAAAACTTAGGCCTTACATCGAATCCTATCTCAAGAACGATTCTTTCATTTAAGGTGTTTAGCGGGTCAACTAAAGGAACGAAATAACGAATTTCTCAGCATAAAAACGTAAACGTAGAATGTATTTTCTATTTTTCGTTGATTCGTTTTTTCGTTTAGATGCTATTCACCATTTCAGAAGTTTAAATGAAAGAGGCGTCACGGCACTACAAAAAATTTCACAAAAAAATGCTTAAATATCCACAAATTTTTGTAAATTTGTGGATATTTTTGTTTGCTACGCCAAATGAACGAACAATCCCTCTCGCAGTTGTATCTTAAAGATACGGCTTTCAGCAAGTTAATGCAACGGCGCATATTCAATGTGCTGTTGGTGGCATCGCGCTACGACGCCTTTATGATGGAAGAAGACGGACGCGTCGACGAGCAACTCTATTTCGAATACGTGTCGCTCAACCTCAGTTTGCCACCACGCGTCACTCGCGTTTCTCATATCGACGAAGCGCTCGAAGCATTGCGCACGGTCCGCTACGACTTAGTGATTATGATGCCGGCCGCCGACATCAGCGAAAGCATTGTAAATTGCCACACCCTCAAAGCCGAGTTTCCATCCACTCCTTTGGTGATGCTCACCCCTTTCAGCAAAGAAGTCTCTCGACGACTGAGCAACGAGGACCTCTCCGGCATCGACTACGTGTTCTCTTGGCTTGGCAACGTCGACCTTTTATTAGCCATAATCAAACTCCTCGAAGACAAACTCAACGCCGAAAACGACGTAAATCGCGTTGGTATTCAAATGATTATGGTGGTGGAAGACAGCGTGCGCTTCTACTCATCCGTTCTTCCTCACATCTACAAGTTCCTTCTCAAGCAATCGCGCGAATTTTCCACAGAAGCCCTCAACGAACACGAACAAATGCTCCGCATGCGCGGCCGTCCAAAAGTGATGCTTGCCCGCGACTACGAAGAAGCCATCGACCTCTACAACCGCTTCGGCCGCAATATGTTGGGCGTCATCTCCGATGTATCCTTCATGCGCAACGGCCGCAAAGACCCCAAAGCCGGTATCCGATTGTGCGAATACCTCCGCGAGCGCGACCCATACCTTCCTCTCATAGTGGAATCATCCGAAGTTGACAATGCTGTCGACGTGGCACGCATCGGCGGCGTTTTCCTCGATAAAAATTCCAAGAAACTGCCTGTGGACCTCGGCGACGCCATTATGGCCAACTTCGGCTTCGGTGATTTCATCATCCGCGACCCCAAAACCGGACGCGAAATTATGCGTCTGCGCGACCTCAAGGCCCTCCAAGAAAAAATATTCAACATCCCCGACGAGTCGCTCTTTCTACACGCTTCGCACAACGACATCTCTCGTTGGCTATACTCTCGTGCACTATTCCCGCTGGCCGACGTGATGAAGATGCACCGCTTCAAATCCATCTCCGAAGCCCCGGCTGTGCGCCAACTCATCTTCGATATGATTGTGAAATATCGCAAGATGAAGAACCGTGGCGTAGTAGCAGTGTTCCGCAAAGACCGTTTCGACCATTATAGCAACTTTGCACGCATCGGACAAGGCTCACTCGGCGGCAAAGGCCGTGGCCTCGCTTTCGTCGACTCTATCATAAAGAAAAACCCCGTCTGCGACTTCTTCGGAGGTGTCACAATCTCAATACCGCGCACCGTGGTCCTCTGCACCGACATCTTCGACGAGTTCATGGCCACCAACCGCCTTTACCCAATTGCCCTGAGCGATGCTTCCGACGAGGAAATCCTCAACCACTTTCTCGCCGCCCGCCTGCCGGAGCGGTTGGTCGAAGACTTCTTCGCACTCTTCGAGGTAATTGATGCACCCTTGGCCGTGCGCTCCTCAAGCCTATTGGAAGACTCTCACTATCAGCCCTTTGCCGGTATTTACACCACTTACATGGTACCTGGCACCGACGACCGCTACGAGCGTCTCCGACTCCTCTCCGATGCCATCAAAGGCGTCTACGCATCCGTATTCTACCGCGCATCTAAAGCATACATGGCCGCCACTTCCAACATTATCGACCAAGAAAAAATGGCCGTAATCATCCAGGAAGTCGTAGGCCGCGAATACAACGGATACTACTTCCCGCACTTCAGCGGTGTTGGACGCTCGCTCAACTACTACCCACTTGGCGACGAGCAACCGGAGGACGGCGTGGCCGAAGTGGCCATCGGCCTCGGAAAGTACATCGTCGACGGCGGTATGGCGCTCCGCTTTAGCCCGCTCCACCCCGAACATGTGCTCCAAACTTCCACCCTCGATTTGGCGCTACGCCAAACGCAAACCCACCTCTGCGCCCTTCCGGTCAAAGAAGACAACGCTCAGCCATTCTCAACCGACGACAGTTTCAACATCGTCAACCGTCCAATCCAAGACTTCGCCAACACCGGTGCTTTGCGATACACCACTTCTACCTACAACGCTCTCGACCAGATGCTCCTCGACTACGAAGGCGAACGCGGCCGCCGCGTAGTCACTTTCAACAACGTGTTGCGCGACCGCGTTTACCCCCTCGCTCCTGCCATCCATCTTATGCTCGAGCAAGGCCAAATTGCCATGCAACGACCCATCGAAATCGAGTTCGCCGGTATCATCGAACCTAACGCCGCATCCTCCACCACAAAAGGCCACATCTACTGGCTCCAAATCCGGCCCATCATCGACCGCAAGGAACTCATCACCGACGCTATGCTCGATGTCGACCCCAACCGCCTGTTGCTCCGTTCATCCACCGCTATCGGCAACGGCAGCATTGAAGGTATTCATACCGTCGTTTACATCCGACCCGACACCTTCGACTCTCTCCGCAACCCTCAATTAGTGCCACTCCTCAACAAACTCAACGCCCAACTCACCGCCGAAGGCGAAAACTATGTACTAATCGGACCCGGCCGTTGGGGGTCGTCCGACCCCGCCCTCGGTATTCCCGTCCATTGGGCCGACATTGCCTCTACACGACTCATCGTAGAGGCTTCGCTCTCCAACTACGACATCGAGCCAAGCCAAGGCACCCACTTCTTTCACAACCTCACCAGTTTCGGCGTTGGCTACTTCACCATCAGCCCCAAACAGGCATCGGCTTGCTACAATATCCAGCGCCTCGATGCCATGGACGCTTTCTACGACGATGGATACATCCGCGCCGTCCGCTTCCCCCACCCTCTCACTATCGCCATCAATGGTCGAAAAGGCACCGGTATCGTGGCCTTCGACATCAATGATACACAACCTTAAACCATCTTCCACTACCCATGGCTTTAAACTTCATAAAACGCATATTCGGTTTCGGTTCCGACGACGTTGACGATGATCAAATCCTCGCCGACGACTCCGACCCCTCTGCCGCTCAAAAGCCCGCCACACAAAAAAATGCGCCGGCCAACAATCCCATCGACCCTCCATCGTTCGACAAAGATATTGCTCAACGAATCTTCAAAAGCGTTATCGACATTTTCAATCAATCGTTGCCAAAATTCGTGGCCGAGTCTGTCGACCCAAAAGCGCAAGCCGATTTTATCCGAAACGCTCTCGACAAAGACATTCAACAATACCTCAACTCACTCTCCGACACCGCTCGCCAATACTGCGAACAGCAATGGCAGCAAACTCGCCTCGCTCTCGAAGACGAAATAGCCGCCACCAAAGCAAAGTCTGCCGAAGTGCAGCGCAAAAGCGACGAATTCCATCAAAAGCAACTTAGCGCCGACCGACAACGCCGCGCTCTCTCCGACCGTGTTCACGATCTGGAGGCTCAATTAGCCAAACTCGAAGCCGAGCGCGAACAACTCGACCTCGAAAAACGTTCTTTGGTAAATCGCCTTCGCGTCGCCTCTGTCCAAAGTGGCTCTGACGCACCAATAGATCCAGCCAACGCCGACCAAATCGCTAATCTACAGCAAACAATCTCCGAAATGCAATCCGGTATCGACTCTCTCAAAGAGCAAAACCGCGTTGCTAACGAAATGCTCGAAGATCAACGCAAGCGACTCGCCGAGGCAAAAAAAGAACTTGAAAATGCAAACTCTCAACTCAAAAAAACCAAGCAAGAATTAGACGCCGCTCGCGACGAACTCTCGAAATTCAACGAAGTGGTGCCACAAATGCAAAAAGTCGACGAAATTCTTACCGCCAAAGAAGAAAAAATCAAACAACTGCGCAAAACTATCGCTGCTCGCGACAACGAAATCACCGGCCTCCGTAATACAATCAGCGAAAACATTCGCGCTCAAGCACAACGTGAAAAAGAACTCAAACAACAAATAGATAAACTTCAAAGCACCAAACCATCTACCCTAATCACAATCACCGACCCCTTAGACGAAGAGCCCGCCCCCAAAATCTCCGAGGAAGACCTCTCCGCTATCGCTCGCGAATTGGAAACAGATGAATGGTTCACAAACAGCAAACCCGTGGCAACTCCCCCTATCCGTCCCGACGACAACTCCGACTTCGGATACCAAGAGCCTAAACGAAGAAAAAACCAACCTAACGACCCTAATCAATTATCCCTTTTCGAATGAAACTCAACCTCATAATTTCCGCGACATTCTTCAGCGCTTTCGCTCCGCTATCCTTCGCCGCCGCCCCTACCGTGAGCCAAGTTGCTCCATTTGTATATCCCGAAAACCAAGTGGCTTCGGTGCCCAACTTCACTTATATGCCCGACGGCAACTCTTATCTCACCCTCAGCCCCGACCATCGCTCAATTGTCCGTTTTGACACCAAATCCGGCAATCAAATCGATGTGTTCCTCGACCTAAACAACACGCGCGAGAGCCGGCTCGACTTCATCGACGGCTTCACAATCTCCGACGATGCTGCAAAAGTGATGGTATGGCAAAATTCCGAGCATGTATATCGACGCTCTTTCACTGCCGAATACTATATCTACGACACCCACTCCCGCATCCTCCGTCCCATTTCAGCCGAGCATCCGCGCCAGCAATCACCCATCATATCGCCAAACGGCCGCATGGTGGCTTTCGTTGCCGACAACAATATCTATATCAAAAAGTTAGATTACAACAGCGAGGTCGCAGTTACCTCCGACGGCGCCCCGGGAAGCGTTATCAACGGTATCCCCGATTGGGTCTACGAAGAGGAGTTCTCCACCACTTGCTCCATGACTTGGGCGCCCGACAACCTCAATCTCTGCTTCATTCGCTACGACGAGTCGGCCGTACCAACTTTCGACATGCAAACCTACGCCGGCGCTTGCTCGCCCAACCCCGACTTAGCCTTCTACCCCAATACTTGGAGTTACAAATATCCTGTAGCCGGGCAACCCAACTCCACAGTTTCACTCCATAGTTACGATGTTGAAACTCGCAAAGTCAAAACCATCGACCTTCCCGACAATCGCATCGAATATATTCCTGTTATCGCTTACGGCCCCGACGAAAACTCGCTCATCGTAGCAACTCTCAACCGCGAGCAAAATCACTACGAAATCTATAAAGTCAACCCCAAAAGCACCATCTGCAAATCCATCTACGTCGAAGACTCCAAAACCTGGATTACACCCGAGTCATACGAAAACCTATTCCTCGGCTCCGACGGGTTCGTAGTGCTCTCCTGGCGCTCCGGACGGCATCAACTCTATAAATACAATTACAACGGCGTGCAAACCGCCCAAATCGCTCCCGGCGATTACGATATCACCGCATACTATGGCGCCGACCAAGCCGGTTCTCACTTCTTCCAAGTAGCCGACCCCAATCCACGCGACCGCGTGGTTCGTCGCATCGACGCAAAAGGCCGTATCACCGACATCTCTCCTTCCACCGGCGACTCACAAGCCACTTTCTCCCCCGATATGCGTTGGATGCTTCTCTCGCATAGCAATTGCGCGCAAGTGCCTGTTTACACACTCGCTTCTTCCGACGGCAAAACCATTCGCACCGTCCAAGACAATGCCGCTGCTGCAGCGCGTCTCCAACCCCTCGCTGCGCCTCGCGAATTCTTCACTCTCCAATCCGACGGCGCAACTCTCCAGGGCTTCTTAATCAAGCCCACCAACTTCGACCCCGCTCGAAAATACCCCACTATTCTCTATCAATATAGCGGCCCCGGCTCACAAGAAGTCCGCGACCGCTGGCGCCTCGACTGGTACGACGCTTTTGCTCGCGCCGGATATGTAATCATCTGCGTCGACCCGCGTGGTACCGGCTTCCAAGGCCGCGAATTCTGCGACCAAGTCTACGGCAACCTCGGTCACTTCGAAACCATCGACCACCTCGCTGCCGCTCGGTATGCCGCCTCGCTTCCCTTCATCGATGCCGACCGACTGGCCGTGTTCGGCTGGAGTTACGGCGGTTACGAAGCTCTAATGCTCGCCACCGACACCAACTGCCCGTTCAAAGCAGCCGTGGCCGTTGCCCCCGTAACCAACTGGCGTTTCTACGACTCCATCTATGCAGAACGCTATATGAACACCCCGCAGCAAAACGAAGCCGCTTACAATTCTTCCGCGCCTATCTTCCGCGCCAAGAACCTCAACTGCCAACTCCTTATCATGCACGGAACCGCCGACGACAATGTGCACCTCAACAACTCCCTTGAGTTCGTGGCTCAACTACAAAGTCTCGGCATCCTCTGCGATATGTGGCTCTTCCCTAATATGAACCACTCCATCAATTTCTGCAACGCCCGCGCTTTGGTCTACGCCAAAATGCTCGATTGGCTCAACCGAAACCTCTAAGCAATGCCTCGTCTGAGCGATCAAATGCCTCGACAAATGATTGCCGCACTCTCGGTCAACTGGCTCGGAGTGATGGTAGTCTTCATCATCGTGATGTTGATGCCAACTATCATCAACCGCCACTTTATGCCATTTGCTATCGCTCTTATCTCCATCGCTATCGCTCATTTCTTTGGCCACAACAAGCCGGTAATCGCTCGCTGCGCAGTCAATTCTCTGTGGATTACCGCCGCTATTATGGTGATTATCAACCTCCTCAACTTTTTCGGCTGGCTCAACTACCACGTCGAAAACCCCGACATCCCATACATCACCGGCCTGATCCTCTTCACAGCCACCGCAATCGTGGCCACTTTCATTTACCTGCGCCACCATCGCATACGCTGGCCTATCCACGCTCTGTTCAAACTCTGCTCCGACGAAGAGCACCTCCAAGTGTTCATCCTCGCCGCCATTTCCGCCTTCCTTGCCGTGGCTCAATGGCTCTACTACTATCACATATATATAAATGTGAATTTCAACAATCGCGACTGGCTTCTCTTCAACCTTCTGCCCCTCACCATTTGCGTAGTGTCCATTCCCGCAATGCTGGCGCGATACTTCCGCATCAACAAAGCCCTCTCGGCCGTTTACATCGGCGCTAAAAACCGCTCCATCGCACGTATTTTCGTCATCGCCGACAATCGTACCATTCTCCATCTCGATAAATTCGGATGTTGGGACACCCCATTCTCTTTCACTGCTCAAAAGCCCGACCAAAAGGCGGTTATTGATTATATACGCGCCAATGGTTTCGAACCGGTCGACTCACGATACCTCTTCTCCGGCATCACTTGCGACTACCTTTCTCCCATCGACCTATGGGTGGTTTTTGTCGACAAAATCCCCCCCGAATACTGTTCTTTCTCCCTCCCCGACATTCTTGGCCCTCTCAGCCGCAAAGTATCTATCGAAATGGCTTTCGAAATCACCGTCGTTAAAGTCATTGCATCCACTTGTCGCATGTTCCACATCGACGGCACCCCTCGATACGATATCCGGCAGTACAACCCTCACTTTTGCCTCAACGACCTCCGTATGCCCGACATCGACTATACCGACTCTCGCTGGATTGAAATCGCCCGACGATACAACCGTCGCTTCGCTCAACGTATCTACAACTCTTTCTTCAACATATTCCACCTCAACCGCGTATGAGCACTTCTCTTTTGATTATCACCGGTCCTACCGCCTGTGGCAAAACCGCTCGCGCTGTGGAATGTGCTCGCGCTTTCAACGGCGAAATCATTTCCGCCGATTCCCGACAAATCTACCGCGGTATGGACCTCGGAACCGGCAAGGACCTCCACGAATATGGCGAAGTTCCGTTCCATCTCATCGACATCGCCGATGCCGGATATAAATACAACCTCTACGAATACCTGCGCGATGCTCGCGCCGCAATCGACCTCGTCCGCTCGCGTGGACGTCTTCCTATCCTCTGCGGAGGTACAGGCCTATATGTCGAAGCAATCCTCAACGGCCTCGAACTCCCCGAAGTGCCCGCCAACCCCGACCTCCGTGCTCGACTCGAAGGCCTTTCCCTCGCACAACTCACCGATATGCTCGCCCAAATGAAGACACTCCACAATACCACCGACGTCGACTCCACCAAGCGCGCTATCCGTGCCATCGAAATCGAAACTTTCTACCAACAGCACCCCGACGCTGCCAATCTCGCCACACCTCACCCCATCGCCGATGCCGTTACTATCTGCCTCGACATACCGCGCGACTTACGTCGCCAACGCATCTCCGACCGCCTGCGTCGACGTCTCGACGATGGTATGGTCGACGAAGTACGCCGTCTAATCGCCTCCGGCATCAACCCCGACGACCTTATTTACTACGGACTCGAATACAAATACCTCACCGAGTACGTTATCGGACGCTACTCCTTCGACGAAATGTTCCGCCAACTCGAAATCGCCATCCACCAATTTGCCAAACGGCAAATGACTTGGTTTCGCGGTATGGAGCGTCGTGGACACACGCTCCACCACATTCCATTCAACCTTCCCCACTCGGATTTCATAGCCCAAGTGGCCCAAATTGCCAACCTATGATTATCCTCTTCTGCATATTATTCGTCATCTGTCCTTCGGTCATTTGGGCCAAGTCGTACATCGTCGAAGGTGAGTCCCAATCCATCCACTACCACCTACGAATCTTGCCCCAACGCTTCAATCAAGCATCATTCGAAATCCGATGGAACAAAGTCGACTCTCTCTCTTTCTCATTCGCTCGCATCACCACCTACGGCCAGGGACTCGAAACTTCCAACCCAATCAAAGTGGAAATCGGCTCCTCATCGCCCCTTGCCACCCAAATATCCACCTCTCAAACATTCATCGACCCTAACGATCCCCAAGAAATCGGCCTCTCGGCCGTGCTCGATGTCAGCACCGCCGGAGCAATCCTCTCCGTTGGCGTAGCCAAACCGATAGCCGAAATCCCAGTCCCTTTCACAGTTCAAGTAGGCTCAACAATCGAAGGCATTGTCCTCAAAAATGCTCAAATCACTCGCGATGAATTTACCGCCTCTTTCATTCCGCCCGCTGAATTGTCCTCTTTCGGTTCCATCGACCAATTAATCGAATATATCCAAAATTCCACCGACCCTTACGAAGGATTTTGGACTTACTTCGACCGCGTAACCACTCCCGGCATCTCATCCATCGGCGGATACTACACCATCGCCACCGTCGCTTCCGGCTCCACTTACTCAATCATTTACATCTCCGGCGCCCAATCACTCGCCCACAACTGGCAACAACTCCAAATCAAAGGCTCCCTCACGCCCGCCACATTCCCCGGAGCCTTCAACCTCACTTGGATTCAGCCTTCGCTCATTCCATTATCCTACGAAACTTCCGCAACCATCGACGGCGACCTCCTCACACTCTCCTTCCCCCACTGGCACACATCTCTCCGCTTCCGTCGTATCCTCCCCGCTCAAATTCCCAACCTCTGATTATGGACCAAGAATTCGCCTCTTCACTGCTCGAAAACGCTGTCAAACAACTCTCGCGCCTCCCCGGCGTCGGGCGCAAAACCGCACTCCGTCTCGCCCTGTACATCCTCCGACGCGACCCCGCCGAAGCCAACGCCCTCGGCCAAGCAATCATCGACATGCGCCAAGGCATCCGCTACTGCTCCGTGTGCCATAACATCAGCGAAACCGAAGTCTGCAACATCTGCGCCAACCCCCTGCGCGACAGCTCCACAATCTGCGTGGTCGAAAACGTCAAAGACGTCATGAGCATCGAAAACACCGGCCGATTCTCCGGCCTCTACCACGTGTTGGGCGGCATCATCTCTCCCATCGACGGCATCGGCCCCGACGCCCTCGAAATCAACTCCCTCATCGACCGCGTCAAAACCGGCGCCATCAAAGAAATCATCCTTGCCCTCAGTCCCACAATGGAAGGCGACACCACCAACTTCTACATCTACCGCCGCCTCCGCGCCGAAGCCCCCGACACCCTCCCCGCCATCACACGCATCGCCCGCGGCGTAGCCGTCGGCAACGAACTCGAATACACCGACGAACTAACCCTCGGCCGCTCCATCCTCGACCGCCGCCCCTTCGACTCCTAACCACACCGCTCGGCGCAGCGAAGCGCCCCGCCGCGGTGCGGTCCGGTGGCGAGGCGGAAGCCGAGCTGCGCGGAAGCGCCCGGCGCCCGTTTTGCACCCACCTCGAGCTCCTGCTCGGCCGTCCACCTTGCCGCCCAGATGGCCAACGCGCTCCGCGCCTTCCTCATTCGAACCACGATGCCGCAGTGCGGCTTTGTTGCGCCGGAGGCGCTATATTTTCGTTAGCCGTGGGTTGGTAGCGCGGAGCGCTTCCTACCCACGGTAGGCATGCCCCATCACCTGTTCCCCGGAGGGGATCTGCGCAGGACGTGCATACCGCCGGTGGATGCAGAGATGCCCTCCGGTCATATCCGTCACGGTCTGAAGCTGATGTTGTTATACTGATTTTTGTTGGCGCGACGGCGACATACCGGCTCCTGTGCTCCTGTGGCTTCTTTGCACGCGCTCTTCTTCACGATTGACTTTTGACACCCTTTCTCCACACTCCCACCTGCCATCATCATACATAAAGGCACCACGCCGAGCGCACACGCGTGGAACGCGTGCTCTCATCGATATCCCCGCAGTGGAACGAGCGCCCCGGCGCGAAGTTCCTCTGTGGGGCGCGCCTCCTCCCCACCACAGCAACCATGGAATGGTTGCCTCGCAGCCGCCACCACCATCCGGATGCAGACGCGGCAGGCCGCCGTCCCTACTACATTGATTATCAATAAAACATCATACTACAGGCCTACATTCTGTTGATTATAAGTGATTTAGCGAGTGCCGCGGAGCGGCTTTGTTGCGCCGGAGGCGCTATATTTTCGTTAGCCCCCGGGTGCTACCGCGGAGCGGGTTGCTCCCGGGGGTGTGGGTGGGTGTGATTTACGTTCCCGGGACGGGATCTCTGCGCAGAACGTGCATACAGCTGGTGGATGCAGAGATGCCCTCCGGGCAACAACTGACTGTGGTGACCCGACCGTGGATAGGAACCACTCAGTGGTACCAACCCATGGCTAACGAAGATATAGCGCCTCCGGCGCATCAAATGCCCTCCGGGCATATCCGTCACGGTCTGAAGCTGATAGTGTTATACTGATTTTTGTTGGCGCGACGGCGGCATACCGGCTCCTGTGATCCCCCTCACCCACCTCCGCCATAATCTGCAGAATCTGCGTGAACTACCCGCACCCGGATGGCAAATCGTAACAAAATCGTAAGAAAGCGTCTAAATCCACCCACCTGCCAAAAAAATTCCCGTAAACTATTGCAAAACAAAAGAAAAATATTGCTGTCCGATAAAAAATTTTTGAGGGTCTGAAAAAATTAGGGCGGGTTCCATTTGCAGGAGTCCGCCCTTTGTGGTTACTTTGCTTTTGCGAAAA
>SFNM01000055.1 GCA_004552725.1 Bacteroidales bacterium | reverse complement strand
TTTTATAGTTTCAACAGGCAAAAAAACAAGCGAAAAAAATAAGGCTTTCATGCTGAAATTCAGCGTAAAAGCCTTTGTTATGTCATAGATTTTTAGTATATTTGTGTTGCAATTAAATCACTAATAATCAAAACATAACATGGCAAAGTTAGCGATAAAATCTGACAATAGAAAACAAAATTTGCTCCTTCCTCCATCGCTGGATGAACTGGTGCCCGAAAACCATATGGTAAGGGTAGTCGATGCGGTCATAGACCGTCTTGATATCAGCGATATCCTGTCAACATATCGGGGAGGCGGCAATAGTGCTTTTAATCCCAAGATGATGCTCAAGGTGCTGGTCTTCGCATATCTGAGCAATGTATACTCCTCTCGGCGCATCGAGGAACTTCTCAAGAGGGATATCTATTTTATGTGGCTTGCAGGCATGAAGCGTCCTGACTTCCGCACTATCAATTATTATCGTGGCAAACGGTTGAAGGAGGGCTTTGACGCAGTGTTTACCCAAGTGGTCAGGCTACTCCATGAAGAAGGCTTTGTGTCGTTGAAAGTGCAGTATATCGACGGGACAAAGATAGAATCGGTAGCCAACAAGTACACGTTTGTATGGCGTGGTTCGGTTGAGAAATACGATGCCCGACTCAAGGCGAAAACAGAGGCTTTGCTCAGACAGATAGAACAGAACCACGCTATTGAAAATCAGGAGAATCCAGTGCCTGAGGAACTTACGGCCGAAGAAGTTACCAAAAGGGTTGAACGCATCAAGGAAAAGGTTGATGCAGAAAACCTGGGTAAGGAAGAACGCAAGGCCCTGAAACAGATAGAGACGGACTCTGTGCCGAGGATGAACCGATATAGAGGGCAGCTCGAAACCATGGGTCCCCGCAACTCATACTCCAAGACCGACCCCGATGCCACGTTCATGCGCATGAAAGAGGACGCCATGCTCAACGGCCAGCTCAAACCCGGCTATAATGTACAGATATCCACTGAAAACCAATTCATAACCAACTTCGGTATCTATCAGCGTCCTACCGATACCCTCACGATGATCAGCTATCTGGAATCGTTCAAAGCCCGATACGGTATGCAAAGTGAGGAAATCGTTGCCGACAGCGGTTACGGCTCAGAGGAGAACTACGAGTACATGTTCAGCAACGGCATGACTCCGTATGTCAAATACAACATGTTCCATGTCGAGCAGCGGCGCGGCTACCGAAACAATCCTTTCAGAGTGTCAAACCTTTTCTACAATCCCGATGACGACTTCTACGTCTGCCCGATGGGACAGAAGCTGAAATTTATCCGTCAGGAAAAACGCTATACTGCAAGTGGTTACCAACAGACGGTCAGCGTTTACAGAGCCAGCAGGTGCGAAGGTTGTCCGTTAAGAGGACAATGTCATAAATCCAAACGCGACCGACAGATAGAAGTGAACCACACACTTGACGATTATAAAGCCAGGGCAAGGGAGTTTCTTACAAGCGAACAGGGAATAAAACATAGGAGCAACCGCCCTATAGAACCGGAAGCCGTGTTCGGCCAGATAAAGGAATGCGGCAGGTTCAGACGACTCAGGCTCAAGGGGCTGACCGGAGCGAAAATCGACTTCGGCCTGAAAGCGCTTGCCCATAATCTGAGGAAACTTGCCCAATCTTGGGCAAAATCCTCTTTTTTTGACAAATTTTTGTCTTCAGGAACAGCGAAACAACTTTATATGAGTCCTTATATAAGCTTTTACCCCAAATTTATATCAGTAGTGGCAAATGCAGCCTAAATCTTCAGATTTTGTGTATAAAATAGAGACTGTCTAACTTTGGTTGTTAGACAGCCTCTTGTAGCGGGACCGAGAATTGAACTCGGGACCTCCGGGTTATGAATCCGACGCTCTAACCAACTGAGCTATCCCGCCGTTTGCGAGTGCAAAGTTACTACCTTTATTTTAATTAACCAAATTTTTTGGCAACAAAAATGGAAAAAAAGTTCAAATTTATCGATTTTGGAAGCGATAAAGGCTCCCAAAACTCGCGAAATCAATCTCATCGTGGTGCATTGCACTGCCACCAAGTCGTGGATGGATGTGCGAGCGGATGACGTGGACCGCTGGCATCGTCAGCGAGGATTTCTCTGTATCGGTTATCACTTCTTGATAACGCTCGATGGAGACATCGAGGTAGGCCGCCCATTGGCGCAGGTTGGGGCTCATTGTCGCGGACATAATGCCCATAGTGTCGGGGTAGCATACGTGGGTGGCTTGGATGCGAAAGGACGTGCTGCCGACACGCGCACTGATGCGCAGAAGCAAGCGCTTACAGCACTTCTGCAACGACTATGCCAACTTTTCCCGCAGGCGGAAATAGCGCCGCACAGCCGATTTGCGGCTAAGGCTTGTCCGTGTTTTGACGTAGATAAGGAGTACGCATCGCTATGAAAAAAGTACTTTTGTTTGGCGCAATGGCGCTTATGACCGCTTGCGGCAGTTCGCGCAAGGCGGTAGAAAACCAAACCGAGGAGAAGTATCATCAGCAAGTGGAAGTGAAGGTTCGTGCCACGGATTCTGTGAAGCAACGGCGGGTGTTGATGCTTGATTCGCCTATGATAGAGGTGGAAGTGGCCGGCGACAGCCTTGAGCCGCGTCGCAAGGTTCGCATTGTTGCGCGTCGATTAGCCTTGGGCGAGCAAACCACCGCCACTTCCGTAGTAGTGATTGACTCCGCGGCTACCACGCAGGCCAACCGCCGCGCGGATGCCAAGCAAACCGCGAGCCGCAGTAATCGGCCGTGGCTTGTCATCGCGGTTATCCTCGCCGCAATTTTCCTCCTCCGCAAACTTCGCTGATGAGAAGGAATTTAGAATTCGTAGTCGATGCAGGCGCGGTTGGCTTTGTGGCCGGCGAGAAGGGAGGCGGCGGCTACGTGAGCGGGGTGTTTGGCGTAGACTGCCACGTCGGCCATTGTGGGAAGGATGGCGGTGAGCACCACGTCCCAGTCTTCGGCGGGGTTGGCGTTGATACCCACTTCGATGCTTTGTAGCGGTTCGATTACGGCGGGCAGAGCCTCGAGAGCTTGTTTGAAGGCGGTGGCTACGGCAAGGCGTTCGTCGGCGGTGCCGGTGAGTTGGAAGGATACGATATGTTTAACCATGGTTTTGTTCAAAAAGATGTTCGTTAAGTTTATTGAGAGCGCGTTGCTTGTCGCAGGCGCGGATAAGCATGGAGATATTGTAGTTGGAGCCGCCGTAGGAAATCATTCTCACGGGGATGTCTTCGAGGGCTTCGACGGCTTGGGCGCAGAATCGGCTGTTGGAGTCGGAGTTGATGTTGCCCACGATGCAGACGATTACCATGTCGGAGTCGACGGAGACGGTGCCGAAGTGCTTGAGTTCGTCGACGATGGCGGCGAGGTGTTGGGTGTTGTCGATGGTGACCGATACTCCCACTTCGGATGTGGCCATCATGTCGATGGCAGTGTTGAAGCGGTTGAAGGTTTCGAACACCTTGTGGAGAAATCCGTAGGCCAACAGCATACGGCCGGATTTGATTTTGATTGCGGTGATATTGTCCTTGGCGGCAACGGCTTTGATGGTGCCATCGGGTGGGAAGTTGGCGATGACTGTGCCTTGTGCTTCGGGGTCGAGGGTGTTGAGCAGGCGCACGGGAATGTTGTGCAACTTGGCCGGCAATACGCAAGTGGGGTGAAGGATTTTGGCACCGAAGTAAGCCAATTCTGCGGCTTCTTCGAAGTGGAGCTGTTTCACCGGACGGGTGTGTTGCACGATGCGCGGGTCGCCGGTGTGCATGCCGTCGATGTCGGTCCAGATTTGGATTTCCTCCACATTGAGCACGGCTCCGATGAGCGAGGCGGAGTAGTCGGAGCCGCCGCGACGCAAGTTGTCGATTTCGCCGTAGGCATTGCGGCAGATGTATCCTTGGGTGAGCCATACTTCAGCATCGGGCTCGAGGGCGAGCAGGCGGTTGAGGCGGGTGGAGATGTATTTCATGTCGGGTTCGCCACCTTCGCCGGTGCGCATGTATTCAAGGGCCGGAATGAGCACAGAGCGCACACCGATTTCCTCGAAGTAGCCTTGCATTAGGGTGGTGGAGATGAGTTCGCCACATGCGAGTATCTCTTTTTCCTCGGCGGCGGTAAATTCGCAGTTGGTGAAGTGGGTTAGGACTTGGAAAGTGCGCTCCAATTTATCGCTGATGCGTGCTTTGGTGTCGTCGGAGGAGTATAGTTCATCGACTACGCCTTGATACTTGGCGCGGAGTTGGTTGATGGTGTCTTGTGCACCGGGGATGTTGCGTTTATATAGGTAGTCGGCGATTTCTACGAGGGTGTTGGTGGTGCCGGACATAGCGGAGAGGACCACGATGTTGCGACCGCTTTGGCGGATTAGGTTGGCGACGTGGCGAATACGTTCGGGCGAGCCCACGGAAGTGCCGCCGAATTTGAGTACTTTCATTCTTGTATGAGTTTCTTGTTTTCGATTTTGATAACTCGGCCGGCGAATTGCTCGAGGAGTTGGTGGTTGTGTGTAGCCATGATGACTGTGGTGCCAGCTGCGGCGATTTCGTGGAGGTGAGCCACGATTTGATTGCCGGTGTCAGGGTCGAGATTGCCGGTGGGTTCATCGGCGAGGATAACTTCAGGTTGGTTGAGGAGCGAACGGGCTATGACCACGCGTTGCTGCTCGCCGCCGGAGAGTTCGTGGGGCATTTTGTATGATTTGTTGGCCATACCTACGCGAGTGAGCACATGGTTGATGCGGTCTTCGCGTTCGGCGCGGTCGTTCCAGCCTGTGGCTTGGAGCACGAAGTCGAGGTTGGCATAGACAGTGCGGTCGCTTAGCAGTTGGAAGTCCTGGAACACGATGCCGATGCGTCGGCGTAGCATAGGAATTTGCTTGCGTCGGATTGATGGCAAGTCGTAGTCGAACACGCGTGCTTGTCCGGTGAGGATAGGAACTTCGGCGTATATAGATTTGAGCAATGAACTCTTGCCGGAGCCTACTTTGCCAATCATATACACAAATTCGCCGGGCTCGACAGAAAAATTCACGTCTTTGAGCACCACGTGCTCTTTGCGCAATATTTCTACTTTGGAGTATTCGATGATGGCCATAGGATAATAAATTAAGGAGTAATAAGGATGATAGTGGCTGAGCCGGAGAGTGTCACTTCGGTGTTGGCCGGAATGAGCATAGTGTGGCCTTGAGGCAAGGCGAGGGAGTGGCGACCGCAACGTGCCGTGGCATCGCCTTCGATGGCTGTGGCGATTAGGAATGTGCGGGCTTCGACTTTGCGGTGGGGCGTATCAGAGTTGAGGACGATACGTTCCAGATGGAAGTGGGGCGTGTCGGCGAGGCGCTCTCCGCGAGGGTAGTAGTGGTAGTCGTTGATGCAGGTGAAGTCGATGGCATCGACGGCTTGTCGTTGGTGGAGTTGGCGCAGGTTGCCGTATGCATCACGTCGGTTGTAGTCGAATATTCGGTAAGTGATGTCGGATGCTTGTTGCACTTCGAGCAATAGGTTGCCGCGTCCGATGGCATGGACGCGTCCGGCCGGTATGTAGAACACGTCGCCGGGATGAGTTTCGCAAGTGGCAAGCACTTGGTCGAGGGTTCCGGCAGCGGCGTGGCGCTTGTAGTCGCTTTTAGAGATAGCAGAGTTGAAGCCGGGAATGAGGCGAGCACCGGGGTCGGCTTGGATGATGTACCACATCTCGCACTTGCCGTTGCAGCCGTGGCGACGGCGCGCCAGCGCGTCGTTGGGATGCACTTGGATTGAAAGGTCGTCGGCTGCATCGATGAATTTTACCAACAGGGGCATGCGGGTGCCGAAGCGCTCCACGATTTCCTTGCCCAAGAGTTTGGCTCCGGCTTGGCAGCAGGCTTCGGTGAGGGTGTAGCCTTCGAAGTCGCCATTCTCGATGATGGATTCGCATCCTGGCATAGTCGATACCTCCCAACTCTCGCCAATGTGGTCGAGTCGGGTGTCCAACCCTTTGAACGTCGACAGCCGCGAGCCGCCCCACGTCACCGGTTTGAGATATGGTTTGAGCAAAAATGGAATCATTTTGCAAATTTACAACTTTTTTGTCAAACTATCCCCACCGTGGGCCAAGAAAATGAAAAACGGCCCAAAACTCGTAAATTCTTCAGCCACACTGACGGAATTACGCGTAAATCCTTCAGTCGCACTGAAGATTTTACGCAAAACCCCGACGCTGCCGGTGAGCGGGCTGAGCTTTTTTGCAATTGCGCCGAGCTCTTGCTCGGCGGTGAGCGGGAGGGGGAATGAAAAGCGGCGGCCTTGGGGCCGCCGCTTTTGTGGGGTATGGGGCGAGGGTTATTCTTCGTCTTTGGTCTTTTCGGCGTATTCTTTGAGGAGTTTCTCTTGGACGTCGCCGGGTACGAGTTCGTAGGAGGCAAATTGCATGGTGAAGGATGAGCGGCCGCCGGTGATTGAGCTGAGGGCGGTGGAGTAGGAGGCCATTTCCTTCAGGGGCACTTTGGCGCTGATCTTTTCGAAGCCGTTTTCGCTGGACATGCCCATGATGATTGCGCGGCGGCCTTGGAGGTCGCTCATTACGTCGCCCATCACGTCGGAGGGAACCATTACGTCGACGTCGTAGACGGGTTCGAGCACCTTCGGGTTGGCGTTGCGGAACGCTTCGGAGAAGGCGTTGCGGCCGGCCAAGCGGAAGGAGATTTCATTGGAGTCAACGGGGTGCATTTTGCCGTCGTAGATGCACACGCGCACGTCGCGGGCGTAGGAACCGGTCAGCGGGCCTTGCTCCATGCGGTCCATGAGGCCTTTGATGATGGCGGGGATGAAGCGAGCGTCGATGGCGCCGCCCACGATGCAGTTGCATACCACGAGTTTGCCGCCCCAAGCCAAGGGGAGTTCTTGGGTGTCGCGCACGCTCATCTTGAATTCTTGGTTGCCGAAGCGGAAGGTGTCGGGAGCGGGCATGCCTTCGGTGTAGGGCTCGATGATGAGGTGAACTTCGCCGAACTGACCGGCGCCGCCGGATTGTTTCTTGTGGCGATAGTCGGCGCGAGCGGCCTTGGTGATGGTTTCGCGATAGGGAATCTTCGGTTCTTCGAAGATGATGGGGAGCTTGTCATTGTTCTCTACGCGCCATTTGAGGGTGCGCAGGTGGAATTCACCTTGGCCGGAGAGGATGGTTTGCTTGAGTTCTTTGGATTGTTCCACCACCCAAGTGGGGTCTTCTTCGTGCATGCGGGTGAGGATGGCGTTGAGCTTCTCGGCGTCGGATTCGGTGACGGGGCGCACGGCGCGTTGGTATTTGGGTGCGGGGTATTTGATGAAGTCGTATTCCCAGTCGATGCCGCGGGCGTTGAGGGTGTTGCCGGTGCGGGAGTCTTTGAGCTTAACGGTGGCACCGATGTCGCCGGCGCAGAGTTGGTCGACAGCAGTTTTGATTTGGCCGCACACGCAGTAGATTTGAGCGAAGCGTTCTTTCGAACCGCGGGTCACGTTGTCGAGGTCGTCGCCGGCTTTGAGAGTGCCGGACATTACTTTGAAGTAGGATACTTCGCCGATGTGGGGTTCGATGGTGGTTTTGAACATATAGATGCTCAGGGGACCGTTGGCGTCGGGCTTGATTTCTTCGCCGGCGGTGTTAACGGGAGCGGGCATATCGTCGACGAAGGGCACCACGTTGCCGAGGAATTCCATCATGCGGCGCACGCCCATGTCTTTGGCGGCGGACACGCAGAATACGGGGTAGATGGAGCGGTCGATGAGGCCTTTGCGGATGCCGAGGCGGAGTTCGTCTTCGGTGAGGTGTTCCGATTCGAAGAATTTCTCCATGAGGGATTCATCGTTTTCGGCAGCGGCTTCCACCAGTGCGCGATGGAGTTCTTGTGCGCGGTCGAGTTGGTCAGCGGGGATGTCTTCCACTTTGGGAGTGCCGCCGTCGGGGCCCCAGGTGAGTTTCTTCATGATGAGCACGTCGATGATGGAGTTGAACGACGGGCCGGTGGTGATGGGGTATTGGATGGTAGTGATGCGCGAGCCAAAGATTTCACGCATTTGCTCGATAAGGTTTTCGTAGTCGGCTTTTTCGCCGTCGAGTTGGTTGAGGGCGAAGATGATTGGTTTATTAAGCGATGTGGCGGTGCGGAAGATGTTTTGAGTGCCCACTTCCACGCCGTATTGGCCGTTGATAACGATGACGCCGGTGTCGGTAACGTTGAGGGCGGTGATGGCGTTGCCCACGAAGTCGTCAGCACCCGGGCAGTCGATTACGTTGAGCTTTTTGCCGTTGAATTCGGCGTAGAGGACGGTGGAGAACACCGACGAGCCGTATTCTTTTTCCACGGGGAAGTAGTCGCAGACGGTGGTGCCGGCTTCGACAGTGCCGCGGCGTTTTATAACTCCACACTCGAGAAGCATTGCTTCAGCGAGTGTGGTTTTACCCGAGCCTTTGCTACCGAGCAAGGCTATGTTCTTGATTTCGTTAGTTTTGTATACTTTCATGTTATTAGGGTATTGATTATTTCAGAGGGTTTTGAATTTGAGCCGCAATTTACGACAATTTTTTGGAATCATCGCTAAAAAATTATATGTTCCACAGCATATTTTGGAAAAAAGCGGAAAATTGCCATGCGAATCTGCCTCGGCCAACCGACATTGCCGCACCGGAAATCTCACGCAGATTTTTGGGAGCGGACGACGGATTCACAGGAGAACAGGAGATTTAACAGGAGGACAGGATTTAAAAAGGTTACAATCAATCGATTACGCGTGCGGACGCGGCAGGCCGAACCCGCTGAAAAAGTAGGGAAAATGTTACGGAGAAGCGTTTTCAGCAACTCACGCGTGGAACGCGTGCCCTCATCGGTAACCCCGCAGCGGAACATAGCGCAGGTGCACCGCACCGGAGCGGAGTTCCCCTGTGGGGCATAGCGTATCTCATCATCCTCCAACCGTGGAACGGTTGCTTAACGCTATCTATCAACCACTTAGCCGTCGAAAAGCAACCATTCCATGGTTGCAGTCGAAGAAGTTAGCGCCTTTCCCCACAGAGCCGCGCCACTTCGGTCGCTACGCTTCCTTCGCTCTGCGGCACTGTGGGGTTACCGATGAGATCACGCGTTCCACGCGTGGCAGAATGGTCGCTTGTCGACTGTTTCAGTGGCTTCGCTGGGGGGTAGGCTACACGGCAGCGGGCGCGACCCTGAGGCCGCGCCCGCTTGGGGGAGGAGGGGGGAGGGCTTACTTCACCACCACTTTGGTGGCGCGGCCATTGGCCACCACGATGTAAGCGCCCGCGGCTAATTCCACATCGCCGCTGCCGCTGTACACCAGTGCACCCATGAGCGTGTACACCACAGTGTCCACACCGTCGCAGTGCAGCACCCCGCCATCGAGGCTGACTTCCACACCGCCATCGATGCTCACATCCTCATTACCCATAATATACAGGAATTCTTTCCAGCCTTCGGCGCTTTGATAAGCCGACACGCATCCATCCGGCACATAAACGGTGGTAGTCCACTTGTTTACACTTTTGAACGGGTCCATTCCAATATAGATCATCTCGCTAAGATCAGGCGGAGTAGTTGCGCCACTAATGATTGTTGTCACGTTACTACAATCATCAAAGGCATTAGCTCCAATCTTGGAAACGCCGCTACCGAATTGAACTGTCTCAAGGTTTACACAACCTTTAAAACATTCACCCGGTATCCATGTTGCGCCATTACCTATTACCGCACTTTTAAGGTTTATGCAACCATAGAATGCTTGGTAGCCAATAGAAGTAACTGAGTTAGGTATAGTGATTGAGGCCAAGTTCCGGCAGGCATAGAAAGCTCTTCCACATACTTTCGTTGTACCGTCCGGCACCGAGTACGATGTATTGGCAGGCATTTCACCTTTATACTGATAAAGGATAGTTTCAAAGAATATAGGTCCATCGGGCATATTATTAATAAAAGCCGTATCTTTGAATGCATCATAACCGATAAATGTAACACTATTGGGAATTATCAAGGCGCTTAAGTTGGTGCAGCCTTCGAAGGCGGAGTTGCCAATCGAAGTCACGGAGTTGGGGATAGTCACCAAGGTTAAGCCGCTGCAGCCGGAGAAGGCGGATTTGCTAATCTCAGTCACGGAGTTGGGGATAGTCACCGAGGTTAAGCCGCTGCAGCCGGAGAATGCTTCTTCGCCAATCGAAGTTATGGAGTTGGGGATAGTCACCGAGGTTAAGCCAGTGCAGCCGCGGAAGGCACCCCACCCAATCGAAGTCACGGATTTGGGGATAGACACCGAGATTAAGCCGCTGCAGCCTTCGAAGGCGAAGAAGCGAATCAAAGTTACGGAGTTGGGGATAGCCACCGAGGTTAGGCCGCTGCAGCCGTAGAAGGCGTAGTCTGCAATCTCAGTTACGGAGTTGCCGATAGTCACCGAGGTTAAGCCGCTGCAGCCGAGGAAGACACCTTCGTAAATCCTAGTTACGGAGTTGGGGATAGTCACCGAGGTTAAGCCGCTGCAGCCTTTGAAGGCGTAGTCTGCAATCGAAGTTACGGAGTTGCCGATAGTCACCGAGGTTAAGCCGCTGCAACCGGAGAAGGCGGAGCCGCCAATAAAAGTTACGGAGTTGGGGATAGTCACCGAGGTTAAGCCGCTGCAGCGGGAGAAGGCGGATTCGCCAATCGAAGTAACGGAGTAGGTGATGCCGCTGTAGGTGACTTGCGACGGGATGGTTACGGAGCCGGTGTATTTATTGTCTCCGGAGGTTACGCCGACGGAGGTGCCATCGCTGTTTCTGTAGTAGTATATGCCATCGACCTTGAAGTCGTAGTCGTGGACGTAGGCTGTGGCGGCGGTGGCCGTGAGCGCCAGCAGCAGGGTGGCGAGGAGCAGGCGCAGGATGGATGGATGTTTCATATTCATTTCTGTTTGTGCCGCGGGTGTGTAAAAACGCACCCGCGGCGGGTTAGTTACTTGTTAGATGGAGAGGTAGATGCAATACCACAGAAGGAAGCGCCCGGGGAGTTGGGCGATGAGGGGCGGGAGGTTTGCCGGGGTGGCGCGGTTGGCTTTGATGGCGGCGAGGGTGGTTTGGTATTGCACAACTTCTTGCTCGGTCAGTAGCAGGGAGAAGTTGGCACGGCCTACCTTGCCGATGCGCCACAGGAAGAAATCGAACACGGCGAATTTCGACAGACCGTTGCGCGGTTGAACGCCGATGGCATCTGCCACTGTCTTGATGGCGGTGACATACGGCACGATGTCTTGGATGCTGTTTTTGGTAATCTTCTGACCAAGCTTCCGACCGATTTTGGGCAACAGCTCTTTCACAATCGAATCGTAGATGGGGAAGCCCACCGGACATCCTTGCGCTTCGAGCAAGAAGTAAAGATACTTGGAGATAATCGACACAGCGTTGGTTTGTCCCAATTTGTAGGTGCCTTTGTTATTGGGGTCGGCGCGGAATTGGAAACCGTACTGCTTGTCGAATAAATCGGTGTAGATAACGTGCGCGGTCGACGGATTTTGCACAAAGTCTTGCGCCTTGGCGGCAAGAACGCTGTCGAAATGGCCGCCGTTGCCTTGCGACAAGTCAAAGATGGCTTGCGCCAACTGCGAGATGCCGAAGTCGGTAAATTGCACCAAGTTGGTGGAGTAGAACAGGTCGATGAGCGCCAAACGTTGCATCACCAACACGCGGGTGAGTTCGCCACCATTGGTATAGTGCGTCGGCTTGAACATGTCGCTGATGATTTCCACATCGATGCTGTAGGTTGAATCGCCGGGCGGAATCGATGCCGGATGGCCGGGAAAGTCGGCATCCCACATCTCGCCGCCGAACTCATCAAGCGAGTGGAGCTCAGGGTTGAAGACCGCGTCGATGGCGGCGCGAATCTTTGCTGCGTGGTCAATGTTTTCCATGCAAAAAAACTATGCCGCGGGATTCTCCTCTTTGGCGAGTGGGTGGATAAAAAAAGCGTGAGAACCGGTACTGTGCTCTTCCCACCTTAGAGGCTCTCGCATTGCCCATCGTAGAAGGAAGAGCAACGCCGAAGCCTCACGCCGTATGACGATTAAGCCGGCGAAAGCCTCTCGACTTCCGCGGCTGATATAATCATACCTGTGAAGGCATCTACCGTTGCCGTATCCCTGACTACGATTGAGAATTTGCGAGATTCCTAAGGTCAAGAATAAGCGAAGTAAACGCTTTCTGTTCATTATGTCTGCATCCCGCCCCTGACCCCATATCGGGCTCCGGAACGATATGCACCGCAAATATACACTTTTTTCTTTTATTGCTGTCCGATAAAAGTTGACGGGCACAACGATATCCGGCTCGGCTGCTGATTATACGGCGGTCGAGTCTGATTTTTTGATTTACAAGCCCCCTC
>SFNM01000155.1 GCA_004552725.1 Bacteroidales bacterium | reverse complement strand
AAATAGGTGTGGAACAATTTGAAGAGTAAGTATGACTTACCGCATCGCCGAATTCCGGTGATGATTTTGATCATATCAGTGTTTTGTGCTGATATAAGCTGGTTCAAGTAGTAGGTGCGCGGGATTATCATAATCATTCAATATGTTAAAGACTTTCATTGCAAAATTAGCGTTTCTTGTTGAAATGACCAAATATTCATTGAGAATTTTTGTAACATGTTACATAAATTCTCAATAGAAAAGCAATTATGGTGAATTTATTGGAGATTTTAACTTTGTGTAGGTGAAATAAAAGCGGACGCGAGATGAGCGCGTCCGCTATCGGGTGCCGCTACGGGCGGTTATTGCTTTTTGAATTTGGCGCCTACATAGATGTTGTCGTATGATTCGAGCATCTGTGAGATGGTGGAGAGAGTGGAGTTGTTGGCGTAGGTGGAGATGGTTTTCACCAGTTGGATAAGACGGGTAGCGTCGAAGGTGAGTGTGAGTTCACCGGTGGCACTTTTAGTGGCACGGGCAGCGAGTTCACCCACTTGGCGGCCGGTTCGAGTGCCTTGGAATGTGAAGATGAGCGCACCGTCATCGCCTTGCTTTTTGGCTACGCCTTTGAGAGTGCCGCGTTTTAGTTTGATTTCAAAGTTGCCTTGGTTGTCGAAGGAGATAACGGCGGATGTAATGCTCAGTTTTTTGTAGTAAGGAGCGAGTTTGTTCTCGATAGCAGCGGAAGCGCCGAGACCACCGATTTGGCTGAGAGCATCATCTGAGGCGAAAGAGATAGCCGGGGCGGAATATTTCCAAGAACCTTGAAGGTCGGCGATGTCGAATTTGGTGGAGGAAGTGGCGTTCGACACGATAGAGCCGATGGCTTGAAGTGGATCAAAGGCGAATGAAGCAGGTGCTGCGAGGATTAAGGCAGCAAGGAGAGTCAGAATTGAGCGTTTCATTTATCTACAGACTGTAATTCGGATTTATGATTTTCAGAAGAAATTTCTTTGTCGACGGATTCCCACTGAGAATTTTGGGATTTATATTCTGGGACAATGTGTTTCATTTCGGCCACGATGTCGTGGTAATTGCCGGCGAGGGTGTGTTGACGGAGTTGCTCGATGTGTTCCATCACCTCGTCGTAATGATAAGTGCGCACTTTGGCAATCATAATTTTGTTGTTGGAAGTAGCCAAAGTGGTTTCTTTGTCGTTGAGCAGTTCTTCGTAAAGTTTTTCGCCGGGACGAAGGCCTGTTTCGATGATCTTGATGTCGATACCTGGGCGTAAGCCGGAGAGAGAAATCATGCGGGTGGCGAGGTCGTAGATTTTAACCGGTTGCCCCATATCGAAGATGTAAATTTCGCCGCCATGACCCATTGTGCCGGCTTGGAGCACCAACGAGCATGCTTCGGGGATTGTCATGAAGTAGCGGATGATGTCGCGGTGTGTGAGTGTGACCGGGCCTCCTTCTTCGATTTGTCGACGGAAGAGAGGAATAACGGAGCCGTTGGAACCGAGCACGTTGCCGAAGCGGGTGGTGATGAAACGAGTGGAAGGTTTATCGCTGGCACCTTGTTGATGGAAGAAGAGCGATTGGACGTATATCTCGGCAATGCGCTTGGAGCATCCCATCACGTTGGTGGGATTAACTGCTTTGTCGGTTGATACCATCACGAATTTTTCGACGCCGTATTTCACTGAGAGATCGGCAATATTTTTGGTGCCAAACACGTTGGTGAGGATTGCCTCGGATGGGTTTTGCTCCATCATTGGCACATGTTTATAAGCAGCGGCGTGGAACACATATCGAGGGCGATATCGCATAAATGCCTGCTCCATACGGCCGTGGTTGGTGATATCGCCGATGATGAGGTGTATTTTTGTGTCGGGGTGGTTGGCTTGCATAAAGAGTTGCAAGTCATGCATAGGAGTTTCGGCCTGGTCGATGAGAACGATCTCTTCGGCGCCAAGTGAAGCAACTTGGTTTACAATTTCCGAGCCGATGGAGCCGGCCGCGCCGGTAATCATAACCACTTGGTGGCGGATCACCTGCTCTACATCGGTAGTGTCGGGTTGAATCACGTCACGGCCAAGGAGATCTTCGATGCGGATGCCGCGCACGGAGCGAGAGGCGCTTTTGCCATTTTCGTCGAATTCAGCCACGCCATTGTACATAAGCAGTTTGATGTTGTGACGGAGGAAAACGTCGGCCATGCCGGTACGCATCAATTTGAGTTGCGATGAGGGGAAAATTAATGCTTCGGCACTGTACCGGTCGAAGATATCGGCCACGGAGTCGGCATCGTATGTATGAAGCGGGATGTCGTTGAATTTGTTGCCGTTGTTTTCCGGACTAAGAGTTAGGAGCGCTACGACTTTGTAAGAGCCGCCGGCTTCGCTATTGAGTTGAGTAGCGAAAGCGAATGAGTTGATATTGGCGCCTAAAACGACAACGCGGGCGCGTTTAACCGGTAATCGGCTGATTAGCAGATAAATATACTTCACAGCCAATCGTGCGCACATCATTAGCCCGAAGGCTAACACGCCAATTACGAAAATATTCCAGAAACGTATCCAACTGTATCCGACTGTCCAATAACAAATTAACGAGTTGGCGAGCAAAACGGCGGAAGAAATCACCACTAAAGCAAAAATGCGGTAGATATCTTCGATAACGGAAAAACGAGCCACATATCTATAAGTATGGAGCAAAATCATCACGATGCCGTAGACCAAGCAAATTGCTGCT
>SFNM01000054.1 GCA_004552725.1 Bacteroidales bacterium | reverse complement strand
GAGTCACAATAACAAATTGAAATTCTATGGAATAGCATCGCGATTATATCTTGATGACTTGAATTTTTCAAGCACAATCTTTAATCGCGAGGTAATCACCAAAAAAGCAATCGAGATGCTCGACTCGTTGTCGTCATATTTAATGCCTAACTCTACTGCACGCTGGCTCGTGGACTCTCGCGTTAGTTTTCTTCGTGGCGACCATGTTCGTGCCATCGGTGAACTCAACGAAGCCTTGGAATCATACTCCCCTGGCACTCCGATATATGCTATGATAGCAGCCATGTTGGCTGAATGTTATGCCGACCGGCCCGACAAATTACACGAACGCGCTTATTACTTGGCTCTTTCAGCAATCGCCGACCTTAAGAACGTAAATTGCGATGCCGCCTCGCTGGCTTTTTTGGGTGAAGCGCTGATGCAACTGGGCGATAAAGACCGCTCATTCAGATACTTGGAACTCGCAAGCAAAATAATGAAAGATGGAGGTTCGCGTATGTACCTCACAATCACGTCGCACCGTTTTATTGACGTGGCAAGTCGCGTACACGAAGCCGATAACCATACCATCCGCGCCGGTATTATCGTCATCATCACTCTTACATTACTGATTATTGGTCTTTCCGCCGTAATTTTCTCCTCGCGCATCAGAGCGGGACACGATGCAAAAGACAAGCGAGAACTACGCGAATCCGTAGCCAATCGCGAACTTTATATCAATCAATTGCTTAAACTATGTTCCAGTTATGTTGATGGCTTTGAGGAGTTTACAAAGTTTGTAACACGCATAATCAAAGCCAACCAGTCAGTCAATCTCCTTAGCACTATCGAAAGCGGGCGTCTGATGCAAGAATTTTCTGAAAAATTCTTTGTAGTATTCGATGAAGCCGTGCTCAAAATTTTTCCCGACTTCGTCAGCGAACTCAATACGCTTCTGCTTCCCGATAAGCAGGTTGACCTTCCGTCGCCGGGGCGTCTCACTCCCGAACTCCGAATTCTTGCTTTTATGCGCCTGGGCGTCACCGACAGCAACCGTATCAGCAAATTCCTTTCTCTATCGCTCAACACCGTATACACTTATCGCAATAGAATGAAAAATCGCGCCATCGACCGCGAAAATTTCGAGAACCAAGTGTTGAAAATCCTCTAAATTTGCTTGATTTAGTGTTATATTTTAGAGGATGTAATACATATTTAGTATGCTAATTACCAGATAGATAAAATTCTATTTGTGATAAATATATTTATATTTCATCTCAATTCTATAGACAAGCTTTGATTTTAGTTGTAACTTTGCAATGTAAATAAAAACAAAGGTCTAAGATTCAAGGTTATTATTTAGGATTATTCAGTAATAGACAACAAGGATTTATAAATGGTTTTAGGTATTTAGTGTTAGTGCAAACAACACAAGAGAACAACCGGGCCGCGAGGCGTCGGTTTTTTTCTTTTATATACCCCACCCATAGTCGTTTCGAACAATTCGGTGCGAGGCTGGTGGGCAGGTGGATTTACCCGGAGGGCATCTAATGAAAGTGTGGTCAGTAAATGGAACCGCGCTGCAGTTCAGTCATAATATATATATATCGCATTACAGCCCCACGTATGCTTCGCTATCGTGGGGCTGGAGGGTATGTGAAACCGCGTTGCGGTTTTCTTAGCCTATACTGTATTACACTTCAAAATAGTTTAACATTTCTACCGGATTTTACATTGGTGGCTTATTCAGCACCTGATTTGACTAATATGTCATAAATAAAGTGAGCGGCGACTCTACAGAGCCGCCGCCTGGGGGTGTTTATTTAGATGATTGGTTTATTTCACCAATTTCTTGGTGACAGTTCCATTGGAGGAGCGTTGGAAGTAGATGCCGGGGACGGGAGTGCCGCTGACTTGTTGGCCGGCAAGGTTGAAGAGTTGAGCGGGTGCATCATCGCTGTCGGCAATTGCGGAGGTGATTGATGCGTTGCCGTCGTAGTGAACGGTGACAGTGGCCGATACGCCGGGGGCGGAGATGAGCACAGGTTGGTCGGCGGATTCGGTGCCGGTGGCGGTAAACTCAATCTTAGCGTCACCGTAGCGACCGGTGATTGTGGCGGTGAGCCAAGCGGGTAAGGGTGAGCCATCGGGCTGAGTGGCAGTGAGTTGCGAGCCGTCGTAGTATGAGCCGAGGGCGATTTGAGCAAGGCCTTCTGAATCGGTGCTTACTTCTTCAGCAGCGGGGAAGAGCCAGGGGTAGAAAGCGTCGAGACCGATGGCGAAGGATTGGAAGCCGGTGTAGTAGGAGGTTGAAGAGAGCGAGGTGCGAGTATCGCCGCCCATAGTGATTTCTTTCTGCAACCAGCCGAGGCCGAGCCAGTCGGGGTTATCCTCAACGGATTGGTAGGGTGCGAAGTAAGTGACGTTGTTGGGGTCGTTGAAGCCCGAGAGGCGCACCACGTAGAGTTCGGTGTCGGCGGCGGAGATTACCACCGGTTGGTCGAAGGAGAAGGGGATGGCGTAGTAGTTTTGCATGCCGCCTTCTTCCACAATCATGTCGGCTCCGCGGCAGGTGGCAACGGCCATGGGCTCTTTCAAAGCGCCTTCGTCATCAATGAGGCAGACGTCGAGAGTGAAGACAGCGTCGGCGCCGATTTGGCCCTTGGCGAGCGCCCAAGCGTCGGAGAACACGATGGGATTTTGCGAGGGGAGGTAGCAGTTCATGATGGCGGTGAGTTTGACGCCTTCACCTTCTTCTTCCTGGCCTTGGAATGTGTAGTCGGTCCAATATTGGTCCACGTCTTTACTGTAGCCGTAGAAGGGGATGCCGGCTTCCATATCGTTGTCGGCCACCATGATGTCGATTCCTTCGGTTTGTACATCGAAGGGCATTACGCCGAGGGTTTTCACACCATTGGAGAATTCCCATTCGGCGCGGCCGCCGACTTGGAAGTACTGGTAACGCTGGTACGAGCCATCGGCGGCACCCGGTTTGGAAAGGGTGAGGATGGGCGAATCGTAGCAGTTGTTGCGACAGGTGAAGTCGGAGGAGTAGTCGGGGAAGTATGTGGCAGTGAGGTCGAAGGAGTTGGTGGTGAGGATTTCGTTGGTGGCCCAGTCGTGGTATTGCCAAGTAGAAGTCACGCCCTCTTCTTCGCAGTAGTTGTACCATATAAGTTCCTCATTTACAGGGAGAAGCGGCATCGAAATCGAAAGCGATGAGAACTCAGTGTTCACGCCGTAGAACAGTGAGTTGAAAGGATAGCAGTACTCAGCCTCAAGTTTCGGGTTGGAAACCATAATGTCATCGAGCATCACGGTGTTGCCGTCGGTGCCCACGTAGCGGAAGGCGAGTTGCACCTGTTGGCCGGCGTAATCGGCGAGGTCGATGGAGTATTGGGTAAGGTTATTGCCATCGTATTTAACTTCATATAGCTCACTGAGCGACAAGTCTTTATAGTCGTCAAAATAGTCGTGAACTAAGGTCCATTCTTCGGCGCCGGCGGGCTTCACTAACACTTGCAAGGTGGCGGCGGGTTCCACAGCGGTGAATTCGAAGGTGTCCCAGTCCACATTGTTGAGATTGAACAAGAAAACCGGTTCGATGTATGCTTTGAAGTATAGCACCGGGGTGGCGGTGAGGGTCATCGCCGGAGTGATGAGCCACTCGTCCTTGGCGGCGGGGTCGAAGAAGATAGCTTCGTAGTAGTTGCCCACGGGTGCCGGGGAGTACATCAAGCCCGGGGTGACGAACCAGTTTTCGGGCGAGTCGCTTACGATGGGGTCGCCCAATGATTGAGTCGCCCAACCTTCGGGCTGCCAACCGTCGGTGCCGTCGAAGGCTTCGAAGCCTTCTTGGAGGGAGATGCCGTCGGCGGGCGCTTCCTTGGCGGGCGCGTGGCGGCGTGGATTGATGGCTTGCGGCAAGCGGTTGGTTACAAGGCGCTTAACCGGCATACCATTGAGCCCGTCTACCACTTGGATTTGCACGCCCGAGGCGAGGGTGCGGGCGGAGAGGACGCGAGCATCGGTACGCAGAGGCACTTGGACTGTCTTTTGAGGCGATACAGTGCGTAAGTTGGTAATTTGTGTGGGTGCTTGCGCCGAGAGAGTGAGTGCGGAGCAAGCAGTGAGTGCGGAAATGAGTAACAATTTCTTCATAGACTTTTCATTTTGTGAATGATTTGGCGCAAAGTTAAGCACATTTTTGCAGTTTTCCAAATATTTCTTACAAAATATTCAATAAATCCACAAATATCCAACAAAATGCGCAAGAATACACAAATGAAATTGACGATGGCGACCGAGGGCTGCGGATGATGGTCGGCTACCTGAGGCGCTACCGCGCCGCTCGGCTACCGCCTCGCCACCGAACCCCACCATGGGCGCGGGGCTTGCGGCTGCGCTACGGGGCGCGTGAGGGGCCGCAGGGGCGCTGCCGCGCCGCTCGGCTACCGCCTCGCCACCAAACCTCACCACGGGTGGGGGCTGGGAGCGCCTACGGGGGCGCTGCAGGGGGGGGCGCTGCCGCGCCGCTCGGCAACCGCCTCGCCACCGAACCTCACCATGGGTGGGGCTGGCAGGGAGTGCTACGGAGGGGGCTGCAGGGCTGGAGTGGAGGCCGGCCGCGGGCACGAGACTTCATTATGGATGCAGGGTACACAAAAAAAGAATGAGAAAAGCAATCCGAAGATTAACTATTTCTCATTCTCCTCTCTCCTCTGGCGGTGCGGACGGGACTCGAACCCGCGACCCCAGGCGTGACAGGCCTGTATTCTAACCAGCTGAACTACCGCACCATTTTGAGATGTTGACTCTCGGTGGAGAGTAGCGGCTTGTGCCGTTTTGCGAGTGCAAAGTTACGACAGAATTTTCAATCCTGCAAATATTTTTGCAAAAAAATTTCAATAAAATGCAAAATAGTCTGTTTTTACCAACAAATTGGCGATATTTGGAGTCGTAGATGCGGCCGAGAGTGAACAAAAGCAGTTCGGCTTCCGCCTCGCCACATAACTCATAGTGGGCAGAGCCGAACTGCTTTATGCAACGATGTTAACGGAGGGAGATGATGGAGGCGTTGGTGCCTACTTTCACCACGTATGTGCCGGCCGTGAGGGGAATGAAGTGGGCGGAGCATGTGACCGTGGCGGAGGTGATGCAACGTCCGGCGATGTCGCAGACGGCGATAGGTTGCCCCTCGCAGTTGGCGATAGTGATGCCATCGAGGCAGACGATGATGTTGGAGGCGGGTGTTTCAACGCTTTCGACAGCCGAAGGGCCGGGGTCGACGGAGATGACATTCGACGGAGTGGCTTCGCCATCGTCGTAAACAGCAACGATTTCGTAGCGGCACACTGCGTCGATGAATGGCATAGTATAGGAGGTTGCTGTTGACGATATGAGTCCGCCGGTATCGACCAATCCGCTTTCAAGGTCGTAGATGCGATAACCGCGGAGTGGAGCGTCATTCACTTCTTTGATGGTGATATTATCAATCCAAGTGGCAGGTTCAAGCGAAGATAATGTTGTTTGAGTATAAATATGTATAGCAATATACTTGGCTTCAGCGGGGATGTCGTTGATTTCAACAAGGTGGAATTTGCCGTCGGCATTAACATAAGCACCGGCGTCTGTGCTACCGATGAATGATTTGACATTTTTAGTGAAAGCGGCGGCGGGGTCGGCCGAGTTATAATCCTCGGTTGCATACAATACTTCCACCTTGTTATCAATACCTGATTGCGCTTTAAAAGCGATGAGGAACGATATCGACATTTCGAGATTGTGAGCGCATGCCAGCACCGGAGAGATTAGCCAATCGTCCTGCTGAACAGTAGCGCCACAAGTCACGCCAAGCATTTTGTAGCCGTCGCCATCGGCCGGTGTGCCGGCCGATGGGGTAGTGACATTGAGTATCGAACCGGAGGCGCTGTAAATTGCGGCTTCGCTTGCGCTTTTATCCCTATCGATTACCACAAAGCCATTGAATGGTCCGGTGGAAGCCATATTAAATCCTTCGAACGATTCATTAATGGAGAAAAGATCCTCTTTAGTATCTTTGGCGGCATCCCAGTTCAGCATCAAGTGGTTGTCGTCAGCATCCCAGCCGCGAATGAAGTTGGTCGCGCCGGGCTCAGAAGAAAATTGCATATTCACATTAACTGTGCGGGATGTATTGTTTGACTCTTCGGGGTCGGAAATGCAAACTGTTTTGGCTTGGAGAGTGAAAGACTCTTTTACTGCTTCGATAGCAGTGACCGGTATACGCACTTCCAACTTGGCGTTCTCCATAGCGGGGATGTCGGCAGTGGTCACATTGGGAATTGTGCCGGTGAAAGTGGAGGTGAAGTCAATCGAGTAGTCGCTGGCTTTCACTTCCGTGTTGCCGTTATTGGCCACTTCCATGGTAATGACACAATCGTTGCCGGAAACTACCGATTTGGGAGCCGAAATAGATACGAGGTCCAAGTCGTTGTCGGCCACGTTGTATATTCTAAGTGCATCAATGATGATATTGCGACCGCGATTACTAACGGCTTTTAAAGCCACACGAAAGGTGGTACAATCGCTACCGATAGCATCTTTGAGGTAAACACGCACACGCTCCCAGGTGCCGTCGGGAGCCGAGCCACCTACATAATGATAAGTACCAGTCTCAGCGTCCGCCCATTCGCCACCATTCTTACTTATTTCCACTACAACTTGATCTTTATAGTCGCCAAGTGCGTGGCAAAGGAAAAATTCAAGGACAGGATTGGAGGCCGATGAGGCATCAATTTCGCGCGACATCAAACGAGCGGAAGTACCTACAGGTGAGTCATAAGAATTGAAGTATAACATACCACCATCATTGTCATAGGGAGTTGATGATGGATAGTTGGCCTCGGAGACAGCCTTCCAATTAAATACATTGCCTTGCACTTTGTCTGTGGTGAAGTATTCAGAGATAGTAGCGTTGGCGAAGGAGTCGCTGATAGGCAATTTGTCAGCGGCGAGTGCTTGAGTCGGGAGGAGAATTGCGAGAGAGAGCACCAATTTCCAAGTAATATATCGTTCCATAACGTAAATGAGATGAGATTTACAAAAATCAGTTTTTGCGGATGTAGGAAGCGAAGTGATATGGAATATTCGACCGTGGGTCGATGGCAGAAGGCATCCGCTCGATAAGTTGCCAATTAGCGGAGTCGATAGCGGGGAAGAAGGTGTCGGCATCGATGGCATCGGCCTCAATGTGTGTGATTTCGAGGCGGGAAGCCAACGGCATGGCTTGTTGGTAGATGGAGCCGCCGCCGATGATAAATGCTTGGTCGACATCGCTCACCAAGTCGATAGCGGCTTGGAGCGATGGCGCGGTTTCCACATTCGGAGCCGCGAAATCGGTATTTCGGGTCACCACAATGTTGCGACGTCCGGGCAATGCACCTTTGGGGAGCGATTCGAAAGTGCGACGTCCCATGATGATGGGGTGGCCCATTGTGAGCGACTTAAAGTGGCGCAAATCGTCGGAGATATAGAAGGCAAGGTCGCCGTTGCGGCCTATGGCACCGTTGCGAGCCACGGCCACGATGATTGTGAGGTTGGTCATACGCTTACTTCGGCTTTGATATGAGGGTGAGGATCATAGCCTTCGAGGGTGAAATCCTCGTAGACGAAGTCGTTGATATTCTTGACGTTGGAATTGATAATCATCCGCGGCAGCGGGCGCGGCTCGCGAGTGAGTTGCAACCGTGCTTGGTCCAAGTGGTTGCGATAAAGGTGAGCGTCGCCCAAGGTGTGCACGAAGTCGCCCGGTTCAAGGCCGCAAACTTGCGCCACCATCATGGTGAGCAGAGCGTAGGAGGCGATATTGAACGGCACACCCAAGAATGAGTCGGCGCTGCGCTGGTAGAGTTGCAGGCTCAGACGTCCGCCGGCCACATAGAATTGGAAGAAGGCATGGCAAGGAGCGAGAGCCATCTCGGGTAATTGAGCCACGTTCCACGCGTTCACGATAATTCGGCGAGAGTCGGGATTGTGCTTGATATCGTCGATGGCTTGGGCGATTTGGTCGATGTGACCGCCATGGCCGTCGGGCCATGCGCGCCACTGGCGACCGTAGATAGGCCCAAGGTCGCCGTCTTCGCGCGCCCACTCATTCCATATACGTACCCCGTGCTCTTGGAGATACTTCACGTTGGTGTCGCCATGCAAGAACCACAGCAATTCATAAATGATAGATTTGAGGTGCAACTTCTTGGTGGTGACCAAAGGGAAGCCGTCGCTGAGATTGAAGCGCATTTGATAGCCGAACACGCTGCGAGTGCCGGTGCCGGTGCGGTCGCTTTTATCCACACCATGGTCTAGGATATGCTGAAGGAGGTCGAGATATTTTTTCATATTATTGCTGAGGGGCTTGGAGTGAGGTAAGTATGGCGCGGAGTTCATCCTCGGTGGTTGTAAGTCGCGAGCGACAAATGTTGAGGAGTTCCACGGCGCGACGAGTGCGAGCGGTGAGGGTGTCGACATCGGTCGACGAAGAGCGGAGACTCTCCACAATTTTTTCTAATTCGGCAATAGCCTGATTGTATGATGGTTGGTCCATATCGGGAATTTATTTTGCGGAAATATTTGAAGCGGAAACAGTGGAAATGATTGAGCCGTCGGCGAGGGTAGTCACGAGGACATCTCCGGCAACGGCCTGCGAGGGCGATGTGATAGCGCAACCGTTGACGCGGGTAATGGAGAAACCACGGCGGAGTGTGGCTTCGGGCGAGAGGGTGTCGAGCAATTCGCCCAGAGCGGTGAGTCGGTCGCGTTGTCGGGTCATCGAAGATGTGATTGCATCGGCGATGGTGCCGGAGACTTGAGTGCCTATGCGCAAGCGCTGTTGGTCCACAACGGCCTGAGTCAAAGCGGGCAGCAGGCCGGCGATGGTGGCGAGTCGTTGCTGAGCGGTGTTGATTTGCGCCGAAGCCAACTCGAGAATTTGTTGAGTGAGGGTTTGCAATCGGTCGAGGGCTTTCGAAGCGATGCTTATGATGTATTCAGCCGCGGCTGTAGGTGTTTTCACGCGCGTGTTGGCCACATAGTCGAGCAAAGTCACGTCGCGTTGGTGGCCTATACCTATGACCACTGGAATGGGGAAACGCGCGATTTCGGCAGCCAAGTCGTAGTTGTCGTATGCGGCCAAATCGCTGGTGGCACCGCCTCCGCGAATAATCACCACGCACTGCGCATCGCCGTCGGCAGCGATTGCGCGGAGGGCCGAAATGATGGAGGAGGCAGTCTGTTCGCCTTGCAACACGGCGCGATACAACTTGGTGGAGAAGCGCAAACGTCGCTGATTGTTATACAGTTGGTTGATAAAATCGCCATAACCGGCTGCGTTGGGTGCGGAAATCACCGCCACGCGCAGGGGAGCCTGCGGCCATCGCAAGTTGCGGTTCTGCTCGAGGATGCCTTCGCGCTGCAACCGCGCCACCATCTCCATACGTCGGCGCAACAAGTCGCCCAATGTGAAAGTGGGGTCGATGTCGGTAATCGACAGCGACATGCCGTATGAAGGGTGATAAGTGGCCGACAATTTCACCATCACTTTGATGTCGGAGCGCAACCCGCTACCGGTGGCCGCAGCGAAAGCGGCATTGATGCGAGCGTAAATCGACGCCCATATCGTGGCGCGTGCACGTGCTCGAATGGCACCGTTCTCCGGATCCTTGTCGATGAGTTCCAGATAGCAATGACCACCGGAGGTGCGCACGTCGGAGGTTTCCGCCGTAATCCACACATCGCGCAGAGCGGCAGTGGCGGTAATTACCGCCGCTATCCGTTGCTGAAATTCGAGCAGAGTGATGGCGTTCACATTCATTTTCGACGGCTGAATTTAGTGCCTTTTACATCATACACTATGTCGGATAAGAGCCACTGCGAAAGGCGTTGGGCATCGTAGGCCGACACTAAGTTCTCCATATTATTATGGAAAGTGAGAGTTGAGGCTTCGGGGTCGTAATTGATGGTGACCGGAATAAATTCCAAGGCCATAGTGATGTCGGCGATGTGGGCTTCGCCATCTTTGGTAATCCAATCGCAGAAAAGGGGTTTGTTCACCGGATTTCGGCGCAATGGCTTCCAATTGCGGTCGTAAAATTCAATTTGCGCGTCGCGAGCCTGAATATCCACGGTAGAAATCACAGCCAAGACAGTATCGTTCTTTGAAGCGAACATAGCCACTTGCATAGTGGAGTTTTCGGTTACATCAACGGTGAGCAGCGACGGGGTTTCAGCCGCAATGCGGCTTTTGTCGCCATACAAATTCTCCGTGCCCTCGTCAGAGCCGTATCTGAAGTAATCCAACATATCCATTCGCTGGGTTTGAGAGAAAACCACGGCGTGCTCTTGAGGCATCGACACGAAGAAGTCGGCGGCGGTGCGAGCCACACCGGCTATGGCACATATCATCAACGAAATGAGAAATATAACACGTAATGATTTCATATTCAATGCTTTTATTTGCGTTTTTTGCGATTAGATGCGCGGGTATAGTCTTTGTCGGGTTCGGCAATCTCGCAGTGGAGACGATGGCCGAAGAAGTCGACGTTGCGAAGGGCTTCAACCACACGGCGGGCGTCGCTTTTCTTCACGTCGAACAGCGAATACGATGCCAGCAAGTCGATGCGACCCACGTCGACGCGTTTGCCCTCAACATTGTGATTGAGCAATTCGATGAGGTTGCCGGCAAAGAAGCCATCGGCCTTGCCCGCGCTGATATACACGCGTTCGAAGCCGCGCGCGGCTGTGCGACGGTCTTTTTCGGCCTCGGTTGCGGGGCGGCGATGCTCCGCCTTGGGCTTGGAGGATTTTTCGCCGCGGCCTTCTTTCTTCGACGGCTTGTCGGGGATATTCTCAATGGCGGGGGCGTCTTTGTAGTACTCCAGCAGGCGGTCCATCTCCAAGGCAAACACACGGCGCAGGATATCGTCGCTCGAAAGCCAGGAAAGTTTTTTGAGCACACCGCCAATGTGGGAGTCAATGTCGCTTTGGTCGGGGTCGAAGCGTTCGAGGCGGTCGGCCAGATTGTACAATCGCTTCTCGATGATGTGCTCGGGGGTGGGCACATCGCGCCGCTCAAACTTGCGGCCCATGGTTTGCTCGATTTGTCGCAGGCGCGAGCGCTCGCGCGAGTGAATGATGGCAATCGATAAGCCGGAGCGACCGGCTCTACCGGTACGGCCGGAGCGGTGTGTATAAACCGCCGCCTCGTCGGGCAAGCCGTAGTTGATTACATGGGTCAGATTATCCACATCAAGGCCGCGGGCAGCCACATCCGTAGCCACCAACAGGGATATCACTCCGTCGCGGAATTTTTTCATCACAATGTCGCGCTGTTGCTGTGAGAGGTCGCCGTGGAGAGCGTCGGCATTATATCCGTCGGAAATGAGCGCATCGGCTATCTCTTGCGTTTCGCGACGGGTGCGGCAGAAGATAATGCCGTAGATTGAGGGAGCATTGTCGGCCACGCGCTTGAGAGTGGGGTATTTATCTTGGGCGTGGACCATATAATATATGTGTTGCACGGTGTCGGCACCTTCGTTGCGTGTGCCAATCACAATCTCTTGGTGGTCGTGCATATATTTGCGGGCAATGCGTGCTGCTTCGGCCGGCATTGTAGCCGAGAACATCAGCATCTTGCGGTCATCGGGTACACGAGCCAGGATTTCATCGATGGAGTCGACAAAGCCCATATTGAGCATTTCGTCGGCTTCGTCGAGCACCACGGTGTGCACATTCTCCAAATTCACCACTTTGCGTTCAATCAAATCAATCAATCGGCCCGGAGTGGCGATGATGATATGCACGCCGCGACGCAGTCCGCGGATTTGAGCCTCGATGCTGCTGCCGCCATACACAGGGATTAGCGCCACATCGGGCATATACTTGGAAAAATCAGCCAAGTCGCCGGCAATTTGCAGGCACAATTCGCGCGTAGGCGCTAAAATCAACGCTTGCGGTGCGGTAATATCGGTGTCGATGCGTTGGATTACGGGCAAGCCGAAGGCGGCCGTTTTGCCAGTGCCGGTTTGAGCCAAAGCCACCAAATCGCGGTCGCCGGAGAGCAAAGCGGGTATCACTTGCGATTGAACCGGCATCGGCTCTTCAAAGCCCATGTCGGCTACCGCTCGCAATAATTCGGGGACAAGCCCCAAGTCTTGAAATTGTTGCATTTACATTAATTAAATAATCTACAAAGTTAATAATTTGCGACCATTTGCGCAAAAAAAAGTGCACGGCGAGCAAAATTTATTTCTCCATTTTAATTTTTTGCACTCTTTTGTGCATTTTAGAGTCAAATAATTGTCTTCAAGTGCTATTTTTTATATCTTTGTGAAAAATTTCTCTGGTACCAATTTATGCTTACAATATACAAGGCATCGGCCGGCTCGGGCAAGACCTACACGCTCGCTTTTCAATATATCAAACTGTTGTTGGGCAAAAAACTTAGCAACGGCAAGTATGTGCTCAATACACCTAAATATCTGCGTGGGGAAGAACTCAATCGGCGC
>SFNM01000154.1 GCA_004552725.1 Bacteroidales bacterium | reverse complement strand
TGCCACGGCGATAAGCCTTGCTTACGTCGGAGCCTCGGTCGGCAATGTCGGAGCGGAGCATATCAGCCGGGATGTCGAGTATCACGGCGATGTCAGAAATCTTCAAGTAGATTGAGGCGTATTTCTCAATCTGCTGCAATTCGGTCTCGGAATAAGTCATGGAGTGGTACGCTGTGATTTGTTATTAAATCGTTGACCTGCTCGTGGAGCCGGTCGAAGATGGCTTTATCGGTGGAGATAAAAGCCGACTCGTGGCGATTGCCACGGGTAAGGTTCTGCGAAGTAATGACGCTGACCGTATCGCCGCGCTCGGATTGCACCAACAAAATCTTGCTATGGTTGTCGGCAAGATAGGTGCGCTCAATAACCTGTGTGATGAACGCCCACAGTTTGAGCGTCTTGTTGGTAGCCTTGTGGTCGAGAACGAGGTTGATGCGCGACACGCGCTTGTCTTTGGTAATAAAGAACAAGCGCCGAAGAAACTCCTCGGAAATGGAGAAAGAAGTCTGCCAGACTTCTGCGACGCCGACTTGTCCCAAAATCCATTCGAGAATGTCGGCAACCTGCACGGCATTTGAAAGGTATGCCTGAAAAGGCGTCTCTTTCAACGGGCGAAGGATTTGGTCGATGTTGGCCGAGCGTTTCATTTCTTTCTACGAAAGCGTTTCACGATGACTTCGCAGACTTCTTGCTACCGGCGGCGGAGCGTTTTGCTTTTGCAGATCGCGAGGGAGCGGCACCGGGGCCGGGAGCTACATAGTGGTCGTAAGCCTCCCAGTTGGCGTGTAGTTTCTTATCGAGAGCGATTAACTCTTTCAGGAAGGGGTATCGCTCGGAGTCCGGGCAGGTGGAGTTTTCAAGCGAGAGCGAGCGGAGGCGCAGATGCAGCTCGCGCATACGTTGGAGAAGCGAAAGGTTCTCAACGTATTTCGCCTTGACCTCGTCGGGCAGAGCATCGTGGTCTTCGCGCTTGCCAAGACTACGTTCATCTTCCGGCACGGTAGAAGCATCGTCGGTCAGATGATGCTCGTCGGCGATGGTCGCCACCTGCGAGGCCATTTCCTCGACCTGCGCGTGGGTCAAGGCTTGAACGCGGAAGTTGTAATACTTTTGAAGCTGATACTCCACGAAGTCGTGGCGGCGGTCAATCTGTGCGATTATGTTCTTATACATAATCTGATTGCCCGACAGCTTCAAAAGGTAAAGAGCGCCGACGGTATAGTCGCGCTCGCTTTCGGGCGTTTCAAGCCATTGCTTTATCTGTTCAGTAAATTTGTGGTCCATTACAATTTGTTGTTTATGCCTGTGAAAAACACGAGGTTGTAACCGAGTGGAAGAAGCAGTTCACGCATTGAGATCATCGTGGCGCCGGAGGTAACAAAATCATCAAAGACGATGATGTTACGCTCTTTGGGCGGTTCAGCGCCAAAGGAGAACACCGCGCCGACACGATGCTTTGAGTGACACTCGGCGACATCTTCGTAGAAGGGTATGCCGAGTAGCGAGCCTAAACGAGCCGAGATTAGCGAGGCGAAGTTGCGCTCCTTGTGGCGACGCTTGGGCGAGGTAACTATCGCCCAGTCGCCATGAGATAGCGAGCTGCCGAGGATTTGCCCGACGAGCTTTGCGACGTTGACGGCAAAGAACTCCACCATATCGGGGTCGGCTTTAATGTCAGTGAGGGTGCGCCCGTACACCGACTTCTTCCACAGGGAGATAATGCCGAACTGCGGATTGCGGTAGGAAATTCGCACCTTGTTTGGGGCGAAGTCGCAGCGAGCCTCGGTCTGCTGCACATCTTTCCATGCCGCACGTTTTTTCTCGGCGAACAGGTCTTTGGATTTGTCGCAGACAAAAGATGTGTCGAGGTCGGGGGCTTCCAACGAAGGCACTTCGATGTCGTTCAACACTTCGTCCAACGAAATCGCCCCTTTCCTGACACATCTGTTATCCATAGCGAGCGGCGTGTTTAGGGCTGAGTATCGCCCGTAGCGCAGTCAATCTCGCCGTCCTCGGTATCGAGCTTGCCGACATAGAAGGGCGCGGGCACTTCGTCGGTAGCCTCGACGTTGATAGTGGTGGACGTAGTGCCGGTGGCACCCTGACCGAGGTCCTGTGCGACAGTGGCCTTGGTAGTCCACTTGTCATTACCGAGAACTCGATAGTTGCCTTTCATATCCTCGACAACGAACACATTGTCGGTGTTGTTGATGTAGGCGGCGGCAGCGGAAGCCTCTTTGCCGACGCCGGGATGAACGGCAACAAGTTTGTTAAGCTGCGTCTGCGAGGGCAATTCGCCCTGCGCCTCGGAAGTGAGCTGAGATTTATCGGGCAGAATGTCGATATACTTCCACGTGGCGTCAGCCATGAGCACGAAGTCGCCGACGAGCACCGCCGAGGTCGAGCGGCCCAGCTCATCACGGGGCAACTGAGGGAAGCCCACGATGAACGACTTTGCGATAAAGTATATACGACGCTTCACGCCCGGCAGCTCGGGAGTGCCCTGACACCACCCGAGCGACTTTTGGATTGAGGTACAAGTTTTTGCCATAGCGGAAAACGGATTATACGGTTATTTCAATGGTCTTGAAGCGGCGCTTGTCGATAGTCTCGAACTGAACGCCGAAGAACATAGTGGCGATGTACGACAGGATAAAGGGAGCGTACTCCTTTACCATGACATTCTCGACGTCGCCCATCTGGTCGTAGCCCACGAGCATATTGCTCTTGGTGGTAACGTGCATGAACTTCGACCCGGCCTTGTTGTAAAGGGGG
>SFNM01000153.1 GCA_004552725.1 Bacteroidales bacterium | reverse complement strand
ATTGAATCGTTAGGTGATATATAAAACGAGAGCTATATTTGGCTTGTGTAAGAGATTTAAGCTATAAGTGGTGTAATCGATGGGGTGTGCATCGGTGGGTAGAGAATGGGAATGGCGTGTGTCGTGAGTCTTGAAAAAAAGTGTGGAATTAAAGTATGTGGCATATTGTTGGCTATTGGGCGCGCGGATGGAGTATTCGCGTGAGCCGATTGGCGAATGCGTTTAACGAGAGAATGGCGCATCTGAGGAGCTTGAGCTTTTCGTTGCGCCGATAGGAGCAAAAAATCGATGAGAGTCGTTACGATAGGAACCGGATATGTAGGGATCAACACGGCGGTAGCGCTTTCGTATGTTGGTCATAGCGTCGTCGGTGTCGATGTAGATGAGGCAAAGGTAGCGCTTTTGAAGTCGCGCCGAGCGCCGATATCGGAGACTGGTCTGGATGAATTATTGGCGATTGACGATAGAATATCGTTTACGTCGGATTTGGGCAGTTGCATAGGTGATGCGGATGTTGTGTTTATTGCGGTTGGTACGCCTTCGGCGGCGAATGGCGAGGCAGATATATCGTATGTCTTGAGTGCAGCCGATGAGATAGGGGCGCTTTTGACGCCGACACATGACGTGACAATCGTGGTGAAATCGACGGTTCCGGTCGGTGTGAATGCGATGATAGCTCGCCAGATACGCGGCGCGGTAGGGGCTCGAGGTGGCGATGTATCGCATTTGCATTTTGCATCGAATCCGGAGTTTTTGCGCGAGGGTTGTGCGTTGCACGATACGTTTTATCCGGATCGATTTGTGATTGGTACGGAGGATGAAAAGGCGTATACGATGCTTTGCGAGTTATTTGAGCCGATATTGATGCAGACGTTTGAGCCGCCGCAGGCGGTCGAAAGCCCCGAGCAGCGGACGTTGCCGCAGTGTTTGCATACGGATCAGGTATCGGCGGAAATGGTGAAATATGCGTCGAATGTGTTTCTAGCATTGAAAATAAGCTATGCGAATGAAATCGCAGGTCTTTGTGAAAAGATCGGTGCGAACATGTCGGATGTGAGCCGTGGCATGGGAATGGACAAGCGGATAGCGCCGGCGTTTTTGCGTTCGGGTTTGGGCTGGGGAGGTTCGTGTTTTCCGAAGGATTCGAAAGCATTATTGCACATGGCGCAAGATTATTCGTATCCGATGCCGATAGTGACGGCGGCCGTTGAAGTGAATTCGCGCCAGAAGGACAGACTGATATTGAAATTGCTCGACCATTTGCATGTATTGGTCGGTCAGAGAATAGCGGTATTGGGATTGAGCTTTAAGCCGAGGACGGATGACGTGAGGAATAGTCCGTCGGTAGATGTCGCCGATATTTTGGTGCAGCGAGGAGCACGTGTTCGGGTGCATGACCCGAAGGGTTTGGAGAATGCGCGGCATATTTATGCGGAGAATGGATTTGAGTTTTTCGACACGGCCGAGGAGGCGGTGCGAGGCGTGGATGCGATAGTGATCGCGACGGAATGGGACGATTATAAGTCGTTGGATTGGGCAGAAATACGTCGGAATATGGCAGGTAGCCTGCTATTGGATGCACGGAATTTGCTACGAGGCACGGGCGTAGAACAATTATTTGATTATTGTGGGTTATAATCGTTGTTTTATCGGTTCGATACATGCGATAAGGGTATTGAACTGCGAAAAATGTGGTTCGGAGATCTGGCAAAGGAGATTCGAATCGCATGAGAGCGCGCGGCGTATGCTCGCAGTGAAACGAGAACATAGCCGCGCCAGTTGCGCGTATGCTCGGACCTGCCGTAGGCAGGGAGAACATAGCGCAACGAGCCTGCCGGGAGGCAGGCTAGCGTAGGCGTATTGTTGTGCCTGCCGGGAGGCAGGCGCGGCAATAGCCGTAGCCCACCCAACGAATCGGCTTTAGGAAGGCGCGGGATGGATTCGTAGAGAATCGTCGTAGCGCATGTAGAGTCGAGCATGAGACATGGAGAGGAAAATGCGAGACATGGAATTTCGAAAAGTGTTGTCGGAACTTCGCGACCGGATACATTCTGGAGAAGTGACGGAGGGCATGAATGAACTCATACAGTTGAGTTCGACGGAGAGCGACCGGGAGCATTTGTTCGAGATATTTCTCGACCTCGTGGAGGTGGCGTTGGCGTTGGGCGATCGAGAGGAGGCGCGATCGTTTATGACGGAGGTTCGTCGTCATTTGGGTGGCGAGTTTCCGGAGCGTTATGAGTTTTACCGAGCGGCGTTGTCGCCGGTTCGCGGTCGCACGCGTGGAGAGAAGACGCCGTTGGACAGTTTTGTGGCGCAGAATCCGGATTGTGCGGAGTATTATTTGGTTCGCGGATTGTATTATTTGGATTCGGAGGCGTTTGAGCATGCGCAGGCGGATTTGGAGCGAGCGAATGCGTTGAGGCCGAATGACGTGTTTGTATTGTCGGCGCTTGGCGAAGTGATGATGAATTTGGGGGACAAGGCGCGTGCGATAGCGTTGAATGAGGAGGCGTTGGGTCGTTGCGCGAATTTGCGTCGTAGTTTAGTGAATTTAGCGATTTTGTATTATGGCGAAGAGCGGAATGAAGATGCGTATCGTTTATTTGGATGTTTGTTGGCGTTGGAGCCGTTGAATTGGTTTGCGTGGACGTGCATGGGTGACATGGCGTTGGGCGAGAGGGGGAAGACGTTTCAATCATTATTGTATTATTCTGCGGCGATAGTATCGGGATCGACGGTACCGCATACGTATGTACAGATGGCGCGCACGCTTTATTTTTTGG
>SFNM01000004.1 GCA_004552725.1 Bacteroidales bacterium | reverse complement strand
CATCAGCAACATGTGCAATGCGCTCAACTCATATATCCACCTCCTGCTCACCGGCCAATTCGTGCGCACAATGGTCAACTCGCGCGTGTTCGAGCAATTCCTGCTCCTCTCAACGAGTAGCACCTACATTGCCGAAGGCTCCGCAATCACTGCCGACGACATCACCTACATCGCCAACCACCTCCCCGCGCTGGGCAAATGCAACCGCGCCATGCGCCGCAAATTCGAACGCCTCCTCCAAAAACAAGCCAACCGCCGCTAACCCCTGTGGCTCGGGCGAGCGAAGCGCCCGCCGGCCATGCTCGCGGCGAGGTTCGGTGGCTGTAGCCCCGCGGCTTGCTGCGGGGTCTGCGGAAGCCGAGCAGCCGCGATGCAAATTTTTTTTGCGGGATGTAGAATTTTTCGTAAATTTGCAAAAACTATCTAAAACTGAATTACTGATGAATTTACGAATTGCATTATTTGCTATTGTGATGGCCGCAGGATATGCTGTGGCTGATGCTTGTACCAGTTTGATTGTCACCAAAGGTGCATCGACCGACGGGTCCAACATGATTACTTATGCAGCCGACAGCCATGTGCTTTATGGCGAGTTGTACAATCAGCCTGCCGCCGACCACCAGCCTGGCGCTATGCGCGAAATCCGCGAATGGGACACCAACAAACATCTGGGCTATATCCCCGAGGTGGCCCACACTTTCGCTACCATCGGCAATATGAATGAACACGGTGTGACTATCGCCGAGAGCACTTGGGGTGGTCGCGAAGAACTGCAAGGCTCCGGCTTAATCGACTACGGTTCGCTGATTTATGTGACTTTGCAACGCGCCAAGACCGCTCGCGAGGCCGTGGATATTATGACCTCGTTGGTGGCCGAATACGGTTATGCATCCTCAGGTGAGACTTTCTCCATCGGTGATGCCGATGAAGTGTGGATTATGGATCTTATTGGCAAGGGTAAAGACGACAAAGGCGCCGTGTGGGTGGCTCGTCGAGTGCCCGACGGTTATATCAGCGGTCACGCCAACCAAGCCCGTGTGCATCAATTCCCTTTGAACGATCCCCAAACCCTCTATGCTCCCGATGTAATCACCTTTGCACGCGAAAAAGGCTATTTCTCCGGCAAGGACAAGGACTTCTCATTCGCTATGGCTTATGCTGTGTTTGATTTCTTGGAACTGCGTGGCTGCGAGGCTCGTGTTTGGGCTTTCTACAACAAGTTTATGGCTCCCGGCACTGCCGACCGCTTCCTTACTTGGATCAACGAAGGTAAAGGCGAACCGATGCCCCTCTGGGTGAAACCGGCTCGCAAAATTTCTGCCAACGATATGAAATGGATGATGCGCGACCATTTCGAGGGAACTCCATTTGATATGACCAACGATATCGGTGCCGGTCCGTTCGATGTGCCTTATCGCTATCGTCCTATGGAATACGAGGTGAATGGCCAAAAATACTTCAACGAACGCGCTATCGCCACTCAGCAAACAGGGTTCTCTTTCGTATCCTCAATGAACGCCAATCGTCACGCTGCTATGCGCGGTGTGCTCTGGTTCGGTGTTGACGACGCCAACACTTGCGTGTATGTGCCCGTGTTCAACTCCACCAATCAAGCTCCTTATCAATTGGCCGTGGGCAATGGCGACCTCCTCACATTGTCGTGGGACGCTATGTTCTGGGTTACCAACTATGTGGCCAACCAAGCGTATAATCGCTATTCGCTGATGATACCCGACATCCGCCGCGTGCAAAAGGGCTTCGAAGACCAATTTGAGCAGGTTGTGGATGCTCTGTCGTCCAATATCTCGGCTGATGCCGAATATGCCGGCGTACAAGCCTTGTTGACTCAATTCACCAATAATGCTGCCGCTGATGTCACCACTACCTACAAGGCCCTGGGCGACTATCTGCTGGTGAAATTCTTGGATGGCAACGTCAAAACTGAAGACGCTCCCGGCGTGTTCTCGCGCACTGCCGACGGTTATCCGGCCAAACCCCAATTCCCCGGTTACAATCAACGCTATTACGAGTCGATTGCCAACTCTGCCGATGGCGAACGCCTCCGTGTGAAAGAATAAGACATTAAAATAATGAAACCACGCACCGCCGCAATAATGCTTATATGCTTCACCGCAATAGCAATTGCGGCGGTGATGTTTGTGCGCCGTGCATCGCGCCGGCCCGAAGCGGTGATGATCGACCGCAATGTCTACTCCGTGACCGGTATCGACATCTCGGCCCATAACGGACATGTGGATTTCGACAGCGTAGCCTCTGACGGTGTGGATTTCGTTTATATCAAGGCCTCGGAGGGCGCGAATTGGCGCGATAAAGAGTTTGAACACAATTATCGCGCTGCAATCGAGGCCGGATTATTGGTGGGCGTGTATCATTATTTCCGCTTCGATGTGGAGGGCTGGCGACAGAGCGTCAACCTGCTTCGTGCCATCAACCATCGGCCGCTGGATATGCCGGTGGCAATCGATGTGGAAGAGTGGGGCAATAGCAACAACTATTCCACCGATGAGATTGTGCGCAATCTGCAGTCGATGATTGAACTGCTGCGTCAAGGCGGCTACCAAGCGATTATCTACACCAATAAGAGCGGCTATCATCGCTTCGTGCGCGGCCGATTGGACGACGTGCCGCTGTGGATTTGCTCGTTCACTTCGCCGGCGATGGTGGAGAATGAGCGCTGGACTTTTTGGCAGTATTCGCATTGCGGCCATGTGGCCGGTGTGCGCGGTGAAGTGGACCTGAACACATATAATAGCGTGGCCCGAGGCTCGTTCGACGCGTATCTCAGCACTTATCCCTCCATATCAACCGCGCCTTTGCGCTGAAAAAATGTATAAACTATGAATATAAAGACTATAATAATGGGCGCGGCTTTGGCTGTCGTAGCATCCGGTTGCACTCACTCTCCGGAAATATTGGTATGTGGCACCTACACCGATAGCGGCAGCCGTGGCGTGTATTCGTTGCGATTTGATGCTGATGCGCAAACCCTTGAGATTATTGATTCTGTGGAGGCTGTCAATCCGTCGTATGTAGCCTTTTCGCCCGATAAACGTATGATTTATGCCGTGAGCGAGAACGGTAGCCTCTCGGGCGTGTACAGCATTGAGTTCGACCCTGCTACCGGGCGCTTCGGCCGCGCGTATTTTGAGAAAAATGTGGGTGCTGACCCCTGTTATGTAGCAGTGGCCGGAGATTATGTGGTTACGGCCGATTATTCCGGTGGGTCGCTGTCATTTTTCCAAACTGATGCCAAAGGCCGATTGATACCTTCCGGTCGGCGCGACCAATTCACCGGTTGCGGCCCCGACACGCGCCGACAAGCCTCAGCACACGTGCACAGTGCAGTGGTATCGCCCGACGCTCGCAATATGTATGTGGCTGATTTGGGTAGCGACCGATTGTATTGCTATGAAATCAGCAACGGTCAACTCGCCATAGTAGCGCAAGCAGTTTTTGACCCCGGTTTCGGCCCGCGTATGAGCGCTATCGCACCCGATGGCCGCCATGTGTATGTGTTGGGCGAACTCAGCGGTGAAATTGCCGTCTTTGAGCGCGACAGAACGGCTTTGCGCCGAGTGCAAACTGTGGTGTGCGACACTCTCAACGAGCGTGCTGCAGGCGACCTCCACATCAGCCGCGATGGCAAGTATTTGTACGGCTCTACGCGCCGGCGCGGCGATGGTATTCGCGTGTTCGCTGTAGGCACCGATGGCTTGCTCAGCAACTGCGGATTTGTGCCAACCGCCCCGCATCCACGCAATTTCCTGATTTGCAGCGATGATAAGTATGTGCTGGTGGCAAGCCGCGATGCCAATGCTATCGAAGTATATAGCCGCGATGCCTCTACCGGCATACTCACTCCAACCGACATACAAGTCTGCCTACCCAAGCCCGTATGTCTCATCGCTGTAGGTCGTAGGTAAACCCACATTCTTTGAGTCCGGAAAACCAGAGTTGAGAAATTTTTTGTGAGAAAAAGTTGGCTGTTAAGGAAAAAAGTAGTAACTTTGCAGTCGCTAACGCACCACGGGGTGTAGCACAGTTGGTTAGCGCGCCACGTTCGGGACGTGGAGGTCGGAAGTTCGAGTCTTCTCACCCCGACAATCAGCCTTGCGAACTTTTCGCAAGGCTGATTTGTGTTTAGGACCTTTGCACCTTTCGGCTCCACACCATACTTTATGGCCAAGAGACCTACATTGTGATTTGCCGCCGATGAAAAAATTGGCAAGTTTTTTTGAGAATTGTGGTTTTTTTGAGGAAAATATCGTAACTTTGCAGAAATAATAAAACTAACGAAATAATGGAAGTAGAAGGAAAAATCACCCATGATCTTGGGGAGCGTTCCGGCACCTCGAAGGCCGGTAATGCGTGGAAAACCCATGAATATGTGCTTGAAACAGTAAATGAAAGTTATCCTCGCAAGATAGCGTTCGATTTTTTTGGGGATAAAGCAGATATGTTCCCCTTGAAGGTGAACGATATGGTGCGTTTGTATTTCGATATCGAAAGCCGCGAATATCAAGGCCGTTGGTTCACCAGCATCCGTGGTTGGAAGGCTGAGGCTCTCAATGGCAACGACCAACCGACCCAAGCCGCTCCGGCTGCTCCGGCCGCTCCGGCTGCAGGTGTGGTGGCTCCTCCTCCTGTGGTTGACCCCATTTCGAATAGCAGCGAGGATCTGCCTTTCTAAGAAAATATAACGCCAAAAATATAAGCGGCCGAACGATGAGTTCGGCCGCTATTGTTAGGTGGAAGGGGTGTTATCGTTGGATAATGGTGCGGTTTTGGTTGTTGAGCACCTTGACTTTTACGGGGATTGATTGCGAGATGCCGAATTGACGGTTGGGGTATGTTTTGAAGCGGCGGATGTAGGAGTCTACGTCGTCGGCTTCGTATACCGAGCCGCTGATGTGCTTGGCTTTGAGTACCACGGTGATGGAGTTGTTGGTCCATTCGTATCTCATCAGGAGCCAAGTGTAGTCTTCGTCGCTTTCGAGCACAGTGGGCATGTGGCGGTTTTGCTCTTGGAGAGTCCGTTGCCAAGCGGTTTGAGCCGAGGTGGATGTGGTGGAGCCGTTTTCTTGTTCGGTTTGTTGCGGTGTCTCTTCTTTGATTACGTAGTTGGGGTAGAGGAGTGCGTAGTCGTAGAAGTAACTGTTGATAATAAAGTAAGCGGCAGCCATCTTTTGTAGACGTTCACGGCTTTCCGGTGCTTGTTCGCCGGAGGTAGATGTGCAAGAGACGTTTTCGCCCGACATAGTGAGTCGGTGAGCGATAGCCCCGTTGGGCATGATGACGTTGATATTGTTGCCCAACGAGTCTTTGGCTACAATTGAACGAGTTTGGCCATTGTTGTCTTCATAGAATGCGACAGGGGTGTCGAAGCCGGGGGCACGCAGCAGCGGGAGGCCATCGGCGAGGAGCGAAGCGCTGACGGTGAGTTTGACATCAGAGCCATTAAGCCCTTGTACGTTGGCCAAACGAGCGCCTACATAGTTGAGTTTGATAGAAGAGATGTCGAAGAACGACACAGGGCGGCTGTCGGCATCTTTATATCGAACGCAGATAAGGCGGCCGGCCTCGTCGTATTCGTTTTCTTCGATGGCATAACCGTCTTTGCTGTTGACCAAGCGGTTGTTAGCATCGAGATAAGATACTTTTTGCGGCAGGTCGGAGAAATCGCGATATTGATATGAAGTGATGCAAACGCCGTCGAGGTCGGGCGCGATGCTGTTGTTCTTGTTGTAACTGGTGATTGACACGAGTCGTCCGCTTTGGTCGTATTCATTTTGAATACAGTGAGTACCGGCCACTTCGGCGGGGTTGTTGTCGGTGTCGAAGAAAGCGATTTTGGTAGTATGGCCGTTGTCGTCGTATTCGGTAGTGCAGAGGCAGAATCCTTCGCGACCGGTGATGTGGTTGGCATTTTGGTCGATGCAGAAGCGTTTGATTTCGCGTCCGAGGTTGTCGTATTCGATTTGGTATCCGTAGACGAAATTATTCTTGACATCGAAGAAGCGTTGCGAGGCATCTTGGCCGGAAGCGGGGTCGAGTTCGAAGCGGGCGATAGCGAAGCCTTCGTTGTTGAGCATCGGCATACCGTTGGCATCGAGGCCGGTGTATTCGGTGCAGTATCCATTTTCGTAAGTGACGCGGAAGCCGTAAACGCCGTCGACGCGACGAGCCACGGGACGACCGTAAGCGTTGGTGTACCATTCGTGCACCATGTTGCCGTTGTCGTATTCGAGGTTGACGACTGCGCGTCCTTGGTAGTCGCAGGCGGGTTTGTTGTCGGCATCGAGCATTGCTACTTTGATGAGGTTGCCTGTGGCATCATATTCGAAGCAGCGTTGAGCGCATCCGGTGGCATCGGCCACGAGGTGGTCGTTGTCGTCGAAGTGGGCCACGGATGTAACGCGCCCGTTGTCGTCGTATGACAGACGGTGGCTGAAAGCGCCGTTAGCGTCGGTGATTGGGCGGGAATTGGAGTCTTTGTATGTGCGTTCGATTACGCGGCCTTTGTCGTCGAATTTGAGGACCATGCGTTGGATGTTAGAGCGTCCGCCGTAGAGGTCTTCGATGCCGTTGGAACTGTAGTAGGCCGAGGAGTAGAATTGAGCGTCGCCTTTTTCATCTTTGAAGATGATGTTGGTTACGTCGTTTTGGATGTCGTAGACGTAAGCGAGGACTTGGCATCCATTTTCATCGCGGCAAACCACTTTTTCCACTTGTCCGTTCTTGTAAGTGTATTCTTGGTCGGGATAACGGAGCGGGATTTGGCTATAGTCGCGAAGGCTGATGCGGGAGTCGGCCGGATTTACCAGAGAGATGCGCTGCACGTGTCCGCCTTTGACTTCGACGCGGTAAGAGAAGTATCGAGCGCGGTGTTCAGAGCCGTAGAGTCGTCCAATCATTTGAGGCTCGCCGTTGACTTCTACGAAGTCTTGGCAGTAGTAAACTTTAGTGCGAGTTTGGCTCCAGATGAAAAGCGAAGCGGCAAAAACGGCGAGAATGATTGCGGCGAAGGCATATTGACGCATAGGGTTGTGGCCTTTCCATCGTTTGTATCGGAGGAAATACTCCATTTCCTGTTGGATTTGGTCGGCTGTCGGTCGCAGAGCGGGGTCCGGGTCGAGCATCTTGCAGATGAGGTCGTAGAGGAAAGAGTCGACTTTGGTTTTGGTGATAGGCGGCACGGGTGATCCTTGAGCCTGGGCGATGCCGCCATCGTTGCCGAAGGGGGTTGTACCTTCGAGCATTTCGAAGATAGTGGCGCCTAATCCCCAGATGTCGCCGGAGGGAGCGAGTTGGCCGTTGAAGCGTTCAGCGGCCATGTAGGGGTATGTGCCGCCGTAAGTGAGATTGTCGCCGTCGCGAGCGGAAGAGATGCCGAAGTCGGTGACTTTGAAGTGGAGGTTGTCGTCGATAAGGATGTTCTCGGGCTTGATGTCTTGGTGCACGATGTTGTTGGCATGTAGACAAGCAAGAGCGGCGGCCACATCGCGAATAAAGGGCACGATGTCGGCTTGGTCGCAACGGCCCACCATGGTTTGAGCGGAGCCGTTTTCGCAGAAAGGCATCACCAAGTAAGGCACATCGCCGCTGACGGAGTAGTTGGTAGGGGTGAGGAGGTTTTGGTGGTTGATATTGTAAACGGTTGAAAATTCCTTTTGGAAGTCGGAAACGCCGTCGCCTTCGAGAGCGTCGAAGACTTTGACGGCGACGCGAATATTAGCGAGGCTGTCGAGAGCCATCCATACTTGAGCAGTGGCTCCGGAACCGAGCGGAGAGATTAGTTTGTATCGGCCGTCGAGCATAGATCCTTTGTTGAGTTCCATAGCGTGCTTACATTAAGTTATACCATACATCGTCGAAAAGGAAGAATAATGCGGCCACGGATATTACTATCATACCGATAACAGTGACCAAAACGGGACCCCAAGGAATTTTGCGAGCGATTTTGCGAGCGGAACTGTGTTGGAGGCGGCTACCACTTGCGGAGAGGGGATTGCCGGGGGCGTTATTTTGCGGCTGAGGCATTTGTTGAGTTTGCATGCCGGCATTGTGGCGATTAGGGTCGAATTTTTGGGTGCCGATGCCGGTGGGTTGTTGGTCGTCGAAATGAGTGGCGTCGGCATCGAAAGCGGGGTTGGCGTGAGGGTCGAATTTTTGAGTTCCGGCCCCGGCGGGTTGGTTGTGAGGGTTAAATCTCACAGTGCCTTGGGAATTATCGTTGTTCATAGCAATTATTCTTTATCTTTATCGGGAGTGGATGTAGCCGGTGCGGCAAGAGCGGGCTCGGAGTTAGCGGGCGCATCGGGTGTGGTTTGTTGAGCGGGCTTTTGCGGTTGAGCGGGGTGTTCAACCGGGGTGAGAGAGGCAGGCGCGGTGGTGGCGGGATTAGCGGACTCGGAGTTCTCTTTGCCGCCGGAAGAAGGTTTTACGGGCAGAGGAGTGGGTGTAGCGCTTTGGTTGGGCTTCACCGGGGTGGGTTGCTGACGAGTTGTGGCAGGAGTAGCCGCCGGTTGAGCCTCGGGTTGCACGTCGTTTTTGTCTACTATCACTTCTTGCTCAATGTAGATGGTGTCGGTTTTTGATTGCGGTGCTTCGGGGTCGCTGCCTTGGCGCATGAAAAGCCAGAGGGATAGGGCGATAAGCGCAACGGCGAGGCCGCTGATGACAGCCCAAACCCAACCGGGAAGAGGTTTGTTTGCGTTGTTTTGGCTTGGTCCGGGCTTGACGGTGGAAGTGACCGTGGCCGGTTTGGGCGCGCGAGTTTTTTCAGCGTCTTTGTCGTTGTGGATAAGCGAGGCCACCACGGTGACGTTGTCTTTGCCTCCGGCGCGGAGAGCGGCGGTGATAAGTTGCTCAACGGTTTTGGCAAGGTCTTGGTCGGCGTTGGCTCGGATTACTTGAGCGATGTCGCGGTCGCGAATCATACCACAAAGGCCGTCGGTGCAAAGAAGTATTATATCGTTGTTGCAGAGTTCAAAAGGAGCGGCACATTCGGGTTGAGCATTGTTTTGAGAGTCGCTAAGGCATCGGGTGATGATGTTGCTTTGAGGGGAGTCGAAAGCGTCGTCGTCGGTGATTTTGCCGCTGTCGACGAGAGATTGCACCAGGGAGTGGTCTTTAGAGATGCGTTTGAGCCCGGATGCGGGGTTGAAGAGGTATGCACGGGAGTCGCCACACCAGCAAACGTAGCAGAGGTCGTTGAGCAGCCAAGCCATAACGATTGTGGTGCCCATGCCTCGGGCTTCGGAGTTGGATTGCGCTTCGGCTTTGATTTTTTTATCGGCTTCGACCACCACGGAAGATAGAAAAGCCTGAATGGAAGCGGTGGATTTTTTGATGGCGTCGTTGAGGTGTTGAGGCGTGAACCATTCTTCGACGGTTTTAACGGCGATTTCGGAAGCGACTTCGCCGGCGTTCATACCGCCCATGCCATCGGCAACAACGAGGAGAGAGCCATTTTCGCCGAGGTCGATTTTTTGGCCTTCGGCCCATTCAACGGCAGGATTAGCCAAGTCGGCAACGACCATGAAGTTGTCTTCATTGTTGGTGCGAATACGCCCCATATTGGTCATTGCGGCGATGATTAGTTTAGAGTTTGACATATGCTGAGGTGGGTTATTCAGGTGGGTTATTGTTCTTGAGGAGTATCAGGCGCGGACTCGGCCGGTTGCTCGGATTGTGGTTCATCGGGCGAGGCTATAGGCTCTTGAGTCGGTTCGATGGGCGTGAGTTGGAGGGGTTGTTGGGTGTCAGCGGCGAAAGTGTCGGGCGAGATGGCCTCAACGATGAATTTTTCGTTGTCATTTGTGGGGAAACGGACCACACCGGCGAGCGAGAGTTGAATGAGTCCGTTGTCTCTTACCGAAGGGACGATGAAGAAGGCTGCGATTGCTTTGCCGTTGGAGGGGTCGTCGATTTCAGAGGAGAGGCCATCGGTAAATGATAAATTTGGAGCGGAGAATGAAATCTTCACTTCGGTGTTGTCGGTGCCAAATTCGGGCGATGCGGGGCTTATCCAAGCGATAAAGCCGCGGAGGCTTTGCTCATTGAATGGCTCAAGCGGCAGGCTGCTGTCGGAAGAGGTGCCGAATGGGAGTGTAATGAATTTATTGTGAATGGATTGAGATATATCAATACTATCGGAAGAGTAGGGAACAAATGTTGGTGCATCTGCCGGAGCGGCGAGATGGATAGCGCAGATTATCGGGTGATAAGAGTCGCTGTTGCGATATTGAGCGAAATTGGGGTCGTTGTCCCAGGGTTGAGCCACGGAAGGGTAGGATAGGATGGCTCCATTGGATTTGATACCGATAGAGAATGATTGGCCGAAGATGGAGTCGTTGTTGAAACCATAGAAGCCGTTGTTGTTGTCGGCCATAATGTATTGAGAGCGAACGACAACCACGTTTTTTGCAATGGCTTCGCGAAGGAAGTCGAGGTTAACAGACGAGCCGCCCAACGAAGGAATGGCTCCGCCGGAGGGAATTAATTGCGCGGAGGCGCAGAAGGCAGCGATGGCAACGAAGAGGTGAATAAAAAACCGTTTCATACGAAGTGAGGAGGGAGATGAGAATTATTTGATAGCGGAAATAGGAACGACACGGCCGACGAAGCGCGAGCGTCCGGTAGCGGTGCCGGTGCGGAGGCCGAGGGCGTCGAGACCGGACACGATGCCTATAACGACGGGCTGGTTGGATTTGCCCAAAGTGAATACGGGTCCGCCGGAGTTGCCGTGCTCAATATCATCGTTGTCGAGCATAATGACGCCACCTTCGTAAAGGCCGTCGTGTCCGACAGCGGCTTGGCTGTAAATGGGGTTAACAGCGCCGGTAGTTTGGATGGTTTCGGTGCCGACAGCCATCGGGAAGCCGAGGATTTGGACTTTTGTGCCCATTTTGAGGTTTTGAGATAGTTGGGGGTCGAAGTCGAGACCGCCGCGTTCGTTGGTCTGGATGTAAGCCCAATCGTCGTCGCCGGGGAGTTGGAGCATATAATTGACGGGATAGTTGTTGACTTCTCCGCTTTCATCTTCAATGGCGATGTATCCGGTTTCGGAAGGAGCGTCGCCCCAAACCCAATTTTGGCCGGGTTTGAAGGATATGTCGATAGTTTTGCCGCTGCCGGAAATACCGATTAGCCGTAGGTCGACTTGGTCGGTGTAGTAGTTGACCATAGTGTTGAGAATGGTGTTGAATGGGTTGTCCTCGAGTTCGGCGCGCATTTGGTAAGCCATATCCACGCAGTGGCGAGCGGTGACTAAACGGCCGTCTTTGAGGAGGAAAGCGGTGCCGGTAGCGGCAGCCATTTCTTCGCCGTTGAAGTTGATTTGGACTTGAATGAAGTAGATGTATTGCGACAGGGCGGAGAAAGCGCCGGGAGCGGGACCGGCAGCGCATCGAGCGGCTTGAGCGATAGACATAGATTGGCGAGCCATTTTTTCGACGCCTTCGATGTGTTTCATGGCGTTGAAAAGGCTGTCGTTGGTACGGGCGAGTTCACGAGCGAGGGAGTCGGTGCGGAGTTGGTTGCCTTTGCTTTGGTCCATAAGTTGAGCGATGGACGCGTTTTGGTTGTCGAGGCGAGTGTCGATATCGTTGGTCCAGAAGAGGAGCCAAACCAGAGCACCGATAGCCAAAGCGAGCGCGATTGCGCCACCGATGAGAGCGCGGCGATAAGGGAGGAGTGCTTGCTTGCTGTAGAGTTGTAGTCGAGCAGTGAGGCCGATGTTCGACATATTGCCGTTGGCGGCGTGGTCGGGGATGATGAAGCGTAGTTTAGGGCCGTTGACGGAGAGTTGGATTTCGTCGCCGGATTGGAGATACCACTCGCCGGAGAGTCGTTGACCGTTGAGGAAAGTGGAGTTAGTGGCCGAGAGCGGCACGATTTTCCAGCGGTCGTTGTCGCGGACAATCATGGCGTGTCGACGCGACACGGTGTTGAAAGATTCGTCGAAGCGGACTTGGCACCGAGCGTCGCGACCGAGTTCGATAGAGTCGACGATAATTTTTTGCTGCTCGCCGGCTTGGTGGAAATTGCTTGAGACTTGGTGCTCAAGGATATAGTAAGATTTACCGGAGGGGTTAATAACTGAACGGATGCCGGAGCCCATAACGTTGGTAGGGGCTCCGCTTGTATTAGAGTTGAAGTTGGTGCTCATTGTATGATGTATTTATTAAAATCTTAATAGCCTTCGGCGCGGAATTTTACGTCGCCGACGGAAATAATGTCGCCCGGGCGGAAAATAAGGCCGTCGCGACCGGCTTCGGCAGAGTTGACATAAGTGCCGTTGGTAGAGAATTTCCAGCCGGATGAGATATTGGGGAGCCACTGACCGTCGCGCACTACCCATTCGCCGCGGTCGTAGTCGATTTCGAATGTGCAATGGTAGCGAGAGATGTAAGTGGTATGAGTTTCTTTGATAGGAATGTCGTTTTGAACTCCATTGTCGATGCGTCCGAGAGTGAGGCGAAGCCGTTTTCCGCCGAGAGCCTCGAGCATATCGTCGAGTTTGTAAACTTTGCCGGCTTCTTCGCCGGATGTTTGTCGCAGGAGCACGCCGTTGACGATTTGTTTTTGGAAAAGGCGCGTGCCGTCGCAGTTATCGCGAATTTCGACGTTGTCGAGGACAGTTCGGCCATCGAACACTTTGGCACGAGGTACGAGTGCCATAACTTTTCGCACATCGCTGATGCGTTTTTTGTAGTCGGGAATTAGGCATTGGTCGATAAGGGCGGTCCAATCGTTGCCGTTAACAACGCATTGCAACAGTGAGCGGTCCCAACGGCCTTGAGCGCCTCGTTTTTGGTATTCGGCGAGTTCTTCGGTAGAAGAAAGCGGGCCGAAAGGTAGATGGCCGGTGATTAGTTTGTACATCATCACGCCGAAAGAGAATATGTCGGTGGTTGGGAGTATAGTGGCTTTGCCTTGAGGCTTTGCTTGCTCCGGGGGCATATAAGCGTAAGTGCCGAAAATTTGGTCGGGCTTACCGAAAAGTCCGCGTTTGGTGAGTTGATTATTGCGGTCGCCGGCGATGCCGAAGTCGGAAAGAGCGTAAGTGCCGTCGGGTTTGATGAGTACATTTTCCGGTTTGAGGTCGCGGTGCACGCGGCCGGATTGGTGAAGCGCTTCAAGGCCCATTAGCACGTTGAGTGCCACTTTAGAGAAGTCGATTTTATATCCGGGACATTGCGATTGCTTGAGCAGGTCGCCGTCGGGGCAGTATTCCATAAGAATGTAAGGATTACCGGCTAATTCGCCGTAACTGCGCGACTGGACAAGGAAGTCGGATTGAATACGGCCAATGTTGTATTCCAATTCAAAGCGACGGCGGAGGTTTTCTTGCACATCCGGGGCCATGCTCCACATTCGGAGCATTTTCATGGCGTAGAGCGTTTGCGAATAAGTGTCACGGACCAAAAATACATCGCCAAAACTGCCGGCGCCCAAAAGTTTTTCGATTTTGTAGTGGCTGTCGACGGTTTGGCCTACTTGGAGTTGTATTTTTCGTATTTCTTGAGACATGATAAAGAAAGCCGAAGCAAATTACTTCAGATGGAAAATGAATTGGCGGTCGCCGAGGAGGATGACGTCGCCATCGTGTAGTTCGAGGGGTCGGGAAGCGCGGACGTAAGTGGTTTGGAGCGCTGATTTGTCGGAAATGAGCCAGCGTTCGCCATAGAATTCGATGATAGCCTGCTGCTTGGAGGTGATTGTATAGTTGGTTGGGTCGGTGTTAGCGCGGTTGAGCACTACATTGTTGTCGGCGAAATCGCGCACAGGGGAGTCGAGATGTTCGTTGTCGCCGGGTATAAGTTCGAGCGCGAAAGCCGTTTGCGGTTTTGGCTTAAGGTATGGGTTGACGGTAGAAGAAATGGGCTCGGCTTGCTGTTGGGGCTTGTTGGCAGAATTGAACATCACGGTGGATTCAGCCGAGTTGTTTTGCTCAGGCTTTGTAGCGCTTTGCGCGAATTGGGTTTGGCAGTTTGGGCAACGCAACGAGCCGGGACGTAGAGGGTAATGACAGTTGGGACATTCGGCCGGCGTGGTGGCGGGTTGCGGAGCGGGCGCGGGGTTGTTGAAAACGGCACCTTCGAACACAGTGCCGCCAAGTTCTTCTTGTTCGTTGTTGGCGGATGATGGGCGCTCGGTTTCTTCGCCGAAAGGAGATGAGGCGGGCACATTGGCCGGCTCAGGAGAGTTAAGGCCAAGGTCGGTAGGAGCGGAAAATTCAGCAAAAGGGTCCACTTGGTTTGCATTATTTTCGTCTAATTTGGTTTTGCACTTGGTGCAAACCGTAGCACCGGGCTTGTTGGGCCAGCCGCATTTTTTACATCTCATATAATGATGGTTATAATGTGAATACTCATAAATTTATCGCAAATTTACGCAACTATCTTTAATATGCCAAAACTTTTGTGGAATATTTTATGAAATACCTACATTTTTCCATAAAGTTTGGAAGATAGGATAAATGATGGAATGTAATTTTGGCCGTTTAACGATATTTTAGTAATTTTGTGGTTGAAACCCAAAGAAGGCAAAGCATGAAACGAAATATAGTAATATCGCTAATATCGGTGGTAATATCGCTGACTGGGTATGCCACGGAAGAGCATACATGGCAAATTTGCGGTGAAGGCGTGCTGAAAGATGCCGTGTTGCCGGCTTTTTTCAAGGTGGAGTCGTATGAAATGACGGTGGATATCTACGAAGATGTGGATAATCCTGGCTATTATAGGGTGGTGGCGCCGTATGGGTCGTCGAATCCGTATTATAGCAATATGACTGATTACTTGGAGAATGAGGGCCTGGATGGCGAGTTGGTGTTTGATGCTCGCGATGCGTCGAATGTGATATTGGAACAAAGCAAAACCGGCTTAGTGTATGAAAAAGAGTCGGTTACGGTGAATAGTTACACATGCTGGGAAGCCAATGGAATGTATCCGGAATTGCTTTATGATACGCGACGGGGCACGTTGCGCAATGGAATAATTCGGTTCAATGCCACACCTCCCTCGTTGTGGATTACAACGGCTTCGCTCGATGCGATGGATATGGGCTTCACACCGAGTGTTGAAATGGAATTGCGCTTGCCGGGCGCGAGCGATTATTCGTTGGATATAGCGCTTGCCTCGTGGTGCTTGACCGATGACGGGCGAGCCATAGTTGCTTCGTGGCCGGGCACTGATATTGCCAAGGTAGAAGCAGCGGTGACCGCGGCTGAAGATGCCGAGGAGCAGATAGCGTATGTGAAGGCGCACCCCACGGAGTTGCCATATCAAACCGGGACATATTTAGATGTGCCGGAAGGAGTGGGTGCGGCTCAACGGCTCAACATTGTGGCATTGGGCTATGATGCTGATAATCAATTGCAGACGGTAGTGGTTGAGCATGTGTATACACCCGATACCGATGATGGTTGGGTGGCGATGGAAGGCCTTGCCGGGGTGTCGGATTTCTTGGGCAATCCGAGCAAGATGATGCGCTGCGCGGTTGAAGAAAGTGAAGTCACTCCCGGACTGATACGGCTTGTAAATCCGATGGCAGAGTCGACTGCCGGAATGGGCCATGTGAGTGGCTATTCGGGCCATAATGATTATATCTATTTGGATATCGCGGATGAAAAATGCGTGATATTGGGCGAGTCACCGCTGGGAATAACCTTGCAGGATTATGGCGATATGCGAATCCGTAGCGACGCTTTAGACGATATAGCGGAAGGGAAGGACAAGCAATGGATAGGCGGGTCGTTGCGAGCCGGGATAATGGTGAATGGGGTGATTTCATTCCCGGATACTGCGATTATTCGTGTGGGGGCAATGACGCAAGGCTCCGACACATGGATGCGACTTGACTCGAGCGATTTGAACATAGATTTGAGCGGTGTGAACGGATTGTTCTCGCCGATAATTGATAGCGACGAAGTGCCGGAGGTGTATTACGACACATACGGGCGTCGCGTGTTTGAACCGCAACCGGGGGCGATAGTAGTGGGCCGAGGCCGGAAGGTGGTAATCATAGAATGAAGATAAGAGTATGAAAATATACAAAATTATATGCGCAATGGCGCTTATGTCGCTGATAGTCAGCGGCTGTGGCCAAAGAGGCTCTGTTGCGGAGTCGATAGGCAATGATAGTATAGTGACGCATGCGCGGTTGCTAAAAATGACAGAGGCTGAGGGCTATACGCGAGTGGATGTATATATGCCGGGGGATAGCGCCACGGCGGCCTGGCAATATGCCTTGGTGCCGCGCGGCGCTGACGTGACACTGCCGGAAGGGTTGACGCGTGTAGATGTGCCTTTGCAGCGGTCGATAGTGTATTCCACTGTTCATACTACGGCGATAAACGAACTTGCGAAGGCGAACGCGATAGTGGCGGTGGCCGATGGTCGATATTTTGCGGCCGATGACCCGATATCGGGGATGTTGAAGTCGGGGCGAATAGTAGACGTTGGCTCAAGTATGGCTCCATCAATAGAGCAAATTATTGATTTGAATGTAGATGCGATATTGTTGTCGCCGATTGAAGGTGGAAACCTTGGCGGAGTGGAGCGCACCGGCGTGCCATTGATTTTTATGGCCGACTATTTGGAAGCGACTCCGCTTGGCCGTGCTGAATGGATAAAATTGTTGGGTCGCTTGTATGGTTGTGCTGCACAAGCCGACTCGATATATCTGACGGTTGAAGAGAAATATAACACGCTGAAAAGTAGGGCGATGCAATCGACTACGCGTCCGAAAACGGTGACAGAGCGGCCATTCGACGGAGTGTGGTATGTGCCTGGCGGACGCACCTATATGGCGCGAATGATGGCCGATGCCGGCGCGGAGTATGCATGGGCTGATGATAGCAGCACAGGTTCGTTGGCGCTCGACGAAGCCGCAGTAATAGATAAGGCATCGGATGCGGAAGTGTGGCTGGTGAAAGACGGCACGACACATACGGAGGCATCGCTGTTGGCGGTGATGCCGCACGCGCGTGCGTTTTCAGCGTTTCCGCAAGGAGTGTATAGCGCTGATGGTCGGATATTTCGCGATATAGCCTTTCATCCGGAGTTGATACTTGAAGATTTTGTAACGATATTTCATCCTGAATTGGGAGGAGATACACTTAGATATTTTGCGCCTATACAGCCATGAGTCGACGTAGTACAATAGTGTTTACAGCCTCGGCCGTAGGATTGGCAGTGGTTTTTGTGATGTGTATGTTTATGGGGTCGGTAGATATACCGGCGTCGGACATATTGCGAGTGCTGAGCGGTGGAGAGGCCACGCGAGCGTCGCATACGTTTATTTTGCTTGAGACTCGTCTGCCGTCGGCGGTTGCCGCAGTGTTGTGCGGAATGTCGCTGTCGGTGGCGGGCTTATTGATGCAAACTACCTTTGACAATCCGTTGGCGGGTCCGTCGATATTGGGGATTTCCACCGGTTCGAGTTTGGGCGTAGCGGTAGTGATGCTGTTTATGGGCTCAGTGATGGGCGTGTGGGGCAAGATAGCCGTGCTTTTTGGCGCGATAATCGGCGCGTTGATAGTGATGGCGCTGCTATTGGGCTTGTCGGCGATTGTTCGTTCGGCAGTTATGTTGTTGATTGTAGGCATTTTGCTGGGTTATCTGTCGTCGTCGGCGATTTCGTTGCTGAACTTTTTTGCCTCGCGCGAGGGTGTGCATGCCTACGTGCTATGGGGCTTGGGCAGTTTTTCGTCGGTGACCCTCGACACGTTGCCGTGGTTTGCCACTACGGCAGTGGTGTTTACCTTGGCGTCGTTTTTCTATGCCAAGCCGCTTAATGCGATGCTATTGGGCGAGCGTTATGCTGCATCAGTGGGCGTGCCATTGCGACGGATGCGTATGGTAATGCTGATATTGTCGGGTATGCTTACGGCGGCTGCTACGGCGTGGTGTGGTCCAATTGGATTTATTGGGTTGGTGGTGCCTCATATAGCGCGATTGGCGTTGCGCTCGTCGAATCACCAAGTGTTGTTGCCAGCCACGGCGTTGATAGGGGGCTTGGTGGGCGGAATGTGCCAATTGATGAGTACGATGCCCGGAACGGCGGGCGTAATACCGGTGAATGCCATCACACCGGTGGTGGGCGTGCCGGTGATTATATATATAATAGTGAAACGACGTTCGATATCGTATTTTAACTGATATGGAATTGATTATAAGAGATTTGACGGTGGGCTATGGCCACAAGGAAGTGCTTACGGATGTGAATGTGCGTCTTGGCGGTGGCCGGCTCACTATGTTGTTGGGAGCCAATGGGTCGGGCAAGTCGACGTTGTTGCGCACCATCATCGGCTCGCAACAGGCATTGAGAGGTGTTATCACTTTGGACGGCAGCGATTTATCGCGGCTGTCGGCTGCGCAACGAGCGCGATTGCTGTCGGTGGTGCTTACAGAGCGCACCGGAGGCGGAGGGCTACGAGTAGATGAACTGGTGGCAATCGGCCGCCATCCATATAGCGGGGTGTTCGGCCGGCTCAATGCTGAAGACCGCAGGATAGTGGCTGAGTCGATTTCGGCTGTTGGCCTTAGCGACAAGGCGGCTTCGGCAGTTGCATCTTTATCAGATGGAGAGCGGCAGAAGGCTATGATAGCGCGGGCGTTGGCTCAGCAAACGCCGTTGATTGTTCTTGATGAGCCGACATCGTTTTTGGATATTTCCGCTCGATTTGAGGTGATGGACCTTTTGGCGCGATTGGTGCGCGAACGCGGCACCACGGTGCTGATGTCGATACATGATGTAGGAGCATCGTTGCCGGTGGCCGATGACTTGTGGGCGATTGCCGGAGGACGGCTATATGCCGGTGCGAAGCAGGATTTGATTGAAGCCGGCGTGCTCGATGGAGTGTACGATAATGCGCGGTTTGATGCGTCAATCAATGACTTTCGCCGCCGTTAGCCGGTTATATATTATACAAAAAAAGCGCGCCAAACGGCGCGCTTTTTTTATGAAGGATGATGGGGGATTAGCGGACGTTGAGCTTAACGGCGGGAGCGTTGGCCACTTTTACCATGTAAACGCCGGGAACGACGGCTACTTTGGCAGCGCCTTTGGCTTGGTGGAGGACTTGGCCGTTGACAGCGGAGATGGTGACGTTGTCGGTGTCGGCGCAGGTCACTACGATGGTGCCGTTGATGGCTTTGACGGAGATGGCAGCAGCGTTGATGCCGTTGATGCCGGTGTATTCGATTACTACGTTGTCGGAAACGGGACCGCCGAGGGTGTTCTCAAGGTAGAGGGCTTGTACGGCGTATGTGCCGTTATCTTCTTCGGATTCGGCTTCGAAGGTGTCAATGTCGGCTTCGAGGGTGAGCGGTTCGGCTTCGTCGTAGTAGAAGTTCCAGCCGGATACTTCGAGGTAGTCGTTAGCGGCAACTTCCCATGAGAAGGCATTCTCGGAGGTGGTGGTGACGGGTTTAGCCAGTGCGAATACGTCAACATTGTCAATGATTACGGGGCAGTTAGAGGCACCTACTTTGTTGGCGTGGAGACGGATGTTGAGGATTTCAGCACCGGCGGGCACTTCGAAGGGAATGTAGTAAGTGGCCCAACCTTGGGTGGTGAAGTCGGTAAATTCGAAAGTGTATTCGGAAGCAAACTCACCGGCGTCGAAGGCTGTTTCGAAAGCGAACTTAGTGTTGAAGCCGGGGATTTGGTAGATGTCAACTTTTGCTACGAGTATTTGTTGGCCTTCGACGTTGATTTTACCGGAAGTGAGGTAGTCGTCGCGGTCAATGGTGTTGTAGGAGTTGTAGTAAGCGTAAACGAGACCGTCGCCTTCAGCTTGGGGATAGATGGATTCGGTGTGGTAGGCATAAGAACTGAAGGTCCAAGCGGAGTTGGGTTCGGTGGAAGAGCTAGTCCATACGTGGTCGGAGGTCATGGAGTAACCGGTTGATTTACCGAATGTTTCAACGTATGGCAGAGCTGAGGGATTACCGAGGACGAGCTTGTTGGAGCTTGCGGAGTAGCCGGAGAGTTCGCCGGTAAAGGCTTTTACGAAGAAAGTAACGCCGGTTTCTTCTTCGATTTCGATTGTGCCGGTGTAAGAACATTCGGTGAGGCCTTCAGCTACGAGGGTGGTTTCGCCGGAGTTTTCGGAGTATCCGGTGCCCCAGAGGATGGTGTAAGTGAGGTTTTCTTCGTCGTACCAGCCGCCGTTTTGGGATTCGGTGACGGGATTCCATGTAATGGTTATGGTGCCGTCGGCGTTGAGGGTGGCAACAACGTTGGAGGGCGTGCCGGGGTTGTCAACGCCTACGTAAACGGAGCCTTGGGTGCCGTAGTTAGAGCCTGCGGAGCCTTCAACGGTGACGCGGTATTGGTAGGTTTGGTCAGTTTGAACGTTGTTGTCAACGTAGGTGAATTCTTCGCCGGGGACGAGACCTTCGGTTACGGTGGCGATAGTGCCCCACGACCAGTTGGAGTTGTTGTAGCGTTCAATCAGGACGCTGCGGATTTCGCGCAGGTCGAGGCCGGCGGTGTCTTTGGAGGGCAGGGTGAAGATGATGGTAACGGGGCCTTGGCCTTTGTTGGCGTCGAAGTGGAGGTCGTTAACGTCAACGGGGATTTGGCCTACCATAACGGGGTTGTCGAGGAATTGGCCGTAGTCGCAGTTTTCGTTGAAGTAGCAGAGTACTTTGTAGTAGTATTGGCCGGTGCCTTCCAAGTTGGAGTCAACCCATTTTCGGTGAGAACCTACTTCGGGGTTTTCGATGGTGTTAACCAGCACGTAGTCGTTGTGAGCGAATTGGCGGTAGATTTCAATCTTGGAGATGTAGGGGAGGTCGGCGTCGTTGAGGTCGCCCAAGCGAGCGTGGGTCTTGGAGGGAGCGTCGAATTCTACGGTGATTGCGTCGGCATCGAGGTCGTAGGTAGCGGTGAGGTTTTCAGCGGCAGCGGGGAAGATTTGAACTTCGGCACCTTCGGCGGAAACTTTGATTTCGTCGATGAGGAGGTACATGGATTCGGTGCTGCCGGCGCCGTTGGCGAATTGGAAGCGAACGTGGGCGGTGGTGGTTCCGGCGGGCACTTCTACTTGGCCTTCAGCTTTCACCCAAGCCCATTCGGTTTCGGAAGCCATTTCCACACGTTTGGCAGTGGTGAATTCGCTGTCGTTGAATTGGAATTGGAGTTCGAGGGAGTAGTCTTTGCCTGCGAGGGCGTAGTAGTAGAATTCGTAGTTGAGTTTTTCAACACCTTCTTCGATGGTGATGGTGTGAGAGGTGATGGCAGAGGTTTCGGCCTTGGTGTCGTCGTAGTAAGGCATAGCACCCATGCCGTCGGTTTCGCCCACGGGTTTCACGGAAGAGTCGTTGATGTAACGAGCGGAGCCAACACTGAATTGGTTGGGATAGGATTCTGTGCTGGTGGTAGAGAATGCCCAGAGGCATTGAGCTTGGTAGTTGCCCCAGCCATCATCGTTGGAGAAGGATTCTTTCAGGGGCAGAGTGACGTTGGGGCCGGCGATGGCTTTAACCATGCTGTAGCTGCCTTGACCAACGGGGCTGACAGCGTAAACGTAGAATTTGTATACGGCAGCGGTAGTGGCGGGCACCATGTAGGTGAATGTGGTCTCATTCAGGCCGGTGATGGCGTCTTCTTCGGAGTAGGAAGATTCAAGGGCGTATGTCACGCGGTAGGTGACATTTTCGGGGTTGAACCAGCCGTTGTTCATACCGATTTCGGGAGCATCCCAAGTGAGAGTGACGGAGCCGTCGGCATTGGATACAGCAGCAATGTTGCGCACGTAGCCGGGGGTGTCTTCACCGAGGAAGAAGTCTACGGAAGTGGGGGTTGAATAGCCGTCGCCTGCGTAGGAACGGATGTTCCAGCTTTGACGACCGGTGAGGCCTTCGGGCAGCTCCATAAGGGTGATTTCTTGAGCTTCACCGGGGGTGACATTTTCCAAAGTGTAGTGGATGGTTTCAACTTGACCACCTGCGCTGGAGTTGTATTCGGAGGAGTAGAGCTCAATGCGGTCGATTGTGCCGGTGATGGCATCGCCGTTAGTGTAAGTTGAGGGGGCGTTGAATTTGAACACCACCGGAACTTGGCCTTGGTTGGTGGTGGCGGTAGCTTCGCCGTAGCCTATGGCTGAGGGGAAGAGGCCGGCTTTGTTGGAGTATGACCAGCGGTCGTATGACTTTTCGCCGATGGTTACCACAACTTTGTAGCAATATTCGGAGCCGGGGGTGAGGGAGGGGTCAACGACGGAGTATTCTTTACCGGGTTCGGCATTGGAGATCTTTGCCACTTCTGTATCGGCACTCCAGCCTTCGCCATGGTAAACGGTGATGGCGTCGATAGAGGAGAGGTCTACGTTGAAACGATTCCCGCTGTCATCGTAGTAGTAGCCTTGAGTGGGGGCGGTGAAGGAGATTTTGAAGCCTTGAGCGTCGGGACTCCATTTGATGGTGAGGTTCTCCACGGAGTTAGGGGTAACGGCCGGGGTTTCACCTTCTGCATACAACACGGGGGCGTTGTCTGTTACGGCGGGAATAGCATAAGCCACAGCGCCGATGGTCAACAGACCGCCCAGAGCGAAAGTAAGTAATTTTTTCATAGACGTTTTCATAGACGTTTTGTTTGGTTTATAGTGGATTGATTGTTTACGACTGTAAAAAAATATACGCGTCGCAAAGTTACAATTTTTTTGCGAAAAAACAAATAAAACTGAAAGAATAATAAAAAAGCGCGCAAGAAAGTGAGAAATAGGTAGGAGAGGGACGGGTGGGTGGGGAGGCTCACAAGGGCTCTTCCGGACCTCGAGGCTGCAAGGGATGGGGTGGTGGAATGGGGTACAAAAAAAAGGATGCGGCTTTTGGCTGCATCCTTTGTGACCCCGGAGGGGCTCGAACCCTCGACCCACTGATTAAGAGTCAGTTGCTCTACCAACTGAGCTACGGAGTCGTTAGCGCTTTGGAGTTTTGCGGTGCAAATTTACGGTTTTTTTTTGAAGTGACCAAATTTTTTGGTGCTTTTTTCGATTTTTGGTGAAAAATATTAGGAAAAAGAAGTAAATAGCGACTATCGATGGTGAAATTTGCGCAGAATAAGGCGGATGCCTTCTTTTCCGAGGATTGCCACAGCGGTGTATTGGGTGGTTTTGGCCAAGCCAAAGAGGATTATCCATAGGATTGATTTGGTGGCCACTGTGATGGGTAAAAGCATTTGAAGAAATGATGCGGCATAGAATAAGGCGCAAAGCACTAAAGCGATGATGCCGATGCGCGGGGGTAGGGCGGCGAATCGGCGGCCGAGGGCTTGTATGGCTGATTTGAATTTGCTCACGTTTGGGATTTTTTTTGCAAAGGTAAGAATTTTTTTTGAAAGATGAGGGGGGGGTGTGCGCAGGCGGTTCGGCTTCCGCCTCGCCACCGGACCTCACGGCGGCGGGGCGCTTTGCTGCGCCGAGCCTTTGTCGGGCGCTTGGCTGCGACGAGCCGGGTGGGTGGGGATTTTTTTGTGTTTTTTTTGTGCAAATGTTTGGTAGATAGGGAAATAATTCGTAACTTTGCAGATGAAAAGGAGCGTGAAAACCGCTGCTTTTAGGCAACTCACTGATAGTGAGATGCTTAGCTGTGTGTGAATGCTTCTGTTCAAACTGACAATAATATAAACGAGAGATATAAAACTAAAAGTAAAACTAAAAGACTAAGATGCCTACTATTCAGCAATTAGTAAGAAAAGGACGTGTGGCTCTTGAAGACAAGAGTAAGTCGCCCGCACTCGACAGCTGTCCGCAGCGTCGCGGCGTGTGTGTGCGTGTGTACACCACCACTCCCAAAAAGCCTAATTCGGCTATGCGTAAAGTTGCGCGTGTGCGCCTCACCAATGGTAAAGAGGTTAACTCCTACATTCCCGGTGAAGGTCACAACCTGCAGGAACACTCGATCGTGCTCGTTCGCGGCGGTCGTGTAAAAGACCTGCCCGGTGTACGTTATCACATCGTTCGCGGTACATTGGATACCAGCGGCGTGAAAGATCGTACCCAACGCCGAAGCAAATACGGAGCCAAACGTCCTAAGGCCGGTGCAGCCAAGAAGTAATCTATATATAATATAGGTGAAGAAACTAAACGCATCGCGAGATTAAATCAATTCAAAATTTAACTCGTTTTTGAATACTTGAAAAGCAAATTCAATGGTTGAGTAAGCCCGGAGCTGTGCCGCAGAGGCGGAGAGCAATTCCCCACAATGGCTGAAGAAAATCATCGACGCAAGCAACCAAGCATCAAAAACACAACAACAGGTAAAACCACAAATGAGAAAGGCAACACCTAAAAAACGTGTGATCCTGCCGGATCCCGTGTTCGGTGACGTGCGTGTGACCAAGTTCGTCAACCACCTGATGTATGACGGCAAAAAGAACACCGCATTCACCATCTTCTACTCCGCACTTGAGATTGTGAAATCCAAGTTGCCCCAAGAAGAAGCCACCGCTTTGGAAATTTGGAAAAAAGCGTTGGAAAATGTTACTCCCCAAGTGGAAGTAAAATCGCGCCGTGTGGGCGGTGCCACCTTCCAGGTCCCCACAGAAATTCGTCCCGACCGTAAGGAATCTATATCAATGAAAAATCTGATCATCTACGCCCGCAAACGTGGTGGTAAGACCATGGCCGACAAGCTCGCCGCAGAAATCGTCGACGCTTTCAACAATCAGGGCGGTGCCTTCAAGCGCAAAGAAGATATGCACAAGATGGCCGAGGCCAACCGCGCATTTGCACACTTCCGCTTCTAATATCCATTTTTCATCTGATATACATTAGAAACAATGAGCAAAGCAGACGAACAACTCAAATATACTCGTAATATCGGCATTATGGCACACATCGATGCCGGTAAAACCACTACTTCCGAACGTATTTTGTTCTACACCGGTTTGACTCACAAAATCGGTGAAGTGCACGATGGCGGTGCCACCATGGACTGGATGGAACAAGAACAAGAACGTGGTATCACCATCACCTCGGCCGCTACCACTGCTTTCTGGAAGTATAACGACGAGAAATACAAAATCAACCTGATTGACACCCCGGGACACGTTGACTTCACTGTAGAGGTAGAACGCTCCTTGCGTGTGCTCGACGGCGCCGTTGCCACTTTCTGCGCAGTAGGCGGTGTGGAACCCCAATCAGAAACCGTATGGCGTCAAGCCGACAAATACAATGTGCCCCGTATCGGCTATGTGAACAAAATGGACCGCTCGGGTGCTAACTTCTTCGAAGTAGTTCGCCAACTCAAGGAAGTGCTTGGCGCAAATCCTTGCCCCATTCAAATTCCTATCGGTGCCGAAGAAACCTTCAAAGGTGTAGTTGACCTCGTGCAAATGAAGGCCATCTTCTGGCACGACGAAACTATGGGTGCTGAATACGAAGTAGACGAAATTCCCGCCAACCTGCTGGCCGAAGCCGAAGAATGGCGCGATAAAATGCTTGAAAAAATCGCCGAATACGACGATGACCTCATGGCTAAATACTTCGACGACCCCTCCACCATCACCATCGAAGAAATCAAGAAAGCACTGCGTGCTGCTACTTTGAAAATGGACATCGTGCCCATGATTTGTGGCTCTTCGTTCAAAAACAAAGGTGTGCAACCGCTGCTTGATGCCGTATGCGCCTACCTTCCTTGCCCCACCGATGGCGGTGAGATCGAAGGCCACGCTGTAGGTGATCCCGACACCATCCTCACTCGCGAACCCTCGCACGATGCACCCATGTGTGCTCTCGCGTTCAAGATTGCTACCGACCCGTATGTAGGTCGTCTGTGCTTCTTCCGTGTATACTCCGGTAACATCGACGCCGGCTCATACGTGTTCAACTCGCGCTCCGGCAAGAAAGAACGTATCTCGCGTCTGTTCCAAATGCACTCCAACAAGCAAAATCCCAAAGAGCAAATTGGTTGCGGCGATATCGGCGCAGGCGTAGGCTTCAAGGATATTCGCACCGGCGACACACTGTGCGCTGAAGATGCACCCATCGTGTTGGAAGCAATGGAATTCCCCGATCCCGTTATCGGTATCGCCGTTGAGCCCAAAACACAGAAAGACCTCGACAAACTCGGCGTCGGCCTGCAAAAGCTGGCTGAAGAAGACCCCACATTCCGCGTTCAAACCAACGAAGAAACCGGTCAAACCGTTATCTCCGGTATGGGCGAATTGCACTTGGATATCATTATCGACCGTCTGCGTCGTGAATTCAAGGTGGAATGTAACCAAGGTCGTCCCCAAGTTACCTACAAAGAATCTATCACCAAAGCCGTGCAACTGCGCGAAGTGTTCAAGAAACAAACCGGTGGTCGCGGTAAATTCGCCGACATCATCGTGAAAGTTGAACCCGTAGACGAAGGCTTCGAAGGCAACCTCCAATTTGTTGACGAAGTGAAAGGTGGTAACATTCCTAAAGAATTCATTCCCTCCATCCAAAAAGGTTTCACCAACGCAATGAAGAATGGTGTATTGGCCGGCTTCCCCGTGGAACAACTCAAAGTGACCGTAATCGACGGTTCGTTCCACCCCGTAGACTCCGACCAACTCTCGTTCGAACTCTGCGCCATCCAAGCCTTCAAGAAAGCGTGCGAACAAGCCGGTCCGGTGCTGCTCGAACCTATCATGAAGATTGAAGTGGTGACCCCCGAAGAATCGATGGGTGATGTAATCTCCGACCTCAACAAACGTCGCGGTCAAGTGGAAGGCATGGAAACCAGCCGCTCCGGTGCCCGCGTGGTGAAAGCAAAAGCCCCCTTGGCCGAAATGTTCGGTTATGTAACCGCACTTCGTACCATCACCTCGGGCCGTGCAACCTCCACCATGTCGTTCTCGCACTACGCTGAAGTATCCACCTCCATCGCTCGCAACGTACTCACCGAATGCCAAGGCCGCGTAGACCTTCTCAAATAAAAAATAAAAAAGAACAACAATATGAGCCAAAAAATTCGCATCAAACTCAAATCTTACGATCACAACTTGGTCGACAAATCGGCTGAAAAAATCGTAAAGACTGTGAAGGCTACCGGCGCGGTGATCAGCGGCCCAATTCCACTGCCCACCCACAAACGCATCTTCACAGTGAACCGCTCCACTTTCGTAAACAAAAAAGCCCGCGAGCAGTTCCAACTCTCTTCATACAAACGTCTGATTGACATCCACAACTCTACCGCCAAAACCGTAGACGCTCTGATGAAACTCGAGCTTCCCAGCGGCGTGGAAGTAGAAATCAAAGTGTGATAACCCACAATCCTCCATCTCTCCTCTCACTTTTTCCCAACAAAAAGACACTTCATCTAAATCAATAAACAAACAAAGAAATGCCAGGATTAATTGGAAAAAAAATCGGAATGACATCCGTTTTCAGTGCCGACGGTAAAAACATACCGTGCACTGTTATCGAAGTAGGTCCTTGCGTAGTAACACAGGTGAAAACCGTCGAGAACGACGGCTACGAGGCTATCCAACTCGGCTTTGAAGATGCAAAAGAAAAGCACTGCACAAAGCCCGAATTAGGCCACTTCGCCAAAGCCGGTGTTGCACCCAAGCGCCACTTGGCCGAGTTCAAAGGGTTTGGTGAGGCCTACAAAGTAGGCGACGTGATTGGTGTAGATTTCTTCACCGAAAGCGACTTCGTCGACATCGTAGGAACCTCCAAAGGTAAAGGCTACCAAGGCGTAGTAAAACGCCACGGCTTCGGCGGCGTAGGCCAAACCACACACGGCCAACACAACCGTCTTCGCGCGCCCGGTTCAATCGGTGCCTGCTCCTATCCCGCAAAAGTGTTCAAAGGCATGCGTATGGCCGGCCAAATGGGCAACCAACGCGTCACTGTACAAAACCTGCAAGTGGTGAAAGTGATTGCCGAACACAACGTGTTAATGATCAAGGGTTCTATCCCCGGTAGCAAAGGTTCAATCGTCTTAATTGAGAAATAAAATGGAAGTCGCAATTTTAACAAAAGAAGGTAAGGATACCGGCCGCAAAGCCATCCTCAACGACGAGGTGTTCGGCATCGAAGCAAACGAACACGCCATCTATCTCGACGTTAAGCAATACCTGGCTAACCAGCGCCAAGGTACCCACAAATCCAAAGAACGTAGCGAAGTAAGCGGCTCCACCCGCAAGCTCCACAAGCAAAAAGGTGGCGGCGGCTCTCGTATCGGCGACATCAACTCGCCCGTACTGGTAGGCGGTGGCCGTGTGTTTGGTCCCCGTCCCCGCGATTACCGCTTCAAACTCAACCGCAAACTCAAAGCCTTGGCACGTCGTAGCGCACTGTCAGTGAAAGCAGCCGCAGGCCAAATTATCGTGGTTGAAAACTTCACATTCGATACACACAAAACTAAAGAATTCATAAAATTTGCTAAAGATATTAAAATCGAAGGCAAAAAAGTGCTCTTGGTTTTGTCAGGTGCAGAAAAAAACGTAACTTTGTCAGTCCGCAATGTGCCGAATGCAAAAATCGCAAATGCATCCGACCTCTGCACTTATGTAATCATGAACAACAACGCCATCGTGGTAAACGAAGCCAGCGTTGAAATTCTTAACAAACTCTAATCACCTAATCGAAGGAACAAGAAATGGAAATCACAATCAAACCCATTCTCACTGAGAAGGCAACTAAGCTTAGCGAAAAGCTTAATTGCTACACTTTTGCCGTTTCCGTCGACGCCGGTAAAGGCGAGATCAAACAATTGGTCGAAAGCCTCTATGGCGTGAAAGTGGTTAAAGTGAACACCGCCGTTATGCGCGCTAAGAATAAATCACGTTGGACCAAAAGCGGTCTTCTTCGCGGCAACACCGCTCGCTGGAAGAAAGCCTTTGTAACCGTAAAAGAAGGCGAAAACATCGACTTTTTTAGCAACATCTAATAATAACAATGGCAGTAAGAAAATTTAAGCCCACCACTCCGGGCCAACGACACAAGGTTATCGGTGTATTCAAAGGTACCATCACTGCTACTACACCGGAAAAGTCTCTTACAGTCGGAAAACGCGCCACCGGCGGCCGTAACGCCGAAGGTCACCTCACCACTCGCTACCTTGGTGGTGGGCACAAGCGCAAGTATCGCTTCATCGACTTCAAGAGAAACAAAGATGGAGTACCTGCCGTAGTGAAGTCAATCGAATACGATCCCAACCGTTCGGCTCGTATCGCTCTGCTGTACTACGTAGACGGCTCCAAGAGCTACATCATTGCACCCAACGGCCTCATCGTGGGCCAAAGCGTCATCTCCGGCGAAGACGTTGCACCTGAAGTAGGCAACGCCCTCCCCCTGAGCAAAATCCCTGTCGGCACTCTGATCCACAACATCGAGCTCCGTCCGGGTCAAGGCGCTTTCATGGCTCGCTCCGCCGGCACATTCGCGCAACTCATCTCGCGCGAAGGCAATTACGCTATTATCAAATTACCCTCGGGCGAAACCCGCAAAGTGCTCGCCGCATGCAAAGCCACCGTAGGCGTTGTAGGCAACAGCGAACACTCGCTGGAACAAAGCGGCAAAGCCGGCCGTTCACGCTGGTTAGGTCGTCGTCCTCGCAACCGCGGCGTTGTTATGAACCCTGTTGATCACCCCATGGGCGGTGGTGAAGGTCGCGCTTCCGGTGGCCATCCCCGTTCGCGCAAGGGCTTGTACGCTAAGGGCCTGAAGACACGCGCTCCCAAGAAACATTCGTCGAAGTACATCATCGAAAGACGCAAAAAGTAATCTGATAAATTAAGTAATTATGAGCCGTTCATTAAAAAAAGGACCCTTTATCAGCGTTAAACTCGAAAAGAAGGTCGAAGCTATGACCGCCTCGGGCAAATCCCAAGTAATCAAAACTTGGAGCCGCGCATCGATGATCGCCCCCGAATTCGTAGGTCACACCTTCGCTGTACACAATGGCAACAAATTCATCCCCGTATATGTGACCGAAAATATGGTAGGCCACAAACTCGGTGAATTTGCTCCCACTCGCACCTTCCGCGGTCACGCCGGCAACAAGAAAAAATAATCAAGGGCCCCGTTAACAAATCTCGAATATAAAAAAGAAAGATAAAATGGGTGTAAGAAAAAGACAATCCGCCGAAAAGCGCAAAGAGGCACAACGCAACGTAGCCTTCGCAAAGTTGCACAATGTGCCCACTTCCCCCCGCAAAATGCGCTTGGTGGCCGACATGGTACGCGGCAAAGAAGTGTTCCATGCCCTCGGTCTCCTCAAATTCTCAAATAAAGAAGCTGCTCAGCGAGTAGAAAAGCTCCTCCGCAGCGCTATCGCCAACTGGGAAGCCAAAAACGAACGCAAAGCCGAAAGCGGCGAACTCTGCGTAAGCACCATCTTCGTAGACTGCGCCCCCATGCTCAAACGCCTGCGTCCCGCTCCCCAAGGCCGTGGTTACCGCATCCGCAAACGCTCCAACCACGTTACAATCATCGTAGATACCATCGACAACGCTAAATAACCATGGGACAGAAAGTTAATCCAATCAGCAATCGCCTGGGTGTAATCCGCGGTTGGGACTCCAACTGGTCGGAAAAAGGCAAATATCCCGCCAACATCCTCGAAGATTATAAACTGCGCGAATACCTCAACGTCCGCTTGGCTAAATGCAGCGTGTCGCGCGTAGTAATCGAACGCTCGCTCAAACTGATTACAATCACCGTGTGCACCTCCCGCCCCGGCTTGATTATCGGTAAAGGCGGCCAAGATGTTGAAGCCCTCAAAAAAGAGCTCAGCAAAATCACCGACAAAGACGTGCAAATCAACGTGCACGAAGTGAAACGCCCCGAACTCGACGCACAAATCGTAGGAGCAGGCATCGCTCGCCAAATCGAAGGCAAAGTGGCATACCGCCGCGCCATCAAGATGGCTGTAGCAAGCACCATGCGCGCCGGTGCCGAAGGCATTAAAGTGCAAGTATCCGGCCGTCTCAACGGCGCCGAAATTGCCCGTAGCGAAATGTTCAAAGAAGGTCGTACACCTCTGCACACCCTCCGCGCCGACATCGACTACGCTCAAGTAGAAGCCCACACCAAAGTAGGTGTAATCGGTGTAAAAGTGTGGATTTGCCGTGGCGAAGTTTACGGCAAACGCGACCTCGCACCCCAATTCACCGCAGCACCCAAAGAAAACCGTCCTGCAGCCGCAGCCGGTGCTCCCCGTCGTGGAGGCTTCCGTCGTGCTAAAAACAACCGTTAAACCCGTTAAGCCAACTAAACAAAAATGTTAGCACCTAAAAAAACAAAATTCCGTCGCCAGCAAAAAGGCCGCATGAAAGGCATCGCCCAGCGCGGCAACCAGTTGGCTTTCGGCTCCTTTGGCATCAAGACCCTCGAATCCAAATGGATTACCGGCCGCCAAATCGAAGCCGCTCGTATTGCGGTGACACGTCACATGCAACGTCAGGGTCAAATCTGGATCCGTATCTTCCCCGATAAACCTATCACCAAGAAACCTGCCGAAGTCCGCATGGGTAAAGGTAAAGGTTCGCCCGAAGGTTTCGTAGCACCCGTTACTCCCGGTCGCATTATCATCGAAGTCGAAGGCGTAAGCTACGACATCGCCAAAGAAGCACTGCGCCTCGCCGCTCAAAAGCTTCCCGTGGTGACCAAATTCGTGGTTCGTCGCGACTATGATCCCACCCAAAACGTCTAAGCAATATGAAAAAAGAAGAAATCAAAGAACTTAGCACCGCCGACCTTCAGGAACGCTTGGCCCAAATGGAGCGCGAATACCTCCAACTCAAGGTCAACCACGCTGTTTCGCCCCTGGACAACCCCGCTAAGATAACCGCCGACCGACGCATGATCGCCCGCGTAAAAACCGAGTTGCGTCAGCGTGAACTTAAAAACCAATAACCCCCACCAGTAAAAATGGAAAAGAGAAACTTACGTAAAGAGCGCATCGGGGTTGTTTCGAGCAATAAAGGCGACAAAACCATCACCGTTACCATCAAATGGAAAGAAAAACACCCCATTTATGGTAAATTCGTGCAAAAGTCGAAAAAATACCACGCTCACGACGAAAACAACGAATGTAGCGTCGGCGACACCGTGCGCCTGATGGAAACCCGCCCCTTGAGCAAAACCAAAAGATGGCGCTTAGTAGAAATCATCGAAAAAGTTAAATAACAATGATACAGACTGAATCCCGTTTAACCGTAGCCGACAACTCCGGCGCCAAAGAAGCCCTGTGCATCCACGTGCTCGGCGGCACCGGTCGACGCTATGCATCGGTAGGCGACATCATCGTTGTCTCCGTTAAGAGCGTCATCCCCAGTTCCGACGTAAAAAAAGGCACTGTATCGAAGGCTATCGTCGTTCGCACCAAAAAAGAAATCCGTCGTGCCGACGGCTCTTACATCCGCTTCGACGACAACGCCTGCGTTTTGCTCAACAACGCCGGTGAAATTCGTGGCACCCGCATCTTCGGCCCTGTGGCTCGCGAGTTGCGCGCTACCAACATGAAGATTGTTTCGCTTGCCCCCGAAGTACTCTAAGTCAAACCTATTAACAACGCAAAGTAATGATCAAATTACATATCAAAAAGGGTGACACAGTCTACGTTCTGGCAGGCGACGACCGCGGTGCAACAGGCCGCGTGCTCGCAATCGACCGCACCAAAGGTCGCGCCATCGTTGAAGGCTGCAACATGGTCACCAAAGCCACCAAACCTACCGCTCAATATCCCCAAGGCGGCTTGGTAAAAAAAGAAGCATCTATTCACCTCTCGAACCTCGCCCTTATCGACCCCAAGAGCGGCAAACCCACCCGCATCGCTCTCCGTCGCGAAGATGGCAAATCGGTTCGTATCGCTAAAAAATCAGGACAGGAGATTAAATAATGGAAACCACACTTAGCAAAGATTATAAGGACCGCATCGTCCCCGCCCTGACCAAGGAATTCGGCTACCACACCGTGATGCAGGTTCCCCGCCTTGAAAAAATCGTTATCAACCAAGGCATTGGCGAAGCTACTCAAGACAAAAAACTCATCGACATCGCCATCAACGAACTTACCGCTATCACCGGCCAAAAAGCCGTTGCTACACTCTCGCGCAAAGACATCTCAAACTTCAAAGTTCGTAAAAAAATGCCCATCGGCGTGCGTGTAACACTCCGCCGCGAACGTATGTACGAATTCCTTGAACGTCTGATCCGCGTGGCTCTTCCCCGTATCCGCGACTTCAAAGGTATCGAAGGTCGTCTCGATGGCCGTGGCAACTACACCCTCGGCATCACCGAGCAAATCATCTTCCCGGAGATTAACATCGATAACATCAACAAACTCATGGGTATGAACATCACCTTCGTCACCTCGGCCAACACCGACGAAGAAGGCTACGCTCTGCTCAAACTCTTCGGTCTCCCCTTCAAGAACGAAAAGAAATAATCCCAAGGCACTATGGCAAAAGAATCAATGAAAGCCCGCGAAGTGAAGCGCGCTAAACTCGTAGCCAAATACGCCGAACGCAAAGCCGCTCTCAAGGCTGCCGGCGACTACGAAGCATACCAAGCCCTTCAACTTCTGCCCAAAAACGCCTCACGCGTGCGCCTGCACAACCGTTGCTCCATCACCGGACGTCCCAAAGGATACATGCGCCAATTCGGCCTGAGCCGTATCCAATTCCGCGAAATGGCTTCGGCAGGCCTCATCCCCGGCGTTAAGAAAGCAAGCTGGTAATCCACGGAGTGAGTCGTTAAAACTCCGTCACCGCTTACACTTAGCGAGCATACCCATTCGGAAGCCCCGTACAGCACGTGGTCGACTCCACCTTCCACCGCTATCCGCGGTTCTCTCAGCCAAACGCGCTGTCGGCTTCCATACTTTTAAACAAAACAAACAGAGAATTAAATATTGTAGGGCCACTCCCTATTAATTTAAACAAATTACAATCAAATGACAGATCCTATAGCAGATTACCTTACAAGATTGAGGAACGCTATCAAAGCCAACCACCGCGTGGTAGAGATCCCCGCCTCAAACTTGAAAAAAGAAATCACTAAGATTCTCTTTGAACAGGGCTACATCTTGAACTATAAGTTCATGGACGACGCTACACCCGCCGGCACCATCAAGATCGCCCTCAAGTACGATCCCGTTGACCGCGTCAACGCCATCAAAGGCCTCCGCCGCGTATCACGCCCCGGTTTGCGCCAATACACCGGCTACAAAGACATGCCCCGCGTGCTCAACGGCCTCGGTATCGCAATCCTGAGCACCTCTCGCGGTGTGATGACCAACAAAAAAGCAGCCGAACTCAAAGTAGGCGGCGAAGTATTATGCTACATCTATTAATCTCTAAACAAACAGAACAATGTCACGTATAGGTAAAGCACCCATCGCAATCCCTGCCGGAGTTACTGTAGAGGTTAAAGACCATGTAGTAACCGTAAAAGGCAAAAACGGCAGCCTCCAACAAGAAATCAACCCCGACATCAACGTCACCATCGAAGACGGCCACGTACACGTGACCCGTCCCAGCGACGACCGCGAACACCGCGCCCTCCACGGCCTCTATCGCGCTCTGATCCACAACATGGTTGTCGGTGTATCTGAAGGCTACCGCAAAGAAATGGAATTAGTAGGCGTAGGTTACCGCGCAACAGCCAACGGCCAAGTGCTCGAACTCTCGCTCGGTTTCTCTCACGCAATATATATCAAACTTCCCCCCGAAGTGAAAGTCGAAGCTAAATCAGAACGTAACAAAAACCCTCTGATTATCCTCACCAGCGACGACAAGCAACTCCTGGGCCAAGTATGTGCCAAGATCCGCTCCCTGCGTAAGCCCGAACCCTACAAGGGCAAAGGTATCAAGTTTGTTGGCGAAGTTATTCGTCGTAAATCCGGCAAGACTGCCGGTGCCAAATAAATAAATTGACACCATCATGATCTCCAAGATAGACAGAAGAAATAAAATCAAGGCTCGCATCCGCGGCCGCATCTCCGGCACTGCTACCCGTCCCCGCATGACTGTCTTCCGTAGCAACAAACAAATCTACGTACAGCTCATCGACGACCTCGCCGGCAAAACCCTTGTTGCCACCTCCTCCAAAGGCATCGAACAAGGCACCAAAATCGAAATCGCTGCTGCCGTGGGCGAAGCAATCGCTAAAAAAGCCCTCGAAGCCGGCATCACTGAAGTAGTTTTCGACCGCAACGGTTACCTCTTCCACGGTCGTGTTAAATCCCTCGCCGACGCTGCCCGCAAAGGCGGTCTTAAATTCTAAACGATATGGCTACAAAGAATAATCGTGTAAAATCCACCAACGATCTCGAACTCAAAGATCGTCTCGTTGCCATCAACCGCGTTACCAAAGTAACCAAAGGTGGCCGTGCTTTCACTTTCGCTGCCATCGTCGTTGTAGGCAATGAAGACGGCATCGTAGGTTGGGGCCTTGGCAAAGCCAACGAAGTGCAAGCAGCTATCGCCAAAGGCGTTGAGTCTGCAAAGAAAAACCTCATCAAAGTTCCCGTGCACCGCGGCACTATCCCCCACGAACAAGTGGCCAAGTTCGGCGGCTCCCGCATCATCCTCAAACCCGCTTCCCACGGTACCGGCGTTAAAGCCGGTGGTGCTATGCGCGCCGTGCTCGAAAGCGTAGGCATCACCGACGTCCTCGCCAAGAGCAAAGGCTCCTCGAACCCCCACAACTTGGTAAAAGCCACCATCGCCGCCCTCGGCGAAATGCGCTCGCCCGCTCAAGTGGCTCAAAACCGCGGTATCTCGGTAGAACAAGTATTCAAAGGCTAATTTGATAAAGCACTACACAACTATGGCAAAAATCAAAATCACCCAGATAAAAAGCCGCATCAAATGCCCCAAAGTGCAAAAAAGCACTCTCGATGCTCTCGGTCTTAAAAAAATGCATCACTCGGTAGTGAAAGAAAACACCCCCGACGTGATGGGTATGGTTAACGCTGTTCGCCACCTCGTAGAAGTGACCAACGCATAAATACTTACGAACTATGGATTTAAGCAACTTACAACCCGCTGCCGGTTCTGTAACTCGTTCCACTCGCATTGGTCGCGGCCCGGGCTCCGGCAAAGGCGGCACATCAACCCGTGGCCACAAAGGCGCTAAATCGCGCAGCGGCTACAAACGCAAAATCGGTTTTGAAGGCGGTCAAATGCCTCTGCAACGCCGTCTCCCCAAATGGGGCTTCAAAAACATTAATCGCGTAGAATACAAAGCTATCAATCTCGACCTCATCCAATCCCTTGCTGAAGCCAAAAACCTCACCAAGGTTGGCGTGGCCGAACTCCAAGCTGCAGGCTTCATCTCCCGCAGCCAACGTGTTAAAATATTGGCCAATGGTGCCATCACCTCTGCGATAGCCGTAGAAGCTCACGCTTTCTCCAAAGCTGCTCAAGCCGCTATCGAAGCCGCCGGTGGCTCCATCTCTAAAATCGAAAAATAATGAGATTCGTCGACACCCTTAAAAATATCTGGAGTATACAAGAGCTTCGCAAGCGCTTGCTCATCACTCTCGGCTTGGTGTTCGTGTATCGCCTTGGTTGCTTTGTTGTCCTCCCCGGTATTTCGCCCGAGGCCATCAAAGCACTCGGTGAGTTTACCAACAAAAGCGGCCTGATGCAACTGCTCGATATGTTCTCGGGTGGCGCCTTCTCCCAAGCATCCGTATTCGCACTCGGTATCATGCCTTACATCACTGCAAGCATCGTGATCCAACTGTGCGGTATGATTCTTCCCTCGTTCCAAAAACTCCAACGCGAGGGCGAGAGTGGTCGCCAAAAACTCAATCAGTATACCCGCTATCTTACAGTGCTGATTCTCGTGCTCCAAGCACCCGCCTACCTGCTCAACCTCCAAGCGCAAGTAGCAAACGTGTCGACACTGCATTTCGGTTTCTGGGACGTAGCATATCTCACACTGATCCTCGCCGCCGGCGCCATGTTCATCCTCTGGCTCGGTGAACGTATCACCGACCGCGGCATCGGCAACGGTATCTCATTCATCATCCTCATCGGTATCATCGCTCGTCTGCTCCCCTCCCTGGGCGTAGAACTTCAAACCCGTATGCCCGGTAGCGCTACCGGCCAAGGCGGCTTGGTGATGTTCATCGTTGAAGTAGTGATGCTCTTCGCCGTTACTGTCGGAGCAGTGCTTCTGGTACAAGGCACCCGCAAAGTACCCGTGCAATATGCTAAACGCATTATCGGCAACCGCCAATACGGCGGCCAACGCCAATACATCCCCTTGAAAGTCAACGCAGCCGGTGTGATGCCCATCATCTTCGCCCAAGCAATCATGTTTATCCCCATGACACTTACCGGCTTCAATACCGACAGCACATCATTCCTGCGCGCTTTCACCGATATCAACTCATTTTGGTACAACCTGCTCTTCTTCCTGATGATTGTTGCATTCACATACTTCTACACCGCCATCACAGTGCGCCCCACTCAAATGGCTGAAGACATGAAACGCAACAACGGCTTCATCCCAGGTGTAAAACCCGGCAAAAAAACTGCTGAATACATCGACGCCATTATGTCGCGCATCACACTGCCCGGCTCAATCTTCCTCGGCATCGTTGCTATCATGCCTGCTTTTGCCCGCTTCTTCGGTGTGTCGCAAAACTTCGCCCAATTCTTCGGCGGTACCTCACTGCTCATTATGGTTGGCGTAGTACTCGATACCCTCCAACAAATCGAAGCGCACCTCAATATGCACCATTACGATGGCCTCATGAAAGAAGGTCGCATCAAAGGCCGTACCACCGGCTCTGCCTACTGATTAAATTGCAATTAATTGCCTGAACCAACAAGATAAATCAATGATATATCTTAAAACCCCGGACGAAATCGAAGCCATGCGCCCCGCTGCCGACTTAGTGTCGCGCACTATGGGCGAAGTGGCCCGATGGATTGCTCCCGGCGTCACCACACGCAAGCTCGACACCATTGCCCGCGAATTCATTCGCGACAATGGTGGCAAGCCTGCTTGCTTAGGGTACGAAGGATTTCCGGGTACACTTTGTATCGAAGTGAACGAAACCGTGGTTCACGGCTTCCCCTCCAACTATGCTCTGCGCGACGGCGACATCGTGGGCATCGACACCGTAGTAGAACTCAACGGCTTCATGGGCGATATGTGCTACACATTCGCTGTAGGTAACGTGGCCGACGAAGTGATGCAACTCTGTCGCACCACCCGCGAAAGCCTCTACGTAGGCATCGAAGCATGCAAAGTAGGCCACCGCGTAGGCGACATCGCCAACGCCGTACAAACCTACTGCGAAAAACGCGGCTACTCCGTTGTGCGCGAAATGTGCGGACACGGCATCGGCCGCCACATGCACGAAAGCCCCGAGGTACCCAACTACGGACGACGCGGCACCGGCCCCGCCCTGCGCAACGGTATGTGCCTCTGCATCGAGCCAATGATCAACCTCGGCTCGCGCAACATCGTTATCGAGTCGGACGGTTGGACATGTCGCACCCGCGACCGCAAACCCTCCGCCCACTACGAGCACACCCTCGCTCTGCTGGACAACCAAACCCACGTCCTCACCACTTTCGACTACATTCACCAGGCAATTGAAGACCGTTTCAACTAATCATTAGTATGGCAAAACAAACAGCAATCGAAGTCGACGGCACCATTATCGAAGCACTCTCCAACGCTATGTTCCGCGTTGAACTCGAAAATGGCCACGAAATCACCGCCCACATCTCCGGGAAAATGCGTATGCACTACATCAAAATCCTCCCCGGCGACAAAGTGCGCGTGGAAATGACTCCTTACGACCTTACCAAAGGCCGAATTGCATTCCGTTACAAATAAAATTGAACTCTAAATAACTAAAAGAAAAGATGAAAGTACGAGCCTCCATCAAAAAACGTTCTGCCGACAGCAAAATCGTGCGTCGCAAAGGACGTCTCTATGTGATCGACAAGAAAAACCCCAAGAACAAACAACGTCAAGGATAATTCCGTTATTTTTGCAGAAAAAATACCAGTAATTTATGGCAATACGTATAGTGGGTGTTGACCTCCCCCAAAACAAACGAGGTGAAATCGCCTTGACCTACATCTTCGGCATCGGACGCAGCGCCGCTCGCAGCATCCTCGAAAAAGCCGGCGTAGATGTAAACATCAAGGTGCAAGACTGGACCGATGCGCAAGCCGCCAAAGTGCGCGAAGTAATCAGCTCCGACTACAAAGTAGAAGGCGACCTCCGCTCCGAAATCCAGCTCAACATCAAGCGACTGATGGATATCGGTTGCTACCGTGGTATCCGCCACCGTCTCGGCCTCCCCGTTCGCGGCCAATCTACCAAAAACAATGCGCGTACCCGCAAAGGCCGCAAGAAAACCGTCGCTAACAAAAAGAAAGCAACTAAATAATAAACGAATATGGCAAAAAAGACAGTCGCAGCAAAGAAGAGAAACGTCAAAGTTGGTGCTGAAGGCCAACTCCACGTTCATTCGTCTTTCAACAACATCATCGTGTGCTTAGCCAATAGCGAAGGCCAAGTGATTTCATGGTCCTCTGCCGGCAAAATGGGCTTCCGCGGTTCCAAAAAGAACACTCCCTACGCCGCACAAATGGCAGCACAAGACTGCGCCAAGGTCGCTTACGACCTCGGCCTGCGCAAAGTAAAAGCCTACGTCAAAGGTCCCGGCAACGGCCGCGAATCAGCCATCCGCACCATCCACGGTGCCGGCATCGAAGTAGTCGAAATTATCGACGTTACTCCCCTGCCTCACAACGGCTGCCGTCCCCCCAAACGTAGAAGAGTTTAATAATCAGTTCCGACATCTGTCGCGAGCTTTCGCGGCTGACGGACAGATGCTTCTCTACTTTCACTTTTAGTTCAATCAACAACTTTCTATTCAAACCTCGGACCACCTTGAGCCCCTTGGGACAGAGCCGCAGCCAACACCTTGACCCCTGACTCGGCCGCCACCGCAGACCCGCCTTCGTAGACGACCCACCTGCAACCATCGCTGCTCAACCACCTCCGAACACAAACTGATTTTTAAAACAATGGCAAGATATACAGGTCCCAAGACCAAAATCGCCCGCAAATTCGGCGAGCCCATCTTCGGCGAAGACAAAGTGCTCCAGCGTCGCAACTTCCCCCCCGGCCAACACGGCCAAAACAAGCGCCGCAAAACCTCGGAGTACGGTGTCCAACTTCGCGAAAAACAAAAAGCAAAATACACCTACGGCGTTTTGGAAAAACAATTCCGCAACCTTTACAACAAGGCCTCACGTCTCAAAGGTGTAACCGGTGTCATCCTGCTCCAACTCCTTGAAGCACGCCTCGACAACGTAGTTTACCGCCTCGGCATCGCTCCCACCCGTGCCGCTGCTCGCCAAATCGTGCTCCACCGCCACATTGTGGTCAACGGTGGCGTCGTTAACATCCCTTCTTACGAAGTGAAACCCGGCGACGTGATTGGTGTGCGCGAAAAATCCAAATCCCTCGAAGTAATCTCCGACTGCCTCGCCGGCTTCAACCACTCCAAGTATCCTTGGATTGAATGGGACGAAGCTACCCGCAGCGGTAAATTCCTCCACCTGCCCGAACGCAGCGACATCCCCGAAAACATCAAAGAACAACTTATCGTCGAGTTGTACTCCAAGTAATAATCTTTCAATACATCAGATCCATGGCTATTTTAGCATTCCAGAAACCCGACAAAGTCCTCATGCTCGAAGCCGACAACTTCCACGGCAAGTTTGAGTTCAAGCCCCTGGAACCCGGCTATGGTATCACCGTAGGCAACGCCCTGCGTCGTGTACTCCTCTCTTCCTTAGAAGGTTACGCCATCTCATCAATCAAAATCGACGGCGTAAAACACGAATTCGATACCATCCCCGGTGTGAAGGAAGATGTCACCAACATCATCCTCAACCTCAAACAGGTCGACCTCAAACAAAAAGTTGAAGATACCGACACCGAGAGGGTTACTATTAACGTTTCGGGCACTGATGTATTCACAGCCGGCGACATTAGCAAGGTCCTCTCCGGGTTCGAAGTTATGAACCCCGACCTTGTGATCTGTCACTTGGACTCCAAAGCAAGCTTCAACATCACCTTAACTATCAACAAAGGCCGTAGCTGGATCCCCGCCGAAGAAAATGTCAACCCTAACGACGACATCGACACCATCGCCATCGACTCCATCTACACCCCCATCAAAAACGTTAAGTACACCGTTGAAAACTTCCGCGTAGACCAAAAAACCGACTACGATAAACTCACCCTCGAAATCATTACAAACGGTTCGATCCACCCCAAAGACGCTCTCAAAGAAGCAGCTAAAATCCTGATTTACCACTTCATGCTCTTCTCCGACGAGAAGATCACACTCGAAATCAAGGAAAACGAAAGCGGCGAAGAATTCGACGAAGAAGTACTGCACATGCGCCAACTTCTCAAATCGAAACTCACCGACATGGACCTCTCAGTCCGTGCTCTCAACTGCCTTAAGAGCGCCGAGGTAGAAACCCTTGCAGAACTGGTCGTGTTCAACAAAACCGACCTGCTCAAATTCCGCAACTTCGGCAAAAAATCACTCACCGAGCTCGAAGAACTCCTTACCACACTCGGGCTGTCGTTCGGAATGGATATTTCACGTTACAAATTAGATAAAGAGTAAACTCCGATGAGACACAATAAAAAATTCAATCACCTTAGCCGCAAAAAAGCTCACCGCGACGCCCTGCTGGCTAACATGACCATCTCGCTCATCCTCCACAAACGCATCTTCACCACTTTGGCCAAAGCCAAAGCCCTGCGCGTGTACGCTGAGCCCATCATCAACCGTGCCAAGAACGACACCATGGCCAACCGCCGTGTAGTCTTCTCTTACCTCCAAAGCAAGGAAGCCGTCAAAGAACTCTTCCAAGAAATCGCTCAAAAAATCGCTGAACGTCCCGGTGGCTACACCCGTATCCTCAAAACCGGCAACCGTCTCGGTGACAACGCCAAAACCTGCTTCATCGAACTCGTTGACTACAACGAAGCAATGCTCAAAGAAGCCGGCGCAGCCAAGAGCAAAACCCGCCGCAGCCGTCGCAAAGCTGCTGCACCCGCTGCAGAAGCACCTGCTACTGAGGCTCCTGCTGCAGAAGCACCCGCTGCCGAATAAGCCCCAACCCACATCAATACCCGCAAAGCCGCCCCCTCAAGGGCGGCTTTGCCATTTCCCACTCGCAGAAAAATTACCCAAAAATTTGGTTCATTCGCCAAATTTGGTTGACAGATCTGTCAAAAAGGAAGAAAGCCAAAAGTCGTTGTATGAGACAAAGCGTGCAAGGTATTCACAGTAGAACGGGAGCTTTAGCAGGAAGATAGTATATAATTTATTGATAATCAGGTGTCAACAAGTAGTGCCGCAGCAAGCCGCGGCACTACTTGTAATTTTGAATAGACTTTTGACACGATTTCTGCGGTTATACTTTTTTGCGCGCGAGGGCGAGTGTTTTTTTGACTTATGGGTCAAAACGGGTGCTGAAAAGGCTCAAAAATCATAAAACGCTACGCTATAGGTCAAAACGGGTGCCAATAGTGTAGCTGTTTAATTGATATTCAGTAACTTTGCGTATTTGAAAATCTTAAAATCGCATTATGAACAAAAAAAATGCCCAATATGCAATTCCCCCATTGTAAAGAAGGATGGTACTCGTAAAAGTGTCCAACGATACAAGTGCATGGCGTGTGGTCATCGTTTCAGTGGAGGCCGAGAAATAACAACAGATTACATCTGGGAGATGTATCTTCACGGTAAGCAAACAGTGCCCAGATAAGTGCGGGAACTGGTCTGAGTCCTTCTACGATAAAACGGCGGTTGGCCACCGTAAGGTTCCAGTGGATACAGCCAATAGTTAAAGGATGCGGAGTGATACATATAGACG
>SFNM01000152.1 GCA_004552725.1 Bacteroidales bacterium | reverse complement strand
ATCCGGCACAGAATCTACGCATACACCTTCGGTCACGACCGTACATGTATTCGAACACGTAATGTTTTCGACCGTTTTGCCCTCGGCGAGCACTTTCCCTTCGGGGCAAACGCGCTTCCCCGTCGCAAACAACGTTCCATCGCAAATTTCGCCTGCGTCCAATACGCCATTGTTATTGCAACCTGTGCTCGGCAACAGGCCTTTATCGTCGCCCTCCGAACACCCAAAGAAACACGCCGATGCCAAAAAGCCTAACACCCAAAACTTACGATTCATCGATTCCTTCTCCCTAAAAAAGCGAAACAAGCGGGACCTTCACAACGCTTTGTACACAGTTCCCCCAATTCGTACGCTAAAGCCTGCTTTATAAAGCAAAAAACAGATAGTTTCGCAAGTTTCTGATACCTTCCAGCGACGATTGTCATCGCCCCCCCCCCCGTCGTACCAGTCCCCAACATCCGCAAAATGGCAAAAAGAGGACGTTCAGCCGCCTGCCGGGCGGCGCTAGTCCCCCTCTACAGAATGGCAAAAAAAAATGCACGCTCCGCCGCCCGCCGAGCGGCGCTAGTCCCCAATTAGCCAAATGGTCAAAATGCACGCTCCGCCGGGCGGCGCTAGTCCCCCTCTACAGAATGGTAAAAAAGGCAAAAAAAAAGACTGGGATAAAAATCCCAGTCTTCATCGCTAAGCGAAACCTAATGGAATTAGGCGATTTCGAGGTTTTCAACGACGAACGTGATTTCTTCGGTCACGACGTCATTGCCTTTACCATCGAGGGCGCTGATCTTCCACGATTTGGGCCAGCAATCATAGAGGTTCCAACGACGGAGTTCGCCACCGGCATTGTCATTAAGCGTGATGGAGATGTCGCGACGGACATACTGACCAGCTTTCGCTTGGTTCCACCATTCTTGCAAGTCGGCTGTGACGATGTAACCTTTCTTGAGGGTGACATCACCGAATTTAGCACGACCCGGACGTTTACGGAGCGTCAAATCATCGCCATCCTGGAATTCGATGACTTCGAGTTCGCAGTTGATACCATCGACACCTTTGAAGTAACCAGCGGTTACGCCATTGATATCGACTTTGAAGTTGTAAGCACCAACGTGATCCAAATCTGTACGACGACTAGGCATAGTCTCTCTCCTTTGGTTGTGTCCTAAGCTCACCAAACCACTGGCTCACTTAAAACTGTACACTCTATGTTCCCCGATGCGCGATATTGCGCAGCGGGAAACGGGTTAAAAAAAGTCAAATATTATTCAGAAACGTCACCGCCGGAGGCCATCTGGCCGATGCGGAAGATGACAAATTCAGCGGGCTTCACGGGGCAGATACCGACTTCGCAAACGAGCTGGCCAGCGTCGATGACTTCGGGCGGGTTCGTCTCTTCGTCGCACTTGACATAGAAGGCTTGTTCCGGGGTCTGACCCAAGAATGCGCCCGTGCGCCAAATGCGGAGCAAGAAGGCCGTAATCGTACGTTCAACGCGTTTCCAGAGCGACTGATCGTTGGGTTCGAACACGACCCATTGCGTGCCGTTCTCGATCGATTGCTCGACCATGTTGAACAAACGACGGACGTTGATATAACGCCACGAAGGATCGCTCGAAATCGTGCGAGCACCCCAAACGCGGATTCCGCGATTGCGGAAGTAACGGATGCAGTTGATACCTTTCGGGTTGAGGATGTCTTGTTCGCCCTTCGTCACATTGTACTTCAAGCCCAAGGCACCGCGTACGAGTTCGTTGGCCGGAGCTTTGTGAACACCACGCTCGGTATCGCTGCGAGCATAAATACCAGCCATGTAGCCCGATGGCGGCTGATAGATATTGCCCTTCTGCGGATCGTAAACTTCGATCCACGGGAAGTAGTAGGCACCGAATTTCGAATCGCGCGGCTTGGGCAATCTGTCCACGCCACCTTTTTCGATCGTTTCGGGGCTGTCGAGAATGGCAAAACGATATTTCATGTTTTCGCAGTGGCTCAAAAGCGCATCCTGAATCGCAGGATCCGTCTGACCCGGCGCGCATACCAACGAAATATCATCGATTTCTTCCAGAAGTTTCAAACCGGAACGTGAACCAGGACCGTTATCTTTACCCGTGTAGAGCGCCGCCTTGCTGGCAATCTTCTCTCCATCCGGATCCACGCTGTTTTCCGGATCCCACATACCAACGTTGACGATGTATGCACGACCGCCGCCGTTGTTGAAGAATCCATACACTGCGTGTGCTAGATACTCGCTGTTCTGGAAATCGCCAAAGTTCTTCGTGAACTGACTCCAATTCGTAACGAGAATCGGTTCATTAACTGGACCTACCGAACACTCCCCCAAGAAGGCAAGGGTATTCGTACCAGCCGCTTCGATCGGCTTCGTACCACGATCAACTTCTTCTACATAAACACCTGGTGACAAATACGTCGACGCCATGAGATCTCCTGATTCCTTTCCGGTGATTAACACTCGGGTTGATGTGTAGACAGGGGACCATCCCCTGCCCTATTTCCGCGACTCGCGTCTCGAAACCTATGCCTAACGATGCGACTGACCCGACATCTTCACAGAACGATCAAACGTTCGGCGAATCGGATCGCTTCGCCTATCACTATCTAAATATGTCCATACGCAGAACTGCGCCGCCGGACGAACCTTCTCGCCCATGCTCCGCCAAAACGACATCGTCTCCTCGTAGCCAAATTTCGGCTCCTCTACAGGACGCAACGCGATGATCTCCCTCTGACGGAATGAATATCCCTGCAATAATCCCTCGGCTATTTGCGGATGCTCGTAAAACACCTTGATCGCTAGCGCCAACAGCACATGCTCCTCTTGCGGTGTCTTACCCCACGCCGATACGACGTAGTA
>SFNM01000151.1 GCA_004552725.1 Bacteroidales bacterium | reverse complement strand
AGATGATTTGGAATGCCGAGAACTATTTAACATCGTTGGGGTTGACCAGCATTTACGATAATATTACTGAGTTTTGCATAAAAGATGGCGACAAACTCGTTTTTGATAAGGCTTTCGACGTAATCAAGTCGTGTGACGAGCCTTTTTGCTCAATGATTGGAACTGTACAAATGCATGAGCCGTATTTTGCAGAAAACGCAGATGCTACCGCCATAAGAAAGAGCGGACAGATTGAACCGTCTTTGGCCTACTATTATGAAATCACGCGTGAAACTGATAAGCGTTTAGGTCAATTTCTTGAACGACTCAAACAATCAGGCATTTACCAACGTTCTGTAATAGCAATTGTGGCCGATCATAATTCATATTTGCACTTCAACACCTCCATACCCGGATTTATATTAAATTCCGGCATACCACATAAGTTCATTGCCGACCGTCAGCTTACCCAACTCGATTTCTATCCAACCCTTCTCGATGTGATGGGCTTAGGTGATAGCGGTTATTGGCCGGGGATGGGACTAAGTGCCTTGCGTCCGGGATTAGAGCCACTGAGCGCCACTCAATTGAAAGAGCGAAGCGAATTGTGTAAGCGACTACTACGCGCAGACTATTTTAATAATAGCAAGGAATAAAGATATGTTACGCAAGAATGTGCTCTTGATATTGATGTCGTTGATGGCTGTCGGAGCGTGGTGCGGCATCACCGATGCAGCGACACGGCTGGCAATAGCAATGAACCGGCAAAATGAAAGCCGCGCAGCGCGATTTTATTCAATGATTTTAGACATTGAGGATGATGATGCGCTGGATAAATTATGCGAGATGGGCACGATTGTGCTTAATCGGCGCGATAATTTGGTGTTGGCTTGGGTGACTCCGGAGGCTATATCCGGTCTGAACAGCGTGGCCGGCCTCAAGCGAGCCGAACTATGCAAGCGCCAAAGCGGTCGTCTGCTCAAGGCCCGTGCAGTGACGAATGTTGATGTCTTGTATGCCGGAGTCGGTGAAATAGGCTCGCTTCGTGGCGAAGGTGTCGTGGTAGGCTTCTCCGACAAAGGCTTTGACCCGGGGCATGCCTCATTCAACAACAGAGTGAAATTGATAACCAACTATATTGATACGATAGGTAGCGCCGAGCGGATGGACGACCCAGACAAAATTGCCTCGTGGATAACAGATGATGCACGCGACGGACATGCCACTCACGTTGCCGGAATAATGGCCGGAGGTGAAGCCGGTGGCGATTATCGAGGTGTGGCGCCCGGCGCCACTATAGTGGCATCGACTTCTATTCTTCATGATGCAGGAATATTAGCCGGTGTAGAAGATGTAATTGCATACGCTAAATCACAAGGGCTCCCGGCGGTAGTGAATTTGTCGCTCAGCAGCAACATCGGCCCGCACGATGGCACAGACTTATATTGTCAATACCTTGATAAATGCGGTGAAGATGCCGTGATAGTTGTTGCTGCAGGTAATAGCGGTGAAGATAACCTGCATATCAGCCACACTTTCACCGGCGACAATGACTCTATCGCTACAGCCGTCATCGACAAGATTGATTGGACCGGCATGAAGATTATGGGTAATGCCGATTTATGGTCGGCCGATGAACGTGGGTGCATTATGCGACTAAAAATATGGGACTTATTGGATGGTAAATATGTGTATTCCTCGCCATGGGTTGGACAAACCGCAGAAATTCACCAACTTATCGTAGAAGCCGCCAACGACACCGAATTTGCCAAGTATTTCAATGGTGCATTTGGCATCGCTGCGGATTACTCGCCCTATAGCGGTCGGGCGGAGGTGTTGGTGCAATACAATATGACATGCACAGAGAGTTACACCAATGGCTGGGCGCGCTATGCAGTCGTTTTGGAAGCACGAGCCGACGACGGTGTGAGTATCGACCTTACTGCCGACGACGAATACACTTATTTCAGAGCATTGAGTAGTAAGATAGCACCTACTCAGCCCGATAGCGAACTATCCGTGGGCTCAACATCGTGTGGTTTCAATACAATCATTGTAGGTTCATCTACTACGGCCTCAACCGTGCCGCTTTTGGATGGCGGTAGCGAAAGTTTCAACCATGTGGAAGCCAACACCGTAAGCGGTTATTCGTCATACGGTACGCTGCGCGACGGTCGAAAACTGCCCCATGTATGTGCACCCGGTGCTTATATCATTTCGGCACTGAGCCGACCATGGTTGAAGCGCAATCCCGGATTGTGGAGCCATATCAGTGCGGAGTCACCGACCAATGCCGGACACTACTATTATGCCACTTGCGGCACTTCGATGGCAACGCCGCATGTAGCCGGAATAGCGGCATTGTGGTTGGAAGCCGACCCTACACTGACACCGGCCGAGGTGCGCGAGATAGCGTGTGCCACTACATCCAACGTGGGTATCGACCCCGAAAATCCTCGCACAGGATGGGGCGTGATTGATGCAAAAGCCGGTCTGGAGATGGTGATTGAGCGTGCAGGCATGGCGGTAAATCCTATCGCCACTCGCCCGTATGTTGCAAGAGAAGGCAATTGCTTGCAGATTGAAGATATTGCAAATCAATTGGTTAGGATAGAAGTGTACGATATGCAAGGTCGCATAGCGGATAAAAATGCACTTCCCGACACACCGGTAATTGTAGTTATCACCACGAAATTAGAACGATATACCATAAAGATATAATAATGCCACGAATAAATATCAAATCGCTCCTTGCTCATAAACATCAACGCTTATCGCTATTATTTATCATCATCTTAGTGATTAAGTTCTTGGTGTTTGATATTTTGTGGTGCATACCCACCACATTCAAGCCGCTGTCGATGCTCGACACCTATCTATCTTTGTGGTTCGTAGTAATGGTGATGGCTTTGCCGGTGA
>SFNM01000053.1 GCA_004552725.1 Bacteroidales bacterium | reverse complement strand
GTAGCTCACTGACCGACATAAACTCGCTGAAGCTCAACGGATATACCTTGATTTCCTCACCACGACCTCTAAACGTCGTAATCACATCTTTCGACAAGAAGCGTGCATTACTCCCGGTCACATACACATCCACATTGCGCTTTTTCAAATAGCTATTAAGGACGTCCTCAAATTCATCAACCAATTGAATTTCATCAATCAACAGGTAATACATTTGACTATCAACCAGTTTTGAATCGATATAGTCCATCATCGCATCCGGATTGCGCAACGTCTTATTATGCCTGTCCTCAAGGTCGATGCGCACTAAATGATCATCACTCACACCACTGTCAATGAGCCATTCAGCAAAGAGGTTAAAGAGAAGATATGACTTCCCACAGCGTCGCACACCCGTCACAACTTTTATCATTCCATTGTGACGGCTATCTATCAACCGTTGTAAATATCTATTGCGTAAAATTCTCATACCAATTCCGAAAAAGTGTGACATGTAATACTTTTTCGGAATACAAAGTTACTATTTATTTAATTATCATCCAAATTTTTTTTGCACATCCACCGGAATTGCAGGCATTGGCAGCTCTTATAACCGCTCAACAAGAGGTTTTTCTTTTCCTATTCCGAAAAAGTGTAACATGTCACACTTTTTCGGAATAGAGGCGGCGAGGTTGCTTGTGGCATAGGCGTTCAAGAGCGCCGCGGGCGGATAGTCATCCCTTGGCGAAAATGCACGAAATCGGTCGCATCGACCATGTTTTTATGTACGATGCGACCGATTTCGTGCACGGTTTGGCGTCGTTGCGGGGGAGTAGATGCAGCGCAGGCCGGAGCGATGGGCTCCGGCCTGCGGCTGATATAGGTGTGGATTAGCGGACGAATTTGCGGGCGCCGGCTTCGGTCACTACCACGTACACACCGCTCTGCAACGCCGATACGTTGATGGCGGTAGCGTCGGCTTGGCCTTCAGCAGCAAGCACTTGCACGCCACTGAGGGTGTAGATAGCCACGCGTTCATCGGCGGTCGTGCCGCTCACGTGGAGCACGTCGCCATCGAGGCGGAGGTCGAATACGGTGTTGCCGTCAGAGTCGATGGCTACAACGCCTTCACGCATATTGAGGTCGCACCACAGCACGAGGTATGTGCCGTAGCCTTTGCGCATCGAGGGGTCGATTTCGTCGAGTCGATACCAGCCGCCGTCGGGCACGAAGTTGGGGTCGGCACCGGCATTGGCTTTACCGTAGATGGTAGTAGCCTTGGAGCCGTGTTCAATCATACCGAAAGCCACGTATGAGCGAGTGATGTTGGGGTCGGAGGAATCTATGGGCATGTCGTCGCTGTATTCGAAGGCCACGTAGAACGGACCTTCCACGGTGGCGCCTACTTCCGACACGTCGAAGCCCCATTGAGCGGGATGTTCGTAGCCGAAGCCCACGGTGGGATAGGCGGTGATCATGTCGGTGTTCCAGTGACCGAAGCACTTGCTTTCGTCTAAGCGGCCGTCGGTTTCGCCATAGAAGGAGATAGAGAACGGGTGGTTGCGTTCTTCAGCGGTGTAGGCCGACATGCGGGAGTAAGCCACAACCCAGGTGGAGATGGAGTTGATGGTGGCGGTGTTGCCTTCGGGCAATTCGAAGCGTTCAGCGAACTGTTTGTAGTAGTGGTTGATGCCGGTTACGTAGTCGAATTGATAGTTGGGGTCGCTAAACTTCTCGGGTTGGAAAGTGGGCAATTGGTTGTAGTACCACAAATACTTGTCGTCGTTGGGGTTGTACGTCATAATGCCTTGGCTTTCCATTTGGCCGCTGAAATGCTGAATTTCAATGGTCTTGGTATTGGTGCGCGAGCCGCTAACATTGGTCGCAGTCAGGCTCACAGTGTAGTCGCCATCGGTAGCGAAAGCAAACGAGGGAGAAGCCTCTGTGGAAGTGTATTCTTCGGGGCCGGTCACTTTCCACTCATATTCGGTAGCATATTGCGACAAGTTAGCCAATTCGATGGCTCCGTTGTCAAACACCGTTACCTTACTATTCATAATGTCGTACCATCCGTTGTTCACAGCGAATTGTGCGATGGGGCGTTGCACTTGGCCATCAGCCAATACCATGAAATCATCAACAGCCACATATCCGCAGTAGCCCACTTCGGTGGTGAGGTTGAATGCGAAGCAATACTCATCGGTGGTGGGGGCGGTGAAGTCGATGCTTATCGGAGTCCAAATCGAGTAGATTTCTTTCTCGTATGCCTTCACTTCGGTTTGATGTTCGGCATCCTGCTCAGTGCCGGCAGAGAACACCAATGTATTCATACGTTCAATATCGTTGAGGATAGTGCCGGGCATATACAATTGGAAAGTGATGTGGTACACCTTGCCGGCTTCGCAACTGAAGAAAGGTGTGTAAGCCTTGTCATTGCGGGCAGCGCTGCTTTGCGGAGCGACCATATAGTAGGAGCCGGATGCGGCCGGCAACTCATTGAGATTGGCGGTCACGAAGGGCATGTCGCCTACGGCCAGCCAGCCGATGGGGAGCATGCTGGTGCCGTCGTAGTCTTCAGCATCGTCGAAGGGCTGATAATACGGCAAAGTTTGTGTTTCGTGAGGAATTTCGGGGATGACTTCTTCCAAGTCGGCTTTGGAGCGCGGTGCCAACACTGCTTGCTCGGCGCTGAGCACGATAGCCGTGAGATTAGAGTACACGCCCGAGGTGGGAACGGCCTCGTCAATCAAGTCGCTACCTTCGAACAACTTCATAGTACCGGTAGCAGTGGCATCGGAGATAGTGTAAGCAACATTTTCGAACACGTCGCCATCTTCAGTCCCTTGAAATTCCACATTTTTCACCATCACAAGATTGCTCACATACTGAGCGGGGTTGGTGGTCAGTTCTTCGAGGGTGACGGTGGTGAGGCGCAGGGTGTTGCCCATCGAGGTGAGCTTGCCGAAGGATGACACCTGCAAAGCGCGCACGCCTTCGTCTTCAATCAGAGCGCCTTGGAAGCGGGTAAGAGCGTCGCCCGCTTCCAGAGCGGGGAGGCTCTCGGCATCGAGGTGGAAGCCGCACGATGCGTCTTGCACGTATACTTGCTTGTTGGCTTCGTCAACGTAGGTCACCACGGCTTCGCCGGTGTAAACGTATTCTTCGCCCACAGTAGCAGAGTACAGTCCGGCTAAGGTCGACACTTGACCCGGCTCGCTGACGATGGGACGATCGCCATAAACTTCAAAGTCGTCGAAAGCCACTTTACCGCACGAAGTGCTGTTGCCGCTTACGCTGATGGTAAAGTGATACACGCCCTCGATAGCGGGAGTAAACTCAAATTCGAGGAGTTCCCACGCTTCGTAGGGCTCGCTGATTGTGCACACCTCGTAGCTTTCCTCGCTATCTTCCAAAGTGGCGGTAACGGTAGTGATAACATACCGCACATTGCTGGGAACTGTTCCGGGAGCATAATAGTAGAAGGCTACGCCACATTCTTTTTGGCCTGCAAGGCTATAACCGGCAGTAGTCACGGTCTGAGTGCCATAATTGCTACCTATCTCGGGCACGCCAAGCACCCAATCGCCATTAGGTGCGGTCACTCCAAAATCTTTACCTGTTGCGGCCACGAAATACCGCTCGCCTTCTGACACGGTCCAACCGGCAGGCATTCCATTCTCAAAGCCTTCAACGTCATCGAAGGGCTCGTATTCAAGCACTGATTCCGCATGCATCGGCAACACGCAGGCGCCGGCACAAACTATAGCCAAAATACTTTTGTGTAGTTTTGTTATCATTTAGTTGCTATAAAATGGTGAGTAATTTAGTAGTTTATTCAGATTGGTACATTCACAAGATTTTCTTTGCTCACACGACGTCTCTCTTTGGGGCATCATTATCAACACTACATCAAAGGGAAACATCGCTGTCAACAAATTCTAAGAATATACTGCAAATTTAATCATTATTTTTCATAAAACAACTAATTGTGCCACGATTTGTCATTTTTTTCCACTTTTTATGCATTTACGAACAACTTTACATTCTTTTTCTTAACTTTTACACCACAAACACCCTTTATTTTAAAAAGACAGCGCCCCGACCGGCTTTCGCTGATCGGGGTGCTAGATTAAGGATTATCTATTTGTGATTATTTCACATAGACTTTACGTACTTGAGTGCCGAGGACTTCGATGAATACACCGTTGCTCGGAGCGGGTACTTCTACACCTTGGAGGTTGAAGTAGCGTGCGTCGGAGTTGATAACTTCAATGTCGATTGCACCTTCTTCGCTGGCAATGATTTGCACAGTCATGGCGTCGAAGTCAACAGTGATGTCATAGTTACCGGCTGCTATCTTCCAAGCGTAGGCCGAACCGGCATTCACACCGCCTTGGAACCATTCTACATCGGCAGTAGCAGGTGCTACTACTTCTGCATCGGGAGTGGTTGCGCCGAAGCGGTCGGAAGCATTCACTTCATCCCAGCTGCTGCCGCAAGTGGTGATAAACGAGAAGTAACCGTAGTTGGTGTCATCGCCTGCTGCTACAATCGGAGCTTTGGTCAGCTTGAAGGTGTTGGTACCTTCTTCGCGAGTGAAGGGCACTGCGTTGGCGATATCCCAGTTGTGACCGTCGATGTTACCTACGAGATAGAGAGCTTCAGGTACTTCCATCTCTGCTACATCACCGGTGACGGTGAGAGTCCAGGTTGCTACGTCGAGCACGAAGTGGGGGTTAGTTACGTTCACGGTGAGGTTACCACCTTTTTGAGCGAGTTGGTAAGGTTCGCCGGCTACGAGAGCTTCACCGTTCGAACCATAGTTCACGTCCCAAGTACCGTTGGTGAGTTTGAATTCACCTACAAAACCTTCAACGTCGAGGGTATAAGTACCGTCGTCTTGACGGGCGAACTTGTAACCTTCAGCGGCAGGATTCCAACCGTTACATTGACCGGCGAGGTAAACAGTTTCTTCAACCAGTTTATCTACGCTGAACAGGTCGATTGCAACCATACCACAAGCGGGCACGTTAGCCACAGACTTGATTTCGAAGTAGTATACACCATCTTCTTCGGGGCAGAACCAGAAGGCTTCTTCTTCCCATTGGTCGAATACGCCGGTGAGGTTGCCGAGGGCGAGGTTACATTCGTCGCGGTCAGTACCAACACTCAGAGTGGTTGTGTTGTAGCGTACTGAAGGAGCTTTGTTACCGGGAGCATAGTATTGGAAGGTGATTTCATAGATTTCACCGGCTTCCATTACATAGCCGTTGGTCACTGCGGTGGGTTCACCAAATGCGGGTGAGGTTTCGGGGAGAACCAAAACGTTGTCACCGTCGGGTGCGCCTTGCAGGCCTGCATCCTCAGCGGAAGCTACCATGAAGTAACGTTCAGTGTTGGAGAAGCTCCAGCCACGGAGGTCTTCTTCGAAGCTTTCTACTGCGGGATATTCGCTGATGGGCTCTACATATTCTGCCACGGTGAAGGCATCGATTGCCACGAGGGCGGCAGAGGTCAAGTTAGCTACAGATTGGATTTCGAAGTAGTAGATACCGTCTTCTTCGGGTGTGAAGCTGAATTTAACTTTAGTCCATTCAGTTGCCACATCTTCAATCTTAACGAGTTCGGTATCACATTCTTCTACGTCAGTACCAACCTTAACGGTGGTGGTGTTCTTGCGAATACCATTACCGGGAGCGAGGTACTTGAAGGTCACGTCGTACTGTTGACCGGCTACCATCACATAACCGTTGGTTACTGCGGTGGGTGCGCCAAATTCGCTGCTGGTTTCAGGTACGATGAGCACATAGTCGCCATCGGCTGCAGGTACACCTGCGTCTTCCGAAGAGTAAACTGCGAATTGACGTTCGGTGGCGGCGATGGTCCAGCCTACGAGTTCGTCTTCGAAGCTTTCTACTGCGGGATATTCGCTGATGGGTTCAGCGTGTTCTGCCACAGTGAAGGCATCGATAGCCACGAGGCTTGCAGAGGTCAAGTTTGCTACAGCTTGGATTTCGAAGTAGTAAACGCCGTCGGCTTCGGGAGTAAAGCTAAATTTAACTTTGGTCCATTCTGCGGCGGTTTCTTCGATCTTAACGAGCTCGGTGTCGCATGCTTCGCTGTCGGTACCAACTTTCACGGTGGTGGTGTTCTTGCGAATACCGTTGCCGGGAGCGAGGTACTTGAAGCTCAGGTCATACTGTTGACCGGCGGTCATTACGTAGCCGTTGGTTACGGCGGTGGGAGCGCCAAATTCACTGCTGGTTTCGGGCACGATGAGCACATAGTTGCCATCGGCAGCTTCAACGCCTGCGTCTTCCGAAGAGTAAACTGCGAATTGACGTTCGGTTTCAGCGATAGTCCAGCCTACAAGTTCTTCTTCGAAGCTTTCTACTGCGGGATATTCGCTGGTGGGGTTGAATTCAATTACATTGATGTCATCAATAGCCACGAGGCCGGCAGAGGTCAAGTTAGCGGCAGCTTTGAATTCGAAGTAGTATACGCCGTCGGCGTCGGGAGTGAAGACGAACTTAACCTTGGTCCAGTCTTCTGCTACTTCTTCTACCTTAGCAACCTCGGTGTTGCAGAATTCGTTGTCGGTGCCAACGTTCACGGTGAGGGTGTTCTTGCGAACGCCATTGCCCGGAGCGAGGTACTTGAAGCTGAATTCGTATGCTTGACCGGCTACCATTTCGTAACCGTTAGTTACGGCGGTGGGAGCGCTGAAGTTGCTGCTGGTTTCAGGAACGATGAGCAGGTAGTCACCATCGGCTGCGGCTACACCGGCATCTTCAGAGGATGCTACAACGAAGTAACGTTCGGCTTCGCCAATGGTCCAGCCTTCGAGTTCTTCTTCGAAGCTTTCTGCTGCGGGATATTCGCTGATAGTTGCTACATATTCTGCTACGATGAAGTCGTCGAGGGCTACCAGACCGGCAGAAGGCAGGTTGGCGGCAGCCTTAACTTGGAAGTAGTAGATACCATCGGCTTCGGGGGTGAAGGTGAATTTAACCTTTGCCCATTCTGCTGCTGTTTCTTCTACGGTCAGGAGTTCTGTGTCGCAGAATTCATTGTCGGTGCCAACGTTCACGGTGAGGGTGTTCTTGCGAACATCGTTACCGGGAGCGAGGTACTTGAAGCTTACTTCATACTTTTGACCGGCAGCCAACACGTAACCGTTGGTTACTGCGGTGGGTTCGCCGAAAGCAGGAGCAGTTTCAGGAACGATAAGTACGTTGTCGCCATCGAAGGCTTCAACACCTGCGTCAGCGGAAGAGTAAACTGCGAAGTAGCGTTCGCCTTCGGAGAGGGTCCAGCCTACCAGTTCGTCTTCGAAGCTTTCTTCTGCGGGATATTCGCTGATGGGAGCGATGTATTCAGCTACACGGAAGTCGTCGAGAGCAACCAAACCGGCGGAGGGCAGGTTAGCAGCAGCTTTAACTTCGAAGAAGTATATACCGTCGGCTTCAGGAGTGTAAGTGAATTTAACCTTAGTCCATTCTGCTGCGGTTTCTTCGATAGTCAGGAGTTCTGTGTCGCAGAATTCGTTATCAGTACCTACGCTTACGGTAAGGGTGTTCTTGCGAACGCCGTTGCCGGGAGCGAGGTACTTGAAGCTCAGGTCATACTGTTGACCGGCGGTCATTACGTAACCGTTGGTTACAGCGGTGGGAGCGGCAAATGCGCTGCTGGTTTCGGGAACGATCAGAACGTAGTCGCCGTCGTAGGCTTCTACGCCTGCGTCAGCAGAAGAGTATACTGCGAATTGACGTTCGGTTTCAGCGATGGTCCAACCTACGAGTTCATCTTCGAAGCTTTCTTCAGCGGGATATTCGCTGATGGGCTCAACGTATTCTGCTACGAGGAAGTCGTCGAGGGCTACCAAACCGGCGGAAGTGAGGTTGGCAGTTGCCTTAACTTGGAAGTAGTATACACCGTCGGCTTCGGGGGTGAAGACGAATTTAGCCTTTGCCCATTCTGCTGCAGGTTCTTCAATAGTCAGTACTTCGGTGGTGCAGAATTCATTGTCGGTACCGTAGCTTACGGTGAGGGTGTTCTTGCGAGGAGCAGCACCACCGGGAGCAAGATACTTGAAGCTTACTTCATACTTTTGACCGGCAGTCATCACGTAACCGTTAGTTACAGCGGTGGGGGTGTCGAAAGCGGGTGAAGTTTCAGGAAGGATCAGCAAGTTGTCGCCATCGTAGGCTTCAACACCTGCGTCTTGCGAAGAGTAAACTGCGAAGAAGCGGTCGCCTTCAGAGAGGGTCCAACCTACCAGTTCGTCTTCGAAGCTTTCTTCAGCGGGATATTCGCTGATGGGTTCGATGTATTCTGCTACGATGAAGTCGTCGAGAGCTACCAGACCGGCAGAGGGCAGGTTGGCGGCAGCCTTAACTTGGAAGTAGTATACACCGTCGGCTTCGGGGGTGAAGACGAATTTAGCCTTTGCCCATTCTGCTGCGGTTTCTTCGATAGTCAGTACTTCGGTGTTGCAGAATTCGTTGTCGGTACCGTAGCTTACGGTCAGGGTGTTCTTGCGAACATCGTAACCGGGAGCGAGGTACTTGAAGCTTACTTCATACTTTTGACCGGCGGTCATGGTGTAACCGTTGGTTACAGCGTAGGGTTCGCCGAAAGCAGGAGCAGTTTCAGGAACAATCAGCACGTTGTCGCCATTGAAGGCTTCAACGCCTGCATCTTCAGAAGAGTAAACTGCGAAGTAGCGGTCGCCTTCGGAGAGGGTCCAACCTACCAGTTCGTCTTCGAAGCTTTCTTCTGCGGGGAATTCGCTGATGGGTTCGATGTAGTTGCCTACAACGAATTCGTCGAGAGCAACCAGACCGGCAGAAGCGAGGTTGGCGGTAGCTTGGATTTGGAAGAAGTAGTAGCCGTCGGCTTCGGGAGCGAAGGTGAATTTAGCCTTAGCCCATTCAGCAGCGGTTTCTTTGATAGAGAGAACTTCGGTGGTGCAAGCTTCAGCGTCGGTGCCAACTTTCACGGTGATGGTGTTCTTGCGAACGTCGTTACCGGGGGCGAGGTACTTGAAGCTAACTTCATACTTTTGACCGGCGTTCAGAGCGTAACCGTTGGTTACAACGTAGGGAGCGCCGAAAGCAGGAGAAGTTTCGGGGAGAATCAGCACGTAGTCGCCGTCGTAGGCTTCAACGCCTGCATCTTCGGAAGAGTAAACTGCGAAGTAACGTTCGCCTTCGGAGAAGGTCCAGTCAACGAGTTCGTCTTCGAAGCTTTCTACTGCGGGAATTTCGGTGATGGGGTTGAATTCTTTCACTTTGAAGAGGTCGAGACCAACCAGACCGCAAGCAGTGGATTGGGCAGCGGCTTCGATTTCAAAGTAGTAAACACCATCGGTAGCGGGAGTGAAGACGAATACTTCTTTGGTCCAGTCGGCCACGGCAGCATTGATTTCACCGAGGAGTTCGGTGCAATTGTTGATGTCGGTACCGGCTTTGACGGTGGTCTTCACGAAGCGAACGGTAGCGGGGGTGCCACCGGCAGCGAGGTAACGGAACTCAACGGTGTAAGCTTGACCGGCGCGGAGAGCGTAACCATTGGTGGTTGCTTTGGGAGCAACGTCGTAGGTGTTGCCGGTTTCGGGCACGATCAGAGCATATTCGCCGTCGGCTACGGAAGCGAGACCGGAATCTTCAGCGTTGGAGATAGCGAAGCGGCGGTCAGCGAGGCCGAGGGTCCAGCCGGCGAGGCCGTCTTCGAAGCTTTCTTCAGCGGGGAATTCGGTAACAACAGCGGGAGCAGCTTCTACGGTGAAGGCATCGATGCCGACGCCGCCGCAAGAAGTCAGTTCGGCAGTGGTAGCAAGTTGGAAGTAGTAAGTACCGGCTGCTTCGGGGGTGAAGAAGTAGGTATAGGTGGTCCAAGCAGCTACTTTACCGGTGATGGTGCCGAGCAGTTGGTCGCAAGCATCCCATTCGCTGCCGACTTTCAGGGTGGTGGTGGCCACGCGAGCGTCTTGAGCACCGGCGGGAGCATAGTAAGCGAAGGATACGCGGTAGGTTTGACCGGCTTCCATTACAAAACCGTTGGAAACGGCTACAGGAGCGGTGAATGCGGAGCTAACTTCGGAGGTGAACAGGATATTGTCGCCTTCGGGAGCTTGAGTGCCGCAGTCAGTGCCGGCAAATACAGCGAAGGGACGGTCGGCGGGAGCGAGATACCAGCCGGCGAGTGCGCCTTCGAAGCCTTCCTCAGCGGGATAGGTGCTTACGGAAGCGGGGAGCACTTCAACAGCGAAGGCGTCGATAGCTACGTTGCCCGAGTTAGCGGTTTGGGGCTCGGACTTGATTTGGAAGTAGTAAGTGCCGTCTTCGGTGGGAGTGAACTTGAAGGTTTGTTTGGTCCAGTCGGCAACAACGCCGTTAACGGTGCCAATAACCAGGTCGCAAGCATCAGCGGCGGTGCCTACGCTCACAGAGGTGTTAACCACTTGAACGGCATTGCCGGCGCCTGGAGCGCGATAGTAGAAGGTAACACGGTAGGAGGTGCCGGCAGTCATCACATAACTGTTGGTAACGGCTACGGGAGCGGCATCGTAAGTGTTGCGGGTTTCGGATACGAACAGGATGTTTTCGCCATCAGGCACGGTGGTCAGACCGCAGTCTTGATAGTTGAACACAGCGAAGGGACGGTCGCAAGCGGGGAGGGTCCAGCCAACGAGTTCGTCTTCAAAGCTTTCCAGAGCGGGATATTCGCTGATGGGATCGGGAGCGGGAACAGAGGCAGGGTGAACGCCTGATACTTCAACCAAGTCAATCAGGGCAAAACCACAATCTTGGAAGAAGTTAGCAACAGTTGAAAACTGTACATAATAGGTACCATCTGCCTCGGGAGTGAACTCAAAATGTTCATCTTGCCAAGCTAATGCAGTGGGGCCTACAATGCTACCAAGTGTGGCTACAACGGTTCCTTCTTGGTCGCTGCAAATGTTCACTGTTGTAGTGTAATTGCGCTTTGCAGGAAGTGTTTGACCTAAATTGTAACCTGGGGCCAGATACTTGAAGTCAATTGTAAAGACTTCTCCGGCTGCTAATTCAAAGCCACTTGTGTAAGCAAGAGCGGCAGGCATCGAGCTATTATTACCGATGGTGCCGATAACACATTCGCCATCGGGTGCTTCATAATAGCCGAAGTCCTCAGCCTTACCTTGAAGATACTTCCGTTCAGACTGAGTGAGTGCCCACCCTTCAGGGGTGCTATCTTCGAAGCTATAGCTTTCGCTGAAGGCCTCCCCGGCTCGCACGCTCACACTGCTCGCGATGAAGCATAGCAGCACGAATGCAAACTTAAAGAGATTTTTACTCATTTAATTAAAATGATTGGTGAATAAATAGATAATGTTAATGATTGTCGTGGAGTCAGCAACGCTATTGTCTGTAGCGTTGCGAGTGATTGGTTTTCATCTACGCCGCCATTGTTCGGCGCAGGAGGTAGAGTTAGAATTGTACTGTCATCTACGCCGCCATTGTTCGGCGCAGGTATTGGAAGTGGACATACATGATTTTGGTTCAAAATCATCTGTCGAGTAGCAATTAGTTTGAAGCACTGCGCAAATGTAGCAAGTTTTTACAAATTTTGCAAATATTTTCACAAATTTCCCACAGAATTTCCTTTTTATCACACTTTTTGCGCAATTTACTTCGTATTGTGTAGCACTTTTTGCTTAAAAGTAGGATTGTGTTGTATAGTTGTTTCTTTGCAGAAATGTATAATGAGAGAAAATCAAGACGGCGATGTCTTCGCAGGCACCGCCGTCTTGTATTATATTCGCTTATTCAGCGCGTTTCGTCTTTTTGCCATAACCGTATACGGCTGCTGCACCCAATTCTTCTTCGATGCGGAGAAGTTGGTTGTACTTGGCCATACGGTCGGAACGGCTTGCAGAACCGGTCTTGATTTGGCCGGCGTTAGTAGCCACGGCGATGTCGGCGATGGTAGCGTCTTCAGTTTCGCCCGAGCGGTGGGAGATAACTGCGGTGTAGCCATTGCGTTGAGCCAGTTCTACGGCGCGGAGGGTTTCGGTGAGCGAGCCGATTTGGTTTACTTTCACCAAGATGGAGTTGGCGCAACCGGTTTCGATACCTTTCTTGAGGTATTTAACGTTGGTTACGAACAGGTCGTCGCCTACGAGTTGGCAACGGTCGCCAATGAGGTCGGTGAGGATTTTCCAGCCTTCCCAGTCGTTTTCAGCCATGCCGTCTTCGATGGAGTCGATGGGGAATTGTTCAACCAGACCTTTGAGGTACTGGGCTTGCTCAGCGCTGGTGCGTTTGGGAGCGCCTTCGCCTTCTTTCCAAGTGTAGTCGTAAACGCCGTCTTTGTAGAATTCGGAAGAAGCGCAGTCGAGGCCGATGGTAACGTCCTTACCGGGCACGTAGCCGGCGAGTTCGATAGCCTTGATGATTACTTGGAGAGCATCTTCAGTGCCGTCGAGGGTGGGAGCGAAACCGCCTTCGTCGCCAACGGCGGTGGAGAGGTTACGTTCTTTGAGCACCTTTTTGAGGTTGTGGAATACTTCGGTACCCATGCGGATGCCTTCCTTGAAGGAGGGAGCGCCGATGGGACGAATCATAAATTCTTGGAAGCAGATGGGTGCATCGGAGTGTGCGCCGCCGTTGATGATGTTCATCATGGGCACGGGCAGTGCGCAGGTGTTGCAACCGCCGATGTATTTGTACAGAGGGAGGTCGAGGTAGTCGGCAGCTGCTTTAGCTACTGCGAGCGACACACCGAGGATAGCGTTGGCGCCAAGGTTGCTTTTGGTGTCGGTGCCATCCAGAGCAAGCATAGCTTCATCGATTGCGATTTGATCAAGTGCGCTCATGCCTACGAGTGCTTGGGCGATGGGGCCGTTGACGTTGGCCACGGCTTTGGTTACACCTTTGCCCATATAACGTGCTTTGTCACCGTCGCGAAGTTCGAGAGCCTCGTTTACGCCGGTCGATGCACCGGAGGGAACAGATGCACGGCCTTTTGCACCGGATTCGAGAATAACGTCTACTTCGACGGTCGGGTTGCCACGTGAATCGAGCACTTCACGACCAATAATTTTTTCAATTTTCATAGTTGTAGCTTATTGGATGAAAAGTATGATTGTTTGATGTTATTTGCTTGCATTTTGCTCATTTTTCAGCCACTTCCCTACCCTTTTGCCAACTGTTAACTGTGCGATTTTCAGATAGTTTAGCGACCTACAGCGTTTCGCACTGCAAAGTTACAAAAAAATCCCAACATAGCCAAAAAAAATCACTCA
>SFNM01000150.1 GCA_004552725.1 Bacteroidales bacterium | reverse complement strand
TAACGACTGAGGAGCAGAAACTTGAGAGTGAACTTGCTCGCAGATACGCCAATTGCACGCCGGTAAGTGAACTATTGGTGCAACGAGGCATCACCTCAATAGCGGAAGCAGAAAAATTCTTCCACCCATCATTGCGCGACTTGCACGACCCGTTTCTTATGCCGGATATGGATAAGGCCGTGGATCGTATCAATCGTGCGATGGGTTCGAAAGAGAAAATTCTTGTATTTGGTGATTATGATGTAGATGGTACAACGGCAGTGGCTCTGGTGTATCGCTATTTACAAAACTTTTATTCGGAAATCGACTTCTATATACCTACTCGCTACGACGAGGGCTATGGAATTTCACGACGCGTGATAGATTGGGCCGCTGAAGAAGGTTTTAAATTGATTATCATCTTGGACTGCGGCATCAAAGCCATCGAAGAGATTGAATATGCCAAGACACTCGGCATTGATTTCATCATCTGCGACCACCATGTGCCCGACGAGCAGTTGCCGCCTGCTTGCGCTATTCTCAATCCGAAATTGGAAGGGTCGACTTATCCCTGTCGCCACCTCTCGGGCTGCGGGGTAGGGTATAAATTGATGCAGGCATTTTCCATATCCAATGGCATCGGCACCGCCGAGTTGGAGTGTATGCTTGATTTGGTGGCAGTAAGTATCGCTGCCGACATAGTGCCGATGGTCGACGAGAACCGCGTGATGGCTTATGTGGGTTTGAAGCGATTAAATACCAATCCCAACTTGGGGCTTCGTGCAATCATTCGTACTTGCGGACTTGGCGGAAAGGAGATTTCAATCACCGATGTGATATTTAAAATCGGGCCGCGTATTAACGCGTCGGGCCGTATGCAAAGCGGACGCGAAGCCGTTGAGTTGCTCGTGGCACGCGATAGTAAAGATGCAGCGCGCAAGAGTGTGGCCATCGACCAATACAATAAAGACCGTAAAGAACTCGACAAGCGCATCACCGAAGAAGCCAATGCCATTTTGGAACGTCGAGGCGAAATGTATTCACCCAAAAAATCAATAGTCATCTATAACAAAGATTGGCACAAGGGCATCATCGGCATTGTGGCATCGCGTCTTACTGAATTGTATTACAAACCTTCAGTTGTACTTACCTTTGCCAATGGTTTGGCCACCGGGTCATCTCGGTCGGTCCAAGGCTTCGACATTTACAAGGCTGTTGATTCGGTGCGCGATTTGCTTGAGAACTTTGGCGGACATCCGTATGCCGTAGGGCTTTCACTTCGCGAAGAAAATATTCCGGAATTTACTCGCCGCTTTGAAGAGTATGTGTCGAGCCATATTTTGCCGGAGCAGCAAACGCCGGTTATTGATATTGATGCCTTCCTCAGTTTTGCTCAAATCACGCCTGAACTAATTTCTACATTGCGATTGTTTAATCCGTTTGGCCCAGGCAACCAAAAACCGACATTCTGCACTCGCGGCGTAAAAGATTTCGGCACGAGTATGCTGGTGGGCAAGCACATGGAGCATATCAAACTCGAATTGGTCGACGACACCTCCGGAAAGGTAATCAACGGCATAGCATTTAATATGGCACGCTACTTCGACTACATCCATGCCGGAAAACCATTCAATATATGTTATACCATTGAGGAGAATAAGCACCACAATGCTACTTCCACTCTGCAACTTTTAGTGAAGCAAATTCGTGTGGCCAACGAAACGGAATAATGTCAACGCCACTCGACATACTCTACCAATATTGGCATTATGATAATTTCCGCCCGGCACAGGCGGAAATTATCGACTCTGTGCTATCGGGAACAGATACAATTGGCCTGCTTCCAACCGGTGGCGGCAAGAGTATCACCTTCCAAGTGCCGGCATTGTTGCTCGACGGCATCACCATTGTGATAACGCCGTTGATTTCTTTGATGAAGGACCAGGTCGACAACCTGCGAGCGCATGGAATAAATGCGGCCTGCTTACACTCCGGTATGTCGCGCCATGAGCAGCACCTCACACTCGATAGAATTCATTTGGGCAAAACAAAAATTGTGTATCTTTCGCCTGAAAAATTGGTCAATGACGCGTTTATTGCCGAACTTCGGTCGTGGAATGTCTCGCTGATAGTCGTTGACGAAGCGCACTGTATATCGCAGTGGGGGTATGATTTTCGGCCATCGTATATGAAAATCAACAAATTGCGGACGCTTTTTGTTGACGCGCCGATTTTGGCTTTGACCGCGTCGGCCACACCTGAGGTAGTGAAAGATATCAGTGAGAAATTGACATTGCGCCGACCGAAACTGTTCAGCAGGAGTTTTTCGCGTCAAAATATCAGTTATATAGTAAGACGATGCGATGTGAAGAATGATATGATGCTTCACGTGATACGCAACACGCGCGGGTCGTCGATTGTTTATGTGCGTTCGCGTCGTCGCACGGTTGAAATAGCACAACTGCTTCAGAATGAAGGAATTTCAGCAGATTTTTATCATGCAGGACTTGCGCCGGAAGAAAAGACCCTTAAGCAAGATAAGTGGAAAGCCAACGAAACGCGAGTGATGGTGGCCACCAACGCTTTCGGTATGGGTATTGACAAACCGGATGTGCGTTTGGTGCTTCACTTCGATATTCCGCCATCGCTCGAAGAGTATTACCAAGAGGCGGGGCGTGCCGGGCGCGATGGTCAGGAGTCGTATGCTGTTTTGTTGGTGGCTGAGCCGGATAAAGCCGTGCTCACGCGTCGTCTCAATGAAGCATTTCCACCGCGCGACTTTATACGCCATGTCTACGACCGCTTGGCAGTATTTCTCAACATATCCGTGGGAGCGGGATATAACCAAGTGTATGAATGTAATTTCGATAATATGTGTAGGACTTTCGATTTGCAACCGAAACCGACTGCTGCTGCCCTTGACATTCTTACACGCGCAGGTTTGATAGAGTATTCCGACGACATCAGC
>SFNM01000052.1 GCA_004552725.1 Bacteroidales bacterium | reverse complement strand
GGGGTTGTAAACCGTGGCTAATTCTTTCATTGTATAGTGATTAATTTTGAAAACAAGTGCAAATTTACAAAAATGTCGCGACATAACAGCAAAATTTGGCCCAAAAAACCAAATTTCCTTCGTTTCAGCTCAATCCTTATCGTTTTAATCCTTTCCCGAATAATTCTGAATGAGAACCAAGTCTCAACAAATCAATTTGATCTGTATCAGGATCAAGCCAAATAAGTAGATAATCAGATTCAATATGACATTCCATACACCCCGAGTAATCACCGGTTAATTCATGTGGATGATATTCATTCGGTATGGGAGTTTCTTCCTGTAAATATTTTAATATTTTAAACAGTCGCTCGATTTTTTTAGGATTATTGCGATACCTTTTAATATCCTTTTTGTATTGCGAAGAGGCGTGTAAGGTTTTCATACTCCCATTGATTTAAGCATTGCTTCCGGCGAAGAGAGGTCTATGGCCGGAGTATGTCGCAGTTTGCCGCTCCGAGCTTCTTCAATGGCGGCAATAGTGTCATCATTGGGTTGATCGTATGCAATGCGAAGCAATGCACACTCTACGAAGTTATTCAGCGAGCGATGATCGCGTTGAGCCATCTCTTTCAGACGGTCAAGAAGATCCACACTGAGGCGAAACATAGTTGCTTTTCGTTGTACTGCAATATTCATAGTGCTATCATTTTATTTGCAAAGTTACAACATAATATTTTCATATCAAAATATACCGTGTAAATTATTTTAAACATAGCGCATTTGGTACAAATTTCCGGGGATTTTGTACAGAAATGCGGGAAAAATTTTGTGGATTCGATTTTTGTTTGTAAATTTGTGGCGTTGATGGCTGTGTGCCATCATTTGAAATTCAATTTTTAAAGTTGATTAGCATGATTACCACTTCTCGTTCACAGTTCAGCGTGTTCGGCTCGCCACCATGGCGAGACGTGAAAGTGGTATGTTAATCCGACATTCCAAATTACAACACTTTTGAATCGCCCACAGGGTGTGCTGTATCCGTATCACACCCGCGTGGTAGGGTAGTTCTTTGACATTTTGGAATGTGTGTAGCGCAGCGGAGGCAGCCGAAGGCGGCGCGCCCCTCTGTGCAAATCTTTTTATTAACTTTAAAAATTGAATCAATATGGATCTTTTTTCTCTTTTAACTTCATTAAATGTACACGACGTGACAGTTCGTCCGTCGAACGTACCCGTTGCCGCAATCAATAAATACGTGGCTGAAGCTGCATGCGGTCTGATTAAATGCATCTACCTTCCGGCCACGACCGACCGCCTCACCATCACCTTCACCGTCGACAACCCCTCTAATTTCTCTTCGAAAAAAAGTGCGTGCAACGCCAAAATCCGCATCCATCTGACCAATCACAACGACGGCGATCCCATCGAGTTGGCCACAACCTCCTGCAACGTCTGCATCAAAGCGAACCAAAAGAGCGTGACCCGCTCCGTCACCATGCAAATCGACCGCGATTACCTCGGTCCCGACAACGACTACTGCATCAACATCTTCGCCGATGATAAGCAGGTGCAACATACATTCGTACACTTCCTGCCGAGCGAATACATCAAGCTGCGCCCGGAGGAATGGTTCGTCCCCACCGGTGCATATCTCAACATCAACACCGATGAGTACTCCGACGACAAACTCTTCTCGCCCGGCAACGCCGCCGGCGGCACGCTATATGTCTACTTCGAGATGAAGCGCTACCTGCCGGAGAAAATCGAACGGTATCCCACTCTGTACATCACGCTGACAGATCCCGAGGGAACACAATACGTGAGCAACTGCGACTTCCGACCGATAGGCCACGCCGAAGGTTGCTACGGTTGCTTCGACATCGAAGACATACCGGCAGGGATGTACGACGTGAAGTTGCAACTCTTGGACCGCACCTTGGCTCGCTTCTTCTTTTCAACCAAAGGCAAGCCCATCAAGGGCGCATGGAGTCGGGAGGAGTTGGACGAAGCGTTCAACTGTAGCGATGACGACCGCAAAGCCTTCCTCAAACGCCATGCCGGCCCTCACAACGAGCAAGCCCTCATTGATGAGAAGGCTAAAGCCAAGCCCTCGCTCGACACACTCATCGGCCTTGATGATGTGAAGCGCCGAGTGGAATCGTACACATGGATGGTGCGCTTCGCCAAGATGCGCCGCGACGCCGGACTGCCCACGCCCGAGGTGTCGCTTCACTCAATGTTCTTGGGCGCACCCGGCACCGGCAAAACCACCGTGGCCAAAATCATCGGCCAAGAACTATACAAAGCCGGAGTCTTATCGTCGGGACATGTGATTGTGCGCGAACGCGCCGAACTCCTCGGCCAATTCTACAATTCCGAAGGCGACAATGTGCGCAAGGCCATCGAAGATGCCCAAGGCGGCATCCTCTTCATCGACGAAGCATACCAACTCTACCAACCAAACGACCCCAAAGACCCGGGCCGCTTCGTAATCGAATCGCTCATGACTGCCTTGGCCGATGAATCTAAACGCGATTGGATGCTCATCCTCGCCGGATACACCGAGCCGACACTCAAACTCCTGGAATTAAACCCCGGTTTGCGTTCACGTATCCCCGCCACCAATATATACATCTTCAATGACTTCTCTGAAGAAGAACTACTCCAAGTGGCTGAACAACGATTGGATAAATTCCACTTCTCACTCTCAGACTCGGCACGAGATGCTCTCGTTATGCGTATTAAATCCGACTACCAACATCGTGATGCAGAGTTTGGTAATGCTCGCCACATCGTGAACCTCATCGATCAGGAAATTCTCCCCACGATGGCCGCCCGCATGGCCGAACTCAATGCCATCGACCGCACCGTGCTCTCGACCATTCTCCCCACCGACATCCCGATGCCCATCGCGCCCAAGCAAGCCCAACGCCCGCGCCTCGGCTTCCACTAATCATTCATACGGTTCGCAGGAGCCGGTATGCCGCCGACGCGCCAAATAAAATCAGTATAACAATATCAGCTTCAGAACGTGACGGATATGCCCCGAGGGCATTTGATGCGCCGGATGCGCTATATCTTCGTTAGCCTCCGGCGCACCAAAGCCGCTCCGCGGTACATGGTTGATTATTAGCGTATTACCCCATATAGGCTTCGCCAATGTGGGGTTGAGGGGTATATGCAACTGCTTCGTTGTTGGCCATCCGGGTTAAAATTTGCAACGGATTTCGCCGTCCACCTCCTCGCACAGCAACGAATCGCCGTAGCAATCCACACGTGCCAGCATCGCGGCCTCTTCCGCCGCGGAGAAGTCCCACAGCGAAGCCGCCGTGTTAATCGCCGCCGGATTCGGAAGCTGCCGCGGCAGCTCGACAGCACCGGCCACCGCCGCCACCTCCACAGCAATCAATTTGGAGAATATTCGTGTCATAAAAGGCTGTTTACAAACATTTGTAATAGTTATGGCAATGAGTCGACTCTTATATACCAATATGGCGGGTCGTAGATGGGAGGACATTGATACTCATACGATTCATACACAATTGTAACGAAAGAGTCGCTAACAACAAATTTTTCAAAGTAGTCATTGTTTGAGTAGATCGTGTAGTCCTTTGATTTGTAGCAATATTTGTAGCTATCCATTAGAGGAATGAATTCAAGTTGATAGCGAATTACAAATATCGAATCCCAGGGGATAATATCAACTGTAAATTCTATACTATCAATCTGTTCGGAATAATGACGAGTTGAGGCTTCATCGTAGTATGCTTGAATACAAGACTCTGCTGCTACGTGAAAAAATCTTGGCAAATCAATAACTTTCGCATCGACTGATTTCATAGGTCTTGCTGATATTAATAATGTTATTGATAACATAAATAGAATTGTGAGTTTTCGCATATTTATTCTATTTTGGTTCAACTACTATTGTATTTATAATCTGACGAAAAGTAGCGTCTTCAAAATCCTCTTTTTTTGAATATGGCCCATAGTAAATATATCGTCCGTATAGGGGGAGATATATACCAAGCGAAATATTCCAACCGAAATATTTGGTTATCCAACCGGCATAAGAAATATCTGCCGGCGATGGTACAGCGGTATTGGAAGGATGGTTGTGAATGCAAGAACGAAAGTTTGTAAAATAATAATATGGGAGATACTTTGTCCCATAATCACTATGTTCATTATTTGAAGTAGTTATGTAATTATCTCCATCGGCTTCGGAGCCGGTTTGAAATAAGCTCCATTCAACATTGGTGTTGTCTGCTAAGAATTCAAACAATTCGATACCATTATTATCATTATTAACGTTGTAGATTGATATTTTCTGATCTTGATACTCCGTATTAGTAATGCTTACCAAGGTACCATATTCGAAAGTTTTCTTATTGATTACATCTCCTTGCGAATTTTTGATGATAAATGTATCATTTTCAGTCGATTTAATAGAGCCTATATATTGACCTTGCTCGTTTATTGAAATGCTGTCGCAGCCGAATGGGTCGATGGCCATGATTGGGTTGGCGGCGCAGTATGAGTATGGGGAGACGGAGTAATAGGATTCGGAGTGTGGGTCGGGGGTGGTCCAGCGGGGGAGGGAGGGCAGGAGGGTGCGGGCGGGGAAGGTGTAGGCGTGGCGGCCGTCGGCGCGGGTGATTTCTTTGTCGCTGTAGAGGTATGGCTGGCCGTCGGGGTAGCGCCACGGCTCGCCGTAGGGATAGTAGTCGGTGCGCTGGGTGATGGAGCCAGAGGCATCCACCACAGCGATGTTATTACCTTGGTAGTCGGTGAGGTAGTAGAAAGCATTTCCACCGCGACTGAGGTAGCCTCCTGGGAAGCGGGTCATCTGCACAGAGTCGTTGTCGATAACATGTCCGGCACCGGTGTAGCGGCGCACTAAGGTGCGTTGCAATTGAGTGGAGGTGCCTGTGCCGGCAGCGCTGCTCACCCGCTGGAAGTAAGCAACCGCATTGTCCCGCACACTGAAGTGTTTAGCTCCCGATGGATACTGCACCCCAGCGGCAGCAACCACAGCCGCAAGCATTGCAATCAATATGGAAATAACTCGTATCATATTTAGTTGGATTGAGTGCGGTTACTTTTTTGCGAAGTAGTCTATAATGGCTTCAAATATATCTGTGTTGCAGGCTTTCCAACTGCGAATGGTTGCTTCATCATCGCCATCACGCTTGAATTTTTGCACGAGAGAGTCAAAAAAGTCTCGGTATACTTGTACGAGGTGATCGTAATTTGGGTTGTTTGCCAATTTTGCGGCAATCAAACCAATCATACAGCCATAAGGCCAATTATTATAAATGCCACGACGAGGTCCTTCGATGAATGGCGGATCGTTGTACAACTTGTCAAGATCTTGAATTGTGCGCATTTCATTAATACCTTCTAAGATAGTAGGCATCAATGATTGGAGGTGATCCTGAACCTTAAAGAATTCCTTTTCACAACCTACGTCAACAGAAAGAACATGTGTTAAATCTGTATATCGGCATAAAGGTAGATATTTCAACTCCCGCGTGAAATTATAGTCTTTTTTAACTGCCTTAAAAATTTTCTTTACGCTTTTAAATTGAATTATGAGCAAAACTTTTACCCAAATTACATAACTATATGCTGTGCTAAATTCGACAGTGATAGTGCGATCTCCATCAACCAGATCAAATGCTTTACGACTCTTGACGTATTTAAATCCAAGATCTGTAAGACACTTCATACGCGACCCTAACAATTCAGCGAATTGCGGAGTAGTGAGTGGCTCTTCATCCCAATACGGATCATCGTAAGGGAAATTAGGTGGCAATTCAACTACGATTTCCTCTTCCTCGACAATACCTTTTCCCTTCTGTTTATTCCAAGAGAATATTTTAAAAATTTTCTTATCGTTAAAGAAGCTCATAATGATTGAATCTTATTTGGTATTACTATTGTCGAAGGATTTGGTTAATGGTGGGGGGCGGAGATGTAGTCGGAGATGAGGTGGGCGAAGTTATTGTAGAAGGGGTTGGAGATGGTGTCGATGTTGATTCGTTGGAGTTGGTCGTATTCGGGGAGGGTGGCATCGACTTCGGCTCCATTACAAAAAAGGATGACGGTGCTTCCGTCGAGGATGGGAAAGTGCCAAAAGCCGTAGGCGGCATCTTTTTGCGGTTCGAACGAGGAAATCCAATCAAAGGGTTGGTTGTAGATTGTGTCGAAATGGGTGGTGGAGTTTTCCTTAACGGTGTAGATGCTCAAGATGTTGCCGGTGGGACCGGTGGAAAATGAGCTGAGGATGACGGAGTCGCGGCTGTCGCAATACACCAACACATTGTTATTGCGTTCGCTAAGCGAACGAGCCACTTTAGTTGCTCGGGCATTGAGTTGTGCCGGTATCTCCGCCGGGCCGCACCAAAGCTCCAACGACAAGTTTGCCGTCTTTGATGAGCCGCACCCAATGCCGACGTAGCCAACAGTGCAAAGTAATAATATGTATATCAGCTTCTTCATTTGAAGTAATGTGTATGCTTCACGATTGTGTTGCTTTCATAAAAGTGGCACTGCTTAAGCGGCGAGAAGCTGGTATGTGAGCAAGCGTAACATCATTTGCGGAAGTTTAGTGCAAATATAGCGCAAAAACCTCCGCAAATCAAGAGAATGTCACGAAATTTAACAATTATTTAACAATAACTGAAAACACGTAACTACTTTCAAACTCTGTACTTTCTTTTTAAAGTTAGGATTCGGGATTGTAGGGTGGGAGGGCGCGACCTTCGAAGGCTTCGAGGCGGTGGCGCGCGTCGTCGGCGATGGCTTGGGATTCGTTGGTGGAAGGGTTGAAGCCTACCATGATGGTGCGGCAGATGCACTTGAGTTCGCCGGTGGATTTTTCTACGATGCGTTGCTCAAGTAGCAGCGAGCGTTCGCTGATGCCAAGGGTGGCTGTCTTGACCACCAAGTGTTCGCGCAGGAACGATGGCGCGTGGAAGTCGCAGTTGATGTTGGCTACAACCAGCGCTACGTGGCGGATGTCGAAGCCCTTGCCCATTACGGTATTGAAGTACTGCATTTTCGCGAGGTCGAAAAACTGCAGGTAAGCTGAATTGTTGATGTGACCAAATATGTCTGCATCGTTGAAGCGCAGTTGCACTTCGATGAAGTGGTTGAATTTACACGTCTCAACCGGTACTCTTGATGATGACATAATTTTATACGTTTAATGGAATATAATCTTGTCTATAACACTTGCACCCACCTCATTGTTCAGCACTTTTATCAAAGAATTCGCGGCAAAAGCCATTTCGCTTTTAATGGCAGCGCTATCGATGTAGACATGAAGCACTCTATCTTCGACATATCGTCGCGTGGTGTGGCGATTTACTTCCGGTCCGACCACGCGACTCCAGAAATAACTCACTCTCTGGCGGTTAAGTTGCTCGCGGCTGTCGGGTGTTTCGATGAAAGTGCGGAGGATGTCGCCAATGCTTTCCGCTTCAGAGCGTTTCATAGTTCAATAGGTGTGAAATTGCCATTGTCGACGTGCCACATACGATAATCACTTCCGGTAGCGGCCACGATTTCGTCGAGATGCTTGCGGTTGGTATCGGTAATAAAAATTTGTCCGAAGTTGCCACCGCGCACCACTTCGATGATGCGAGCCACGCGCTCGGCATCCAATTTATCGAAGATGTCGTCGAGCAAAAGCAGCGGATGTAAATGAGTATTCTCGCTCAAAAACACGTATTGAGCAAATCGCAATGCAGTTACAAATGTTTTTGCTTGGCCTTGCGACGCTGTTTGGCGCAAAGGCATATCGTCGATAGTGAATAACACTTCATCGCGATGTGGCCCAACCGTGGTGTGTTGCAAAACGATATCGCGACTACGTGCATGCTCTAACGCATTAGCAAATGAGCCATCTTCTGCTCCGGATTGTATATACTGCAAGCCGACACTTTCCGCTTCGCCGGAAATTTTACCATAATAGTCGGCTAAAATTGTTGACAGGCGCTTACAAAATTCACGACGACGATTACAAATGGTTTCAGCAGCCATTTCCATCATCATTTCCACTGTTTGGTATAGTGTGATATCGGAAGCGCCATCGCGCAACATTTTATTTCTCTGTTCGAGTGCTTGATTGTAACGGATAAGCGCATCGAGATATGCAGCATCGCTTTGCGACACAATCATATCGAGGAAGCGACGCCGCTCTTCCGGACCGCCCATCACCAATGTAAGGTCATCGGGCGCGGCCATCACTGCGGGTATCAAACCGATGTGCTGACTTATGCGCTTATACTCTTTGCCACTTCGCTTGAGCGTTTTGCGGGCATTACGGCGTAATCCGGCCGTAATCTCCTCCGCAACGTCACCGCGCAAATAATTTGCGCGCAAGATTGCATAATCTTCACCTCGTTTAATCAAAAGGGAGTCGGGCAAGCGGCCGAAACTGCGTGTAAAACTCAAAAAATAGATAGCATCTAACATATTGCTCTTTCCCATGCCATTATTGCCAAGGAGGCAATTCACCTTAGGAGAGAACTCCATGTTGGCCTGGGCTATATTTTTAAAATTGGTAAGAGCAATAGATTGAAGTATCATTTATTGAAGCAGTTGCTGAAGAAAATCAGTTGGTAAAGGATAGAATTGCGCCAATAGGGGACGCTGTGATTACCCGGACGCTCAATGTAATCGTGAGCAACACCTTTTTCGAGCAGTGCCTTGTGGAGGTTGCGATTGACTTCGATGAAGAAATCGTCAACACCGCAGTCGAAAATGATGTTGAGTTGACCGGGTTGAAGGCTATCGAGTATACCGGCCACAGTGTGATTATGCCATACTTGCTCATTCTCATCCAAGGGACCGAGCCATTCTGCCATTTTCCACTTTTTTGAGAAGGGACAGATGTCAACGCCCCCGGAAGTGCTACCGGCATTGCCCCACACGTCGCTGTGCCGAATACCGAGCCACAGGCCACCGTGGCCGCCCATGCTCAAACCTGTTACAGCACGATATTTGGCATCGGCTTTGGTGGGATAATGACTATCAATGAAGGGAACCAAGTCGTTGACAATGAACGACTCCATTTTCATCTCAGGCTTCACCGGACTATCCCAATACCATGAATCACGACCATCGGTGGTGACGATAATGACACCTAATCGGTCGGCCAACTGCGGCAGGTCGGGGCGAATTTTATGCCATGAATAGCGGTCGCCGCCGTAGCCGTTGAGAAGGTAGACAGTCGGAAAGCGCTGATCATCAGCGCCATCAGGGGTGATGATGACGGCCTTGCCGGGAGTGGGCAGATTTGGAGTGACGATTTCGACAGAATCTGTGGTTGATGCGGTGGCCCACAAGCAGGCCACCAACATTAATACCGCGGAGAGAAAAATTCGTTTCATTATTTAGAGATGAGTTCGTTGAGACAAGCAAAAGCGGCTTCCAGTCCTGAGGCGTCTTTACCACCGGCTTGCGCAAAACCGGGCTGACCACCACCGCCGCCTTTAATGGCTTTAGCTGCTTCGCGCACCATTTGCGAGGCATTAAGACCGCCTTTCGTTATATCATCAGTGAGCATCACGGTAAGCAACGGCTTGCCGGTGAAGTCCTGAGTTGCAGCGATGAAGGCTGTGCCTTGGGGCGACTTTTCGCGGATGGCGAAGGCCAGACCTTTGACGATTTCGGGCACCATTACGCGGCTGATAGCCACCACCTTGATGCCGTTGACCATGCGAGCGGCTTCCAAGTGCGAGGTAGCGAGACCGGCGATGCGTTCCTTGGCTGCTTCTTCCACTTGACGATGTAAATCTGCATTTTCTTCGATGGATTTGCGGAGGGCACTCACCACGTCGGGAGCGTTGTTGAGAAGGGCGCTAATGCCATGGAGGGTGTCGTATAAAGTGTCGACGGCATCTTCCACAGTGGCGGCAGTGATTGCCTCGATACGACGGATACCGGCAGCGATGGAACTTTCACTTACGATGCGTATCATGCCGATATTACCTGTGTTGGCCACATGTGTACCACCGCACAATTCAATGGACTTCCCATATCGAATCACGCGCACGTCTTCGCCATATTTCTCGCCGAACAATGCCATAGCCCCCATGGCTTGAGCTTCAGCGATGGGCATGTGGCGATGTTCATCGAGGGCGATGGCCTCGCGCACGTACTTATTGGCCAAATGTTCAACTTTGCGCAATTCTTCGGGTGTAACCTTCTGGAAGTGAGAGAAGTCGAAACGGAGCGACTGAGCGGTAACGAGCGAACCTTTTTGCTCAACGTGTGTGCCGAGCACTTCGCGCAGCGCTTGGTGCAGAAGGTGAGTAGCCGAGTGGTTGCACGCAATTGCTTGACGCATGTCAGCATCTACTTCAGCACGGAATGTTGCTGCAGGGTTGGCAGGAAGTGTGGATGTGATGTGCACACCCATACCATTTTCACGTTTTGTGTCGAGCACTTCGATTGCTTCTCCGGTAGCAATGTCGACTAATTTGCCATGGTCGCCCACTTGACCACCCATTTCGGCGTAGAAAGGAGTTTGCGCCAACACTATTTGGTAGTATTCGCGATTTTTTTGTTTAACGTGACGATAGCGCAAGATGTTGGTTTCCACGCTCAATGTGTCGTAGCCCACAAATTCTTGTTCACCTTCGTTGACTGTTTGCCAGTCGGTAGCCTCAACAGTAGCAGCGTTGCGTGCTCGTTGTTTCTGCTTTTGCATTTCAGCATCAAATTCATCGTGGTTGAGATCCATACCATTCTCCTTAAGAATTAGTTCGGTAAGATCCAAGGGGAAGCCATATGTATCGTGGAGCACGAAGGCTTGCACGCCACTGATGCTGTTGGCACCGGATGCTTTTGCTTGGGCGATTGCATCATCGAGCAGGGTTATACCTTTTTCGAGAGTTCGCAGGAATGCTTCTTCCTCTTCTTTGGTCACTTTCATGATGAGTTCGCGTTGAGCAGGCAATTCAGGATATGCCTCACCCATATCAGAGATGAGGGTGTCGACTAATTTGTACATGAACGCCTGCTTTTGGTCAAGGAAAGTGTAAGCATAGCGAACTGCGCGGCGCAAGATACGACGAATTACATATCCGGCCTTAGCATTCGAAGGCAGTTGAGAGTCTGCAATGGAGAACGCGATTGTGCGCACATGGTCTGCGATAACGCGCATAGCCACGTCTACATCGTGATTTTTGCCATATTCTTTACCCGAAAGTTGAGCGATTTTGCTAATCAGCGGAGTGAATACGTCGGTATCATAGTTGGATGTTTTGCCTTGCAGAGCCATACACAAGCGCTCAAAGCCCATGCCGGTGTCGATAACGCGAGCGGGTAGGGGATGCAATGAGCCATCGGCCACGCGGTTGTATTGCATGAACACAAGGTTCCAGATTTCAATCACTTGCGGGTGGTCCTTATTGACCATTTGCGCACCGGGAATTTCAGCACGTTCCGCATCCGAACGAAGGTCGATGTGGATTTCCGAACAGGGTCCGCAAGGGCCGGTTTCACCCATTTCCCAGAAATTGTCGTGTTTGTTACCGTTGATTATATGGTCTTCGGGCAGATGCTTGAGCCAGAAACCGGCGGCTTCGTCATCGCGGGTGAGGCCTTCGGCTTCGGAGCCTTCGAACACGGTGGCATACAAGCGCTTGGGATCGAGGTGTAGCACGTCTACAAGATATTCCCAAGCCCAGTCAATGGCCTCGGCTTTGAAATAATCGCCAAACGACCAGTTGCCGAGCATCTCAAACATGGTGTGGTGATATGTATCGTGGCCCACTTCTTCCAAGTCGTTATGTTTACCACTTACACGCAAACATTTTTGCGAATCGGCTACACGTTGGAATTTAGCGGCTTTATTGCCTAAAATTATATCCTTGAATTGGTTCATACCGGCATTGGTAAACATTAATGTCGGATCATCTTTAATTACCATAGGTGCCGAAGGCACGATATGATGGCCTTTACTTTCAAAGAAATCTTTGAAAGATTGACGTATTTCTTTGGCTGTTAACATTTTATGTATGTTGTTTGATTTATTTATTTACAAATTTTGAGGGCTTTTCACCTTATTAAATGATTTTTTCACCCAAAAACGATGCAAAATTAGCAAAAAAGCGCTAAATTTGCAAGATATTCAGCCAATTATTGACGTCTCCTACTTATAATGAGCCAAAAAACTTTTTATAGATACAACCCGAATACCGACCAATACGAGCGAGTGTTCCCCTCACGCTCGCAACGTTGGCGTATAATCGTTGGACAATTTGCCGGCGGCATCACTATCGGGCTACTTCTGTTTTTGGGCGCTTATTATTTGATTGATTTTCCTCGTGAAAAAGAATTGCGCCAACAGAATGAGCAACTTGAGCAAAAACTTCACCAACTTTCGCGACGAAGCGACCAAGCACTTGCTGTGATGGAAGACATCGCTCAACGCGACAATAATTTCTACCGAGTGATGATGCAAGCCGAGCCCCTGTCGCAAGGCGCCCGATATGCCGGTTTGGAACGTCAACGCAACCTCGAAGCCCTCGACTCGCTTACCGACTCGGAATTAGTGCGAAATGTGACTAATAAAATCGACCGACTCGACTATATGATTTACAATCAAATCAAGTCATTTGATTTTCTTCAACGTCAAGCCGCTACTTTGGAACAACGCGCCAACAACATCCCGGCAATTCAACCCGTGTCGTCCAAAAGTCTTCGGGCTATGGCCTCCGGCTTTGGTTATCGTCGCGACCCTATTTACGGAACTACCAAATTCCACGAAGGTATGGACTTCTCCGCTCCGGTTGGCACACCCGTTTATGCCACCGGTGATGCTACTGTACAGTCTGCCTCGTGGGAAAGCGGATACGGAAATATGATTGTACTCAACCACGGATTTGGATATACCACTCGATACGCTCACCTATCTGATATGGTTGTTCGTCCCGGTCAATCCGTCAAACGTGGCGACCTAATCGGCCACGTCGGCAATACAGGTAAATCCACCGGCTCTCACCTTCACTATGAAGTGCGGTTCCGAGGTGCTCCGCAAAACCCCGTACACTATTATTTTATGGACCTCACGCCCGACCAATGGGATGAGATGATTCGACAGGCTGATAATGCCGGTCACGTTATGGACTAATGCTATGAACGATCTTGACAAAAAATTCTACAAAATTAGTGAAGTGGCTGAAATCCTCCACATTCCGGCTTCCACACTTCGTTTTTGGGAAAAACAATTCACTATTTTCCGACCGCGCCGCAATTCTGCCGGCACTCGTTTTTACACTCCGCAGGATATTGAAAAAATC
>SFNM01000149.1 GCA_004552725.1 Bacteroidales bacterium | reverse complement strand
GTGGACAGTTTGGAAACCTCCTTCGTGTGGAAGTTGGCCGGCTCGTCGAGCACGAGTCCGTCGCGATTACCGAGGATGTTGGTGGAGAACCATCCGCTCAGGCCGAGGCAGCGCGTGCCGATGATGGGAGCGAAGCCCGACTTCACCAAAGTCTGGCCCGTCTTGAAGTCCTTGCCGGCGATGGGCATCTTGGTCTTTTCGGCCATTTCCCACATGGCGGGAATGTCCACGGTGGTGTTGGGCGCACCCATGATGAAGGGAGCACCTTCTGCCAGTGCGGCGTAAGCGTAGCACATGGAGGGAGCCACGTGCTCGGTATCGTTGGCCTTCATGGCAGCTTCCAGCGCGGCGAGCGTGCCATGCACGTTCTCGTCAACCGGCACATAGATTTCGGTCGAAGCGGCCCAAATCACCACGATACGGTCGCAACCGTTCTGGGCTTTGAACTGGCGGATGTCCTCGCGGAGTGCTTCCACCATGTCCCAGCGCGTGGCGCAGTCCTTGACGTTGTCGCCATCCAAACGTTTGGCATAGTTGCGGTCGAAGGCGGCCTTCATGGGCTTGATGGCCTTGAGTTCGTCGCGGACGGGTTCGATGTCCTTTTCTTTCAGCACTTCAGCGTTGAGCGCACTCTCATAAGCATTGGCGGGATAAACGTCCCAGGCACCAAACACAATGTCATTAAGCGAGGCCAAAGGCACTATCTCACCATAGTGGAGATATTTCTTGTCTTTTCCTCGGCCTACACGAATCTTGTCGTATTGGGTCATTGAGCCGACCGGTTTGGCCAAGCCCTTGCGGGTCATCAGCACACCGGTCATGAAGGTCGTTGTCACCGCGCCGAGGCCGACGCACATCACGCCTAATTTTCCTGTTGCAGGTTCCATAGATATTTAAAACTTTGTAATATATTGTTGGGGATTAAGCATACGAATAAGGCGGAAAAGAGAAGCGTTTCTTCCCAACCCACCTGTGAGCCTACTCCTTTAAAACCGCAAAAATCTAAAAAGTTTTCCTTAATTCCAAGAAATTACACCTTAAATTCCAGAACAATCGGCCAAATTGGCCTAAAAGAGTAGAAAACAGACAAATCGGACCTGTCAGCGCAAGATTTTTGGGGCTGAAGGCTCCGGCGGAAACGCCGTCAGCCACCCAACTCATCGGGCGGCAACAAACGGAGTGCCTGATTTTCAGCCTCCTCCATGATTTCGCGTTCGCCGGGTCCCTTGTCGTTGATGCCGCAAAGGTGCAGGATGCCGTGGATGACCACTCGGTGCAACTCCTCGGCGTAAGGGCGGCCGAAGAGTTCGGCATTGGAGCGCACCGTGTCAAGGCTGATGAACAGGTCACCGCCGATGCGGTCGCCTTCGGTATAGTCGAAGGTGATGATGTCGGTGAAATAGTCGTGCTGGAGATATTGGCGGTTCACCTCCAGGATTTTGTCGTCATTGCAGAATATGTAGGCCACGTCGCCCACCCTTTTGCCGTAGCTTGCGGCCACCTGCCGCACCCAGGCCGACGTTTTGGCCTTCGGCAGGGCGGGCATTTTCACATCAATGGTCTGATAAGTAATCATGAAAAAAGAATTGCGAAACGCCGGGAGGGGCTATGGCCGGGAGCTGCGGCCAGCCAGCCGGGTTTCAGTCGAAAAGAGAGGGTTCGCCGTAGGGCGCCCCGTAGCGGCTGCGCCCCAGGTGTTTGTAAGCCAGGTCCGTCACCTCGCGTCCTCGCGGTGTGCGGCGTATGAAACCCTCTTTGATCAAGAAAGGCTCGTACACCTCCTCCACCGTGCCGGCATCCTCGCCGATGGCGGTGGCGATGGTGGTGATGCCCACGGGGCCGCCTTTGAACTTGTCGATGATGGTGAGCAGGATTTTGTTGTCAATCTCATCCAGCCCGTAGCGGTCTATGTTGAGTGCTTCGAGCGCGAAGCCGGCAATGCTTTCGTCAATGCGTCCGTTGCCCTTCACCTGGGCAAAGTCGCGCACCCTTCTCAGCAGCGCGTTGGCGATACGCGGCGTTCCGCGCGAGCGTCCGGCAATCTCGGCGGCGGCACGGGGTTCGATGGGCACGCGCAGGATGCCGGCAGAGCGGGTGATGATACGGCAAAGCGTATCGGCATCATAGTACTCCAAGTGCAGGTTGATACCGAAGCGGGCGCGGAGCGGGGCGGTGAGCAGTCCGCTGCGTGTGGTGGCTCCTATCAGGGTAAACGGACTCAGGTCAATTTGTATGCTGCGTGCCGCCGGCCCTTTGTCAATCATGATGTCGATGCGGTAGTCCTCCATGGCAGAATAGAGGTATTCCTCCACCACGGGCGACAGCCGGTGGATTTCATCGATAAAGAGCACATCGTTGGGTTCGAGACTTGTCAGCAGTCCGGCCAGATCGCCCGGTTTGTCAAGCACAGGTCCGGAGGTCAGTTTAAAGCCCACCCCCAGTTCATTGGCGATGATATTCGAGAGCGTGGTTTTTCCCAGTCCCGGTGGTCCGTGCAGGAGGGTATGGTCGAGCGGTTCACCCCGGTATTTGGCGGCTTCGACGAACACGCGCAGGTTCTCCACCACCTTTTGCTGTCCGCTGAAGTCGTCGAACTGCAACGGTCGCAAAGCGTTCTCGAACTCGCGTTCTGACGAAACGGGTGTCCGTTGTTCTGCCCTTATGTCAAAAGTATCTTGCTCCATATCGGGTGCAAAGATAGTGCAAGGCGAGAGCAGAGTGAAAGGAAAAGCCAAAGGATTTTCATTTCCTATGCCGAGCCGCAGCCTATCTTATCCAAAGATACAACTAAAGAGAACTTAGACAACACCATATCATCTTTACCACAACTAAAATTCAAACTGGCACATTCATCACAAACGAAAAATTTAGATGGTAATTTAGTTCAGTACCCATAACCATCATGTTGCCAAAAAAATAAAAACGCTGTGCCCTATATACGTAAAATTAAACCGAAATAAGTGTTCACACCTTCACAGAATATGCGT
>SFNM01000148.1 GCA_004552725.1 Bacteroidales bacterium | reverse complement strand
CTCTACGGCAAGATTCACGAGGCTGTGAACGTGGAGGAGAAGACAGTGCCGGTGGCAGAGTTCAACGCCCTCTTCACAAGCGAGAAATAAGAAACGGCAAAACGCTGACAGATAAAAGAAAAATGCGCTCTCACATGGTGTGGGGGCGCATTTGTTATTGTGATAATGTAGGGAATTGCAGGGGAAGTTGGTTTGCCGCGTGGCTGAAGTGGAGGAGTGCGGTTACTTGTTGCGGGTGGCGTAGAGCTTCATGCCGCAGTCGCTGCAGGTGCACTCCACGCGCAACTCTATGTTGCCGCTGCGCAAATAAAGTTCACGAGGCAGTTTGTTGCCACTTGGCGTGAGCAGGCAAGCTCCGAGTTGGCGTCGCAGGCAGTAGCGTGTGTGCATCACCGCCCGTTCTTCACCCTGAGCCGGTTGCCTTAACTCTATTGCAGGCTCTATAGCAGTGACGCCATGGCTGCGGTAGAACGCTTCGGCAAGATGGTTGGCAACATTGTCGGAGCTTATGAGTGCCGTAGTGGGATATGTTGCATCGGCATTTTCAGCTCTGCGGTAGCCAAAGCGGTAAGCGGCACGCTTTGCACGCAGCAGGGCCTCAATGGCATCGCGTCGCAGCTGTGTGAGCAATGATGAGGGAATGAATAGACCATCGAGCGTGGCAACGCGGCGTGCGCGGAAAATTGTGTTGCCGAGTTTGGTGAACACCGAGAGCTGGCGTTCGCCCTGAGGTGTCTGTGCATCGGTAATATCAGCTACGCTGCTTGCTACTGTGGCTTTAGTTCCTCCCACTTCAGCCACTTCGAGGCTGAGGGTGTCGTTGCGATAGGAGAGGGTTATGTCGATGTCGATGTGCCGTGAGGCAGAGTCACGCATCAGAGCGTCGTCGAATGCCTTGTCGAAGGTGCGATAGAGTTTGGTGCCACGTGGCAAAGCGATGCGACCAAGGGGAAATATGCGGTTCCCTTCAACTTTATTGGCACGGAAACCGATATATTTGCCATCGCTGCCAAAGAAGCTGAATCCGTCGCCATTGGCTGCCATTGAGCTGCTTTTTACCGTAATGGCTGCACCGCGCTGTGAATCGACTACGCCAAATTCCTCGCCGAGCGACTTAGGGGTGTCGATTGATGCCATCTTTTCAGTGGCATCGTGGCGACGGCGGTCGAAGAAATAGTGGGTGAAAGAGCGGTTGAAGCTCTTGCTCACGTCGGGCTTGAACGTAAGTTCGCTCACGCCCTGTGATGCACGCACGAGGCTACCATTGGAGTCGGCAATGACGCGATCTACGGCCCTGCGGTAGTAGGCTACCACATTTTTCACATATCCGGCATCTTTCAGTCGTCCCTCAATCTTCAGCGACGACACACCGGCTGCGAGCATCTCGGTGAGACGGTCGCTCTGGTTGAAGTCGCGGAGCGAGAGCAGATGCTTGTCACGCAGGAGAATGTTGCCACGGGCATCGGTGAGGTCGTAGGGCAGACGGCAAATCTGTGCGCACTCGCCGCGGTTGGCACTGCGGCTACGCAGCAATTCGCTTGCCTGGCAGCGACCGCTGTAGCTCACACACAGGGCACCGTGCACGAAGCACTCCACGGGCACCTTCACTGCATCTGTGATGGCTGAGATTTCGTCGATTGAGAGTTCGCGTGCAAGCACGAGCTGCGAGAAGCCAACCGCTTCGAGAAACTGCGCTTTCTCGGGTGTGCGAATGTCGCACTGTGTGCTGGCATGAAGCTCGATTGGTGGAATATCCATACGCAGAATGCCCATATCCTGAACTATGAGGGCATCAACGCCCACGCGATAGAGTGATGCAATCATCTGCTCCACATCGTGCAGCTCACGGTCGTAGATGATGGTATTGACCGTGATATAGACTCTTGTGCCAAACTGATGCGCAAAATCAACAACGCGGGCAATATCGTCGATGCTGTTTCCGGCAGCAGCACGCGCCCCGAACGACTGTGCGCCCATATACACGGCATCGGCGCCATGCTTGATTGCCTCAATGGCAATATCGGCATTTCGGGCAGGAGCAAGAAGCTCAATGCGACGTGGTGCAGTAGCTTTCATACGGGTGATAGAGTTATTTAATGCTGCCAATATCGTAGGGGGTCTCTTGATATACAAAGTAGTTGAGCCAATTGGTGAAAAGCAAATTGGCATGTGAGCGCCAGCGCACGATAGGGCGCTTCGTAGGGTCATCGTCCTCATAGTAGTTGTCGGGGACGTGTGGATGCATGCCTTTCTCCAAGTCGCGGTGATATTCAAAGTCGAGCGTCATTGGCGAATACTCGGAGTGGCCGGTGATGTAAAATTCTCGGCCGTTGCGCCCCATCACCATATAGATGCCGCTTTCGTCGCTTTCGGCAATGATTTGCAGCTCGGGGTGCTTCTCAATATCTTCACGTTTCAGTGTGCTGAAACGGCTGTGAGGCACATAGAATTCATCATCGAAGCCGCGGAAAATGGGGTTCTTCGGGTCGCTGATGTGGTGCTTGAATACGCCTGATATTTTGCGGTTGAGCACGTATTTGGGAATGCCATAGCGATAGTAGAGTCCGGCAAGCGACGCCCAGCAGATGTAGAGAGTGGAGGTGACGTGCGTCTTCGCCCATGCAAAGATGTCGCAAAGTTCGTCCCAATAATCCACGTCTTCAAAATCGACCTTTTCAACCGGAGCGCCTGTCACGATGAAGCCGTCGTAATTGTTGTGGCGAATGTCGGCAAACTTCTTGTAGAACATTTCGATGTGCTCGCGCGGAGTGTTTTTGCACACATGTCCGTCGGGTTCAATGAGGTCAAGCTCGATTTGCAGCGGAGTGTTGGAGAGGAGTCGCAGCAAGTCGGTTTCGGTCATGATTTTGAGGGGCATTAGATTAAGGATTGCAATTTTAAGCGGACGAATGTCCTGCGATGAAGCCCTCTGCTCATCGATAACAAAAATATTTTCATCTTTCAGGCTTTCAACTGCCGGAAGCGAAACTGGTACTCTA
>SFNM01000051.1 GCA_004552725.1 Bacteroidales bacterium | reverse complement strand
TTACGATTCGACCTATGTGGTTGGCTCGGGGTATAAGTTTAATGGTAAGATCGTGACTGATTCGTGGCTGAATTATTACCATTTTGAGTTGCCCGACGGACGACCGATGGATATGATGTCGGACCCCTCGACCTCGCTTGGCGCATATCTCACTTATTTGGCAGTGTCGGTGGGATATGATGTGAACGTGAAAAAACTTTTTGGCGGCGAGGGACGTGTGCGCAAACGTTATCAATTCGGCTTCGACTGCGCATTGATGAGCGTGGAAATGTATTGGACTGATGATAAGGTTGGTACGAGTTTGCGACGCTTTGGCGGATTGAAAGATATCAATATTCCGTTCGACGATGTGTCGGTAGGCTCGTGGGGATTGGATGTATATTATTTCTTTAATCACAAGCGCTATTCGCAGCCGGCTGGCTTTGGATTTAGCAAAATACAGCGCAAGAGCCAAGGCTCGTTTTATGCCGGATTATCATATTATTCACAAAAATTCGATTTCGATTTCAGCGGATTACCATCCTATCTTTTGGAGAGTTTAAAAGATTTCTGGAATGATACTCACTATCGTGTCCAAACCAAGAACTATGGCTTTAGACTGGGCTATGGTTATAACTGGGTTTTTAAACCTAATTGGCTGTGGGCTACGAGTTTTTCACCTACCATAGGTGTTGCTACAGGATATGTCAACTCGGATACAGAGGACACCCATTTATCGTTGTATTTGCGTCTGAAAACGTCGCTGGTTTGGAACGGTGGCCCGTGGTTTGTGGGTGTGGTAGGCAAAATAAACTCTGCGGTGATATCGAGCCGTAAAACTGTGTTCTTGGGCAACGAGTTGTCAATCCAAGCCGCAGTGGGTTATCGCTTTAACCTGTGGTGAAAAACAACAGCCGAAGCAATGAATGTTTCGGCTGGCGTTATATTGATATGTCAATGGTAAATAATCTTAATTGACTAATGTCTATACGTTGTGGAGTGTGTGGCCCATACGTTGCTTTTTGGTTTGCATATAGCGACGATTGTAGTCGTTGGGTTGGATTTCAATGGGTACGTTTTCCACGATTTGGAGACCGAAACCTTCGAGGCCTTTGCGCTTGACGGGGTTGTTGGTCATCAGACGCATTTTGGTAATGCCGAGAAGGTTGAGGATTTGAGCACCAACACCATAGTCGCGCTCGTCGGCGGCATGTCCCAAGTGGATGTTTGCCTCCACAGTGTCGAGGCCTTCTTCTTGGAGTTTGTAGGCCTTGATTTTGTCCATCAAACCGATGCCTCGACCTTCTTGCGAGAGGTATACGATAGCGCCTCGACCTTCGGCCTCAATCATTTGCATGGCTTTGTGGAGTTGAGCGCCACAATCGCATCTTTGCGAAGCGAAGATGTCGCCGGTGGCGCAAGAAGAGTGAACGCGCACCAACACCGGTTCGCCGTTGGCGATGTCGCCTTTGATGATGGCAATGTGTTCCAACCCATTGTTCTTTTGGCGGAACGGGATTAAACGGAAGTGGCCGAAGTCGGTAGGCATATCCACTTCAACACCTTGTTCCACAAGTTGTTCGGTGCGAAGACGGTATTCGATTAAATCGCGAATACTGATGAGTTTGAGGCCCCATTCATCAGCGCGTTGGCGCAGTTCGGGCAATCGAGCCATAGAGCCGTCGTCGCTCATAATTTCCATCAGAGCAGCAGCGGGTTGAAGTCCGGCGAGGCGAGCGAGGTCGATAGAAGCCTCAGTATGTCCTGAGCGGCGTAGCACGCCGAGGTCTTGTGCATATAATGGGTTGATGTGGCCGGGTCGGCCGAAAGTCTCGGGGCGAGATTTGGGGTCGGCCAGAGCGCGGATAGTGGCGCACCGGTCGTGGATGCTCACGCCGGTAGAGCAGCCTTCGAGTTTGTCGACGGTGATGGTGAACGGGGTGCCGAGCACGGAGGTGTTCTCTTCCACTTGGCGGTCGAGACCAAGCTCTTTGCATCGCGAGATGGTGAGCGGAGCGCAGAGCACACCGCGAGCATTTTTGAGCATAAAGTTCACCTGTTCGGGGGTGATTTTTTCGGCAGCGACGATGAGGTCGCCCTCGTTTTCGCGATCCTCGTCGTCGACAACGATTACCATTTCGCCACGGCGGAAAGCCTCGATGGCGTCTTCGATGGGGTCGAGATGTATTTTTTCGTACATAGGGTTACGGATTTATGCGGTTTAAGATAGAATCGGTGGTGGTGAGCATGTCCGGTAGGTCGCGGCGCAAAGGCTCAAAGGGGTATTTATTGAGGAGATTGATTACTACGGCATCAGAAGAATTGCAGAGGTAGTCGACCACAGCGCTGAGAGCCGGAGCAACGGGTTGCATCTGCTTGCAAGGAAGCAGTCGCAGTGGACGCCAACGCCGATTGTAAACGTTTGAAGCCGCAGCAATTGTATTGCGTAGGTCTTGGAGCAATTCCACAGCGTGTTGAGGCTCGACTTCCGACATAATAACCTCTTTGACTTCGAGTGAGCGTTCGGGGCGTTTGCCTACGAGTCTGAGGAAGAAATTCTTGTAAGTGTCGATATTGAACACGGCTGAGTCGTCGATGGCTTTGCGAGTGAAGAAAATACCCAATGGAAGTAGGGCTGCTGTGCTGAGCCAGATACCAATCCACACGGCTGCTTTGCCGTCGCGAGCCATTTTGTATCCCGTGTTGTCGATGATGTAGTAAACGATGAATAGGAACACGGAGATGACCAATGGTGTGCCGAGACCGCCTTTTTTGATGATGGCGCCGAGTGGAGCGCCGATGAAGAAGAACACGAGTATAGCCACCGAGAGGGTGAACTTGCGTTGCAGTTCGATATCATGGCGACGCATCAGGCGTGCTTGGTCGGTGAGCACGAGGGTGCGGTATTCAAATTCCTGACGTTGGCGACGTGCGTCGTTGAGTGCTTGCGACACGTATGATTTGGCGAAAGCCGGCGAAGGAGAGTTGAACACCGAGTCGAGGTCGGTGATTGGGGGCGCTTGCACCGATTGGTGCCGATCGAGCTGAGTGGCTATGTGTCGTCCGCCGGGTAGGAACTGGAGGGAGTAGTCGGTAATGCCTACGTATGGGGTAGCCAAAAGTTCGGCGGCATATTGGTCGCCGATAGAGTCGACCTGACGCCCGATAGAGTCGATAGAGTGGCGGAGTTGGGAGATGTTTTGACCCACATATTGGGAGCGGATGCCGCTTTCATCCATGCGGTTGAAGTTGGCATCGAACATAAAATATACTTGCTTTTCGGTGAATTGTTCGCGACGGAATGGCATATATCCTTGTGTGCCAAATCCCATTGAGTTGTTGTTGAGATTTTCGAACATTTCGCCGTAATGGAGGTCGAGGAAAAGCCGTGTTTTGTCTTCTGTGAAGGCAAATTTGCCTGAGTCGGCCAAAATTACGCGAGTGTTATCGACTCCCTGCGACATATCATAGATAATCATGCCGTAGAGCATACCTGTCTCAGGGTTTTTATGGTCGATGTAGAGGTTCATATTGGGTATGGCATCGTAGAACGAACGCTCGGGAATTTCTACTTCGGGAGTCTTTTGTCTGACGGAGAACAGAAGTGTCCACATACGCGACTGTGCCACCGGAAGCACGTTGTTTTGGAAAAAGAAAGCACCGATGGCCACGAAAATGATAAGCACCATAATTGAGCGCATGATGCGGAAGAGTGAAATTCCGGCGGCTTTCATGGCTGTCAGTTCGAATTTTTCGCCGAGGTTGCCAAACACCATCAAAGATGCAAGGAGCACCGCAAGAGGGAGGGCCATTGGCACGAACGTGAGGGCTGCATAGAAGAAAAGTTCACCTAAGACGTCGAATGTGAGACCTTTACCCACCAAATCATCGATTTGGCGAAAAAGAAATTGCATCAGCACTATGAATAGGCAGATGAAGAAAGTCATTACCAACAGCGGAATAAACCGCTGCAGCATGAAAGTGTCGAGTCGTTTGATTGTTAACATCAGTGCAAAGTTACGAAACAATCTGCGATTACACAAATTTTTCTAATGGGAGAGGATGGTTATGGCCGACGGAATTTCTTGGCATTGTCGCGGCAACGTTGTGCCTGCTCGGTGTCGCCTTCAGCATCGAAAGCGTCGGCGAGAAGAAGCCAAACCGCCGGATTTTTCGGTTGTTGCTTTTTTGCTTTTTTCAGATATTTGAATGCACGGACAATGTCGCCCATTGAAATGAGAATTGAAGCCATTTGGATTTGTGCTTCGAAGATTTTTTTGTGGAGGGCCAAGGGTGTGAGTATCTCAATGGCTTCTGCTCCATTGCCGGAGGTGGCGAGTGCTTTAGCGCGGCCTATGAGTGCGGCAGTGTTGTCGGGGTCGAGTTGGAGCGCTTTGTCGAAGTTGGCCAGAGCGGGCGCGGCATCCCATCCTTCTTCGAGCGATTGGTAGCCAAGTTGTACAAACTCATGAGCGAGGAGCATAAGTTGGGAGCGAAGTTCGTTGATTTGGGCTTTAAGTTGCTCCACGCGTATATGGTCAGCGGCTAACTCAGTGAGTTTGCGCGAGATTGCTCGTTGGATTGTGGGGTGAATGAGGTCGTTGCGGATTGCTTGAGCGGAGGCAAAGTTGGATATCGCTTTGCGATAACGGCCGGCAGCGAAGTCAGCGGCCGCTTCGGAGTATAATGTGTCGGCACGAGCATTCTCAATGGCATTCTCTACCAGCCGTTGGCTATTGAAATTGCGAGCGAAGTTTTTTACGGCGGGAGCAACAAATATGTCGTTGGCGCGGAGCGGACGAGTGAGGGTGATGCCGTCGATAGAAGTGCATCGGCTGAGTGCTACGTAGGTTTGTCCACCGGTGAAAGCACGGTCGCCAAGGTCGATTACTACGTTGGAAAATGTGAGGCCTTGGCTTTTGTGAATGGTGATGGCCCACGCGAGTTTGATGGGGTATTGAATGAACAGGCCTTTGACTTCCTCTTTGATTGTGTGCTCTGCTTCGTCGTAAGTGTAAAGCATATTTTCCCAAATTTCCGGCTTGATGGTATGGACTTGTCCGTTTTCGAGGGTTACTTCTACAGAGTCGTTGGAAAGACTTGAAACGGTGGCAAGGGTGCCGTTGACCCATCGACGTTCCACATCGTTGCGAATAAATACGATTTGGGCCCCTATTTTGAGGGTGAGTTCTTCGTCGGTAGGGAAAGAAAGTTTAGGAAAATCGTCTTTGATTTCGGCTGTGTAAGTGATTGGCTGAGAGGGTAGTTGGGCGAGGCGAGTGTTGTTGATATAGTCGACGGTGGTGCGTTTAGTAGCAATAATCATAGTCATCTTGCCGCCAGACAACTCGTCGAGAGTAGTTATTGCGGGGTCGAAGTCGGGCCGGACTTGGCGGTTGATGGCATTGATTTCGTCGGCGGATTGTTGTCCGTTTCGAATATGGTCGAGAATGGCAATGAATTGCGGGTCGGATTGCCGGTATACTTTTTTGAGTTCGATAGGTACTATTGAGCAGTCGCGAAAGGCAAGAGCATCAAAAAAATAGGTGGTTTTAGGGTAGCAACGGCGCAGGAGATTGCGCTGTTCGGCGGTTGTGACCGGCTCAAGTTGGAAAATGTCGCCGACCATCAGCATTTGCTTGCCGGCAAACGGTTGTACAGAATTGTTGCAAAAATAGCGTAGAATTTTATCGATGAAATCGAGAATGTCGGCACGAACCATAGAGATTTCATCGATGATAATGAGGTCGAGTTTGCGTAACATTTTAATGAAGTCGGAGGTGTACTTCATTCTGTTACGCAGGTTTTTGGTGGAAAATTCTACATCGTCGGGGAGTAGAGGCTTGAGAGGAATGTGGAAGAAAGAGTGGAGTGTTTGACCACCGGCATTTATGGCTGCAATTCCGGTGGGCGCGAGCACCACGAATTTCTTGCGCGTGTATTGAGTGATGTATCGGAGGAAAGTTGATTTACCTGTGCCGGCTTTGCCTGTAAGGAACACCGATGAGCGAGTATTCTCAATAAGGTTCCATACTTGCTGGAATTCCGGATTGTCGAGGTCGATTGCTTCGTGCTTCATCTGTTAGTCGATAGAAAATTCGGCATGAAGGGAGTAGAAGCGGTCGAGCGAGTCTTGACCGAAGCGAGCGATTGAGCGGATTACGCGGTCGAGAGGTTTGCGGTCGAGGTAATCGCTTTTGCTGAAGAATTTGTCGGCGTAGCAAATAAGACGCTCGAGGGTAGTCTGTGGCATAAGGCAACGGTTGGAGTGGGGCATTGGCAACCCGGCGGCAATAATGTCGCGGTTAGTGATTCCTGTGCCGGTGTGTCGTTCGGCCACGCGAGCAATTTCTTCGGGGAAGTTGTGACGGCGAAGCAGATCGGCTCCGAGTACACCGTGGCGCATATATCCTTGAGTGCCCCAGCAGTCGATAGCGGGAGCGAATACCAAGAAAATGCCGATGTCGTGAAGCATAGCCGCGGCCTCAACCACAGAATGGTCAAGGCCGAGGTTTTTGCTTATGTTGATGGAAGAAGCAAATTCGGCCACGCGCCGCGAATGTTGTTCGAGAATGTAGCGTCGCCGAGTTTGCTGAGGGTAAAAAAGGTCGTAGATTATTTGATAATCAAGCATTATTCCACGATAGTGTTCCAATTGTGGGTGTCGGGCTCTTCGCCAAGACGGATGGCATTGAGTTTTTCGTACAGAGCGGTGCAAACGGGACCCGGTTTGCGGTCGGCAGAGATCACATAGTCGCGTTCGTTGTCGAGGTCGCGGATGGTGCCGACGGGTGAAATTACGGCAGCGGTGCCGCAAGCGCCTGCTTCAGTTGCTTTTTCGAGTTCGTCAACAGTGATTTGGCGTGCCACTACTTCTATGCCCATTTCTTGAGCGAGGGTTTGGAGAGCGCGGTTTGTAATAGAAGGGAGAATAGAGTCGCTCTTTGGAGTGACATATTTGCCATCGATGATGGCGAAGAAGTTGGCGGGACCACATTCGTCGAGGTATTTCTTCTCTTTGGGGTCTAGGAAGAGCACAGCGGAGTATCCGAGGGCATGCGCATGCTCAGTGGCAGTGAGAGAAGCAGCGTAGTTACCGCCGATTTTGTAGCGGCCGGTGCCGCGAGGAGCCACGCGGTCGTATTGGCGCATAATGCAGATGTCGGTGCAACCGAAGCCGGTTTTGAAGTACGGACCAACGGGAGTAACCATCACCATAAATACATATTCGGTAGCGGATTTCACGCCAATGCTGGGTGATACACCGATTTCCAAGGGGCGGATGTAAAGGGATGCACCGCTACCGTATGGGGGAACGAAGCGTTCGTTGAGTTTTACGGCTTTAATGCACATTTCGTTGAAGATTTCTTCGGGCACGGGTTGCATTTCGATGCCTTCGGCTGATTGACGCATACGTTCGGCATTATCGTGCATACGGAAGATGCGGATTTTGCCATCTACACCACGGAAGGCTTTGAGACCTTCAAAACATTCTTGACCATAGTGGAGGCAAGTAGCGGCCATGTGGAGTTCAATCTTGTCGGAGGGAGTTACTTCAATTTCGCCCCATTTGCCGTCTTTGTAAGTGCAGCGCACGTTGAAGTCGGTGGGGTAGTAACCAAATGGAAGGTGTTTCCAGTCGAGTTCGTTGTTCATAGTTAGGTATGTTTATCTGTGTCGAGTTTAAAGGACGTACAAAGTTGCGAAATAATTTGGTTATAGCCAAAGAATTGCACAAAAATTTTCGATTTGAGATGAAAAAAGTGCTTAATTTGGGATTTTGGGTATAGAGAAATGGAATTCGAGGCCTGAATGGTCAGCACGATTGTTGACGGTGATTTTGCCGCGAGATGCTTCAACCCCTGCTTTGACGATAGAGAGTCCGAGACCGGAGCCGCCGCGTTGTCGAGAGCGACTGACGTCAACGCGGTAGAAGCGTTCGAATAGGTGGCTTACGCGGTCGTTGGGTACGCCGATACCGTCGTCGAAGAAGCGGAAGAAGTGAAAATCTTCGTCGGACTTCTTCAATTCAAGAACACATTCAGAGCCTTGAGAGTGGATTGCAGCGTTCTTTATTAGGTTGGCAATGACTGCATTGAGCACTCGCTGATTGGCCAAAACGAGGCAGTCGTCGGGGACTTTGCAAATGAATTTGATATTTTTGAGTAGCCCTGCGGTATTGAGGTCTGCGGCCACTTGATTAATTATTTCGCAGATTTTGGTGGTTTCGGGTTGAAGCGTCAGGGAGCCGTCTTCGAGGCTGTTGAGGTAGCCTTGGGCTCGGATGATATTGCTAAGTCGATCGGTATGCTCGGAAATTTTAGCCAAGAAATGGAAACGTGATTTGTCGTCCATTTCGGGATGTTGCACGATGGTGTCGACATAGCCTTTGATTACTGCCACCGGCGTTTTGAGTTCGTGGTTGAGGTCATTGGCTAATTGGTATTTGATACGATTTTTCTCTTGTAGAGCGTCGATGGCAATTTTATGCTCGTGCTCCGAGCGAATGAGCATTGCGTTGCGGTCTTGGGCGATCTTGACGATTTGACGAGAAATATCGCCGAGTTCATCGTTGGCGAAGTCGCCTTGGAGGTTGAAACCGGGGTCGGACCCTGCTCTTTGAGCAAATGTTTGGAGTGTTTTGATGTTGCGACCAAGTCGACGCGAAGTGATGTATGCGCCTATGGTGAGGAGAATAGCAAGGACAATTAGAGCGGAGTAAATACCATTGTTGAAACGCTGAGAGAGAACTTGCCGTCTGAAAGGAAGAATGGTGGCTACAATGAGTTGGCCATCGGCGCTGGTTGATACTTGGCTTATGGCCAAGAAGTCGGAAATGTTATCGCCGATTTCGATTTCGTAAGGCTCGCGGTGGGTTTCAATCATCGCCGGCAGTTGTGACACTGTGATTGGCTCGCCAAGGCTTTCGATGGCTTGGTCGTTGAGAAGCAGTGTGATGCGAATATGCTCAAACAGAGGGTGCGTTTTGTAGTAGTGGCCTACGAATTGTAGAAAGTGCGCAGCATCATAATCATTTTCGTAAGCGTTGATAATCCGGGAGTTGACTAACTCGATTTGATTGCGAATACTATCAATGCGGAGATGACGTTCGGAAGTGTAAATCCACAACCATACTGCAATTATGGTGGAAATCATAATTGCTGTAAGGAGACTGAACATTCTCCATTGAAATTTGATTCTAAGAATTTTTTGCCAAGCCATAACCGAAGCCGGATCGAGTGATGATTGTGATGTCGTGTCGGTCGATAATTTTTTTGCGCAGACGAGTGATATGTGCATCAACGGTGCGCAGTGTGATGTCTTCGCGTTGAAGGTGCGCAATAATATTTTCGCGTGAGAAAATATGGCCGGGGCGCGATGCAAGGAGAGTGAGGAGATCGCGCTCGGTATTGGTGAGGTCCTCGGGTATTTCAATGGTGGACTCGTTCGCTTCTACGCGGCGTATAACGGCTCGAACGCGGGCGCACACTTCAGCGATGTTGAACGGCTTGGCAATGTAATCGTCGGCGCCGATGTTGAGCCCCATCACTTTGTCGTCGACCTCACCCAGCGCGGAGCAGAAAATGATTGGTACCGGCGTTGCTGATTGGTCTGCGCGGATTTTTTTTGCCAAGTCAAATCCGCTTAGATCGCCGAGCATAATGTCCACTATTAATAGACTATAAGAGGTCGGGCTCATTTCCAATGCCTCCTCAGCGGAGTAGGCTATATCAACGGAAAAGCCTGCACATTCAAGATTGTATTTGAGGATTTCGCAAATGGCCTCTTCGTCGTCGATTACGAGTATGCGGTAATTATTCATGTGCTGAATTATTGGTTGAGCGTTGAGATAATGCGGAAATCGGATGAGGAGTTGTCGGCAACTACTAATACTACGCGGGCATTTGCACGCTCTATCATTTCAAGGGCTTCGAAAGGGGAGAGAACCATACATGCGGTGGCCAAAGCGTCGGCTTCCACGCAAGTAGAGGCTACTACAGTGGCGCTGACCGTAGGTGATTGGGTCGGATAGCCGGTACGAGGGTCGATGATGTGCCCATAGACATTGCCGTTGGAATCGAACCGGTAGTTGCGATAGTTGCCAGAGGTGGCGATGGCTTGGTCGGTTATTTCGATTACTTGGAGTGCACTATCGCCGGGGGCAGTGTCGCGCACGGGGGCATCAATAAGTATGTGCCATGGCTTGCCGTCGGGATTTACTCCGGCTACGGCAATTTCGCCACCGATTTCCACCATATAATTATCAACTCCGTTGCGGCGGAGCATTTGTGCCACACAGTCCACACCATATCCTTTGGCAATGGCAGAGAAGTCGAGTTTGATGTCCGATCGCGGACGAATGAAGCGATGGTCAACGATTGAGCATTGGTCGAAGCGAATGCGTTGAAGCGTTTGCTTTATTGTTGTGGCATCAGGCATTGGCGACATAATAGGCTCATCGCCGTTGAACCCCCATATTTCAACTAAGGGCTCCACGCAAGGATTGAAGGCACCGTGGCTGAGTGTGTACACGCGTTTTGCCACGTTGAATACCTGCTCGAAGTGGTAATCGACCGAGTCGGATTTGCCGGAATTGATGGCGTAAATAGTGGACTGATTGTCGAAAATCGAGAGCGATAGTTCCACTTGGCGCATTTGGGCTGTGATTGAGTCGGACAAATTGCTATTGTGGCTATATGTGATATGGTATGTTGTCCCCCACACGGCACCGAAATATGATTTGTAATCAGGCCGGTTGCAGGAGGTCAACGCTAAGGCTAATATGCAAAAAAAAGATAAATAAACCTTCATGACAAAACTTTTTCGCAAAGATAACGAAAATTTTGAGAAATTTGTATTATCTTTGCTTGGAAATCTAAAAAAGAATGTAACTATGAGTAAATTTTATGTGTTCTTCGCGCCCGGATTTGAGGAAATAGAAGCAGTGGCGCCGATTGATATACTACGCCGTGCCGGTGCTGAGGTCGAAATCGTGTCGATAAGCGATGTGCGATTGGTGGCCGGGGCTCATGGCATTGCTGTGCAGACCGATACAATAATATCTGAAGTGAAAGTGACCGACCAAGACTGGATGATTCTTCCCGGAGGTATGCCAGGAGCTACAAACTTGGTGAATTGTCCGGCACTTGCGTGCGCCTTGAAGGCTCACGCTGACAATGGTGGCCAAATTGCTGCAATTTGTGCCTCACCCGCAGTAGTGTTGGCGCAGTTGGGCCTGCTGAAAGGCGTTAATGCCACTTGTTATCCCGGTTTTGAAGACGGCTTGATGGCCTCTGGTGCCAACTATGTGGAAACCGGAGTGGTGATTGATGGTAATATCACCACAGCGTCCGGTCCCGGTTATGCTACCGACTTCGGCTTGGCAATTGTGGAGCAAGCTTTCGGCGAAGAAGTTGCCGACCAAGTGGCTTCCGGTATGCTTTTGAAATGACACAAAAAGTATCTACGCGTATTCTGCGAGCAACTCTGCCGGTGACAGAGTTCGCTCGCAAATTTCGTAGCGAGCGGAGCGTACAAGAGTTGTGCGGGGAGTGTCCGAATTATGGCCGGAGATGGGGCTGCCCACCGTTGAGCGAGGCAGAGCAGCGTTGTGTCGCTGACTATGAACAAATAGAGCTGTGGGTAGTGCAGATTTTTCCATCTTCATCTGATAGCCCGATTAGTGAGGCTTATGCGATGATAAATGCTCAACGCGAGGTGCTGGAGCCGCAGATGCTTGCACGCGAGGCCGAGGTAGGTGGCCGTGCGGCGTTGTTCACCGGAATGTGCCTCCATTGTCCCGGACAGGCGTGCGAGCGAGTGCATGGCAAGCCATGTAGGCACAGTGATTTGGTGCGTCCATCGCTTGAGGCGCTCGGCTTCGACTTGGGACGAGTGGTGAAGGAAGTATTTGATATAGAGATGCTTTGGGGACACGATGGGCGAGTGCCCGCATACCTAACGATTGTAGGGGGAGTATTCCTGTAGATAGCGTCCCAAAATAGAGAGAAAACGCCGGCTGCGTAGGCAGTCGGCGTTGGTATGAAGTATGCTAATTATGCTAATTATGCTTCAGGGGGAGTGAGGGGCTTGGCTTCCCAACCGAGGGCGCTGGCGCCGAGCACTGCTGCATCGGCCTCTTTGAGTTCGCTCAGCAACACACGAGCCTTACCACGGAAGATGCCCATCATACTGCGGTCCATAGCGGCGCGGAGGGGCTTCATCAGCAAATCACCGGATTTGGCTAAACCACCGAAGAGAATGAATGCTGAGGGTGAAGAGAATACCATCATATCAGCAAATGCTTCACCGAGGATAGTGCCGGTGTATTCGAAAATATCTTTGGCAATTTTGTCGCCTTGCACGGCTGCATCGTACACGTCTTTGGATGTGATTTGGTCGATGGGGATATTGCGCAAAAGTGATGGCTCTGTGCGGACTTCGAGGAATTCGCGAGCGGAACGGGCTACGCCGGTAGCGGAGCAGTATGCTTCGAGGCAACCGGTGCGACCGCAACCGCACAAGCGCCCGTTGTTGCGCTTCACAATCATGTGGCCGAGTTCACCGGCGAAGCCATCGTGACCATATACCACTTGGCCGTTGATGACGATGCCGGAGCCTACGCCGGTGCCGAGTGTAATCATGATGAAGTCTTTCAAACCGCGTGCAGCGCCATAAGTCATTTCACCTATAGCGGCAGCGTTGGCGTCGTTGGTAATTGCCACGGGAATACCGAATTTTTCGCTAACGAGGCGAGCAAGGGGAATTGGCGAGGGCCAAGGAAGGTTTACACCATCGTCGATGGTGCCTGTGTAGTAGTTGGCGTTAGGAGCGCCGATGCCGATACCATGGATTTTATCGGTGGCTTCGTTGGCTTCGATGAGGCGAGTCGCTTCGGTGTAGAGTTCGTTGATATAATCTTCGATGTTGTTGTGCTTGGCAGTTTTGATTGAACTGCTGGCAATGACAGCGCCGCGAGTGTCGACGATGCCGAAAACGGTGTTAGTGCCGCCTATATCGATGCCTAAAACGTATGGTTTCATTTGATGATAAATAAGTTTTTATGGTAAAGATTAGTTTATATCACAAATCATTGCAAAGTTATAAAAAATTCTGCAAACCGCAAACTATTATATGTTTTTTATTTAAAGAAAAGCGAGTCGGTGCTAAAGCCGACTCGCTTGTGGATTGATTATCGTATTTCTTTGGTTACTTGCGTGGATCCATCAGATAGGGTTTTGACTATGATGTTGATGCCGGAGAAAGGTGTTGCGGAGCGTTGACCCATCGGATTGTAATAGTAGATGGATTTCACTTGCAATGCTTCATTTGGAGAGGTGGCTACATCGTGGATGTCTGACACTATTTCTTGGCCGAGGCGGTAGAAGGCAAGACCTTGGTTGGCGCAGAGCACCCATACTTCAAGATAGTTTTTGGAGTCGGTGTTTACGCAGATATTACCGGTGCAATTGATGTTTTGATTGTTGTCGGAAAGGCCTTCGTAGGGGAAAGTACCCACGTGCGAGGGCTGTTTGAATGTTAAATCCCAGTTGATTGGTGCGGATGAAGTGCCGTTGATAATCTTGAGCAGTTTCATGTGGCCGCCTAAATAAGTGGTGCCGGAGATGATATTGTTTTCAGCATCATATTGCGGTGCATTGT
>SFNM01000003.1 GCA_004552725.1 Bacteroidales bacterium | reverse complement strand
TTTTCTCAAAAACAAAGATAACCAAAAGGGTTGATACCTCGTGAGAAGTGTCAGCCCTAATTTATTTTCTTAGCAAAAGTTTTACCGGACAGTAATATAATTGAATATAACGCATTAAACTTCTGTTCTCTATAAAAACTCCTGTTCTCCTGTGAATTTTTTGCACACTGACGGCAGATGCAGCCCGATTCCTGCATTTTGACATGCTTTCACATGGTCTATTGCTAAAGTTGGGTAGAAAAAAATAGAAGCGCTCGGACCGTCACCGGTGCGGGCGCCTCTTACACTATGAAGCGAATTATTTATGTTATGAAATAAGTCGAGGGGGGTATTGATTAATCGTCGAGTTTGCGTTCGCCCACGATGCGCTGCTTGGCGCTGCGGATGAAGCGGAGGATTTCATCGCGATAATCGGAGGGGTCGATGTCGTTTTCGATGCGTTGGAGGGCATTGAAGAGCGAGGTCGAGGACTGGTAGATGTGGCGGTAGGCCTTGGCGATGTCGTCGATTTGGGCTTCGGTGAAGCCGGCATGTTTGGTGAGAATGTGAGAGTTGACGCCGTAGTAGCCGGCGGGGTTGTGGGCAATGATTACGTAGGGGGGCACGTCGCCGGAGATGCGGCAGCCGCCTTTGACCATGGAGAGGCGGCCCATGTGGACGCCTTCGTGGAGGATTGCGGCGGAGGAGAGGATGCAACCGGATTCGACTTCGACGCCGCCGGCCACGGCCACGCCGTTGCCGAGCACGCAGCGTGAGTGGACGTAGCTGTCGTGGCCGATGTGGGATTTGGCCATGACGAAGATTTGGTTGTCGAGGCGAGTGGCGCCATCGGGGTTGATGCTGCGGTTGATGATTACGTTTTCACGGATGGTGTTGTTATCGCCGATAATGCAGAGCGAGTCGCAGCCTTTCCAGCGGAAGTCTTGGGGAGTGGCGGAGATGATGGAGCCTTGGAAGACCTTGTTGCACTTGCCGAGGCGAGCGCCGCTGAGTATTGAGGCGTAAGGCATGATTTCGCAGTTGTCGCCGATTTCGACATTTTTGTCGATGTAAGCGAAAGGATGCACGATTACATCCTTGCCCAAACGGGCTGATGGGTCGACGTATGCTAATGGACTAATCATAATTCTGTGGTATTGAGGATTTTGAGGTATCGGATTAACGGCCGCCGCCCATTGATTGGTAGAGGTTGATTACGCTCTGATGGCGGGCCAAATCGCAGCCGATGAGGGAGATTTGGGCGGCCAAGAGGGTTTGTTGAGCGGTGAGCACATTGAGGTAGTCGACCGAACCGGTGGAGAATGTCATGAGGTCTTGGGTCATCGACACGGCTTTGGTGAGGTCGGCCACTTGGGCTACGAGGAATTGGCGCTTGGCACCGTTGCGGTCGTAGACGGTGAGGGCATTGGACACTTCGGAGGCGGCGCTCAACAGGGTGTACTCAAAGTTGTTGAGGGCAATTTGCTGCTGGGCCTTGGCGGCGCGGAGTTGGGCAATGTTGCGACCTCGGGCGAAGAGGGGGGCGGTCAACTGTCCGGCGAGTTGGATGAACCAGTCGCCGGGGTTTGAGATCATCGAGCCGAGGAGGTTGGTAAACCCGCCGTTGGCTGTGATAGCGAGTGAGGGGTAGAAGTTGGTGCGGGCGGAGTTGGTGGCGTAGTAAGCCGAAGCGAGTGCCATTTCGGAGGCGGCTACGTCGGGGCGAGCGGCGAGCCAGCGCATTTCGACGCCGTTGGCGGCGATGGCGGGGGCGGAGAGGGCCGATTGCTCGTTGACTGTCCATGTGCGGGGCATGACGTTTTGCAGCAGCGACATGGCGTTGTTTAGTTGCACCAATTGGGCTTCGAGGTCGGTGATTGAGGCTTGGATGGAGTAGTAGTTAGCCTCGGACTGCATGACGGCTGCTTCGGTGGTGTTGCCGGCTTCTTTGAGGTCGCGCATGGATTGGACGGTTTCGCGCCAGAGGGCGGCGGTGTTGCGCGAGAGGGTAAGTTGCTGCTGCACAGCCACTAAGGAGTAGTAGCAGTTGGCCACCGATGCAATGATTTGCGAGCGGACGGCTTGCTGGTAAGCTTCGGATTGGAGCAGAGCGGCTTGGGCGCCACGTTTGCTATTGAGGAGCTTGCCGAAGATGTCGATTTCCCATGACACTTGCATGGGGATGGTGTACGACCAGCCGAAGTCTTGTGAGCCGTACTTGGCGCCGGCGCCATTGGGGGCGAGTGCCACGGAGGGGAGGTAAGCCAAGCGAGCGCCTTGGAGGGCGGCTTGAGCGGCTTCTACGTTAAGCTGGGCGTTGCGGTAGTTGGTGTTGTTGGCCAGAGCGCTGTTGATGAGGTCAACCAGCAGGGGGTCGGTGAAGACCTCTTGCCAACGGAGGTTGCCGAACTCGGTGGAATCTTGCTCTTGGGCGAGGGCCTCGGCGTAAGATTGGGTGAGCGGGGTGTCGGTGGGCGTCTCGTATTTTTTGTATATGTTACAGCTTGAAAGCGAGGCTACAAAGGCCGTTGCCACTAATGCTGCTTTGATTGAAGTTTTCATTTGTATTGCAGTGTGTAATGGCGGGCCGGCTGGGGTGAGCCGGCCCGGCCGGTTGGATTATTGAGCGTATTGTTCGATTTCGCTTTCGATGGTGCCACCGCGTTCTTCGGTTTCCCACTTGATGGGGGTGAACTTCTCTTGGATGAGTTGGAAGATGCAGAACAGGGCGGGAACCACAAAGATTTGGAGAATCATGCCGATGAGCATACCGCCCACGGAGCCGGTGCCGAGGGCGCGGTTGCCGTTAGCGCCAACGCCGGTTGAGAGCATCATGGGCAGCAGGCCGATAACCATGGCCAAGGATGTCATCAAGATAGGACGCAGACGGGCGGCGGCGCCGGACACGGCAGCGTTGAACACGCTCATGCCGGCTTTGCGGCGGTCGAGGGCGAATTCCACGATCAGGATGGCGTTCTTAGCCAACAGACCGATAAGCATAATCAGGGCGATTTGCAGGTAGATGCTGTTGGAGATGTCGGAGAATCGAGCGAAGATGAATGCGCCCATCAGGCCGAAGGGAATCGACAGGATAACGGCGAAGGGAAGGAGGTAGCTCTCGTACTGTGCGGAGAGGAGCAGGTAAACGAACAGCAAGCAGAGGCCGAAGATGACGGCGGTGGAGCTGCCGGAGGAAGAACCGGCTTCTTCGCGGGTCATGCCGGCGAACTCGTAGCCGTAGCCTTGGGGCAGGGATTCGGCAGCAACGCGGCGGATGGCGGCGATGGCGTCGCCGGAGGTGTATCCGGGTGCGGGCGAGCCGTTGACGGAGATGGAGTTAAAGAGGTTGAAGCGGTTGAGCACGTCGGGACCGTACACGCGGGTGAGGGTGACGAAGTTGGAGATGGGGGCCATCTCGTTGCCGTTGCGCACCTTGATGTTTTGGAGGCTCTCGAGCGAGGTACGGCTTTCGGGGGAGGCTTGCATCATCACGCGGTAGATCTTACCGAAGCGGTTGAAGTTCGACACGTACATACCGCCGTAGTAACCTTGCAGGGTGGAGAGGATGGTTTGAGGGCTGATGCCGGCTTGCTTAGCCTTGGCAGCGTCGATGTCCACTAAGTATTGGGGGAAGGTGGGGTTGAAGGTGGTATAAGCCATGGCAATTTCGGGCTGTTGGTTGAGTTGGCCCAGGAATTGCTGTACTACGGCGAAGAAGTTGTTGATGTCGCCGCCGGTTTTGTCCTGCATCTTGATTTCGAAACCGTTGGTGATGGAGTAACCGGAGATCATAGGCGGCGCGAACATCATGATGCGGCCATTCTTGACCGAGGCGGCCTTGATGGTGAGGCGAGCGATGAGGTCGTCGACACTCTCCTCGCGTTCCGACCAGTCTTTGAGCTTGATAATCATAGCGCCGTAGGTGGGGCCTGCGCCGGCCATGAAGGAGTAACCGGTGATGGATTCGCACAGACGAACGGAGGGTTCTTCCAACACGAGTCTTTCCATTTGGTCGATGACCTCTTGGGTGCGCTCCTTGGAGGTGCCGGCGGGCATGTCAATCATGGCGAAGAACATGCCGGTGTCTTCGTTCGGCACCATAGCGGAGGGAGTGGTCGACATCAACCATATCAGCACGGCCACGGAAGCAGCCACTGTGCCGAAGGCGGTGACTTTGTGGCGTGCCATAAATTGCACACCTTTCTTATATTTATTGAGCAGTTTTTCGTAGCCGGCTTCGAATGCTTTGTGGAAGCGCTTGCCGAAGAGGCCGAGCACGGCCAGCAGGGCCACGACCACAGCCACGGTGCTGAGCATCACGTTTTCGAAAGAGAACCAGTCGAGCACCATGAAGGTGATGGTGGCAATGAGCAGCAGCAGGGTTACCAACGGCGGGAAGTTTACACCAAAACTGCGGGTGAAGCGTTGCTTAACCACTTCGCCGGCGGCGGAGTAGGCTTGTCCCATGCGTTCTTTGAGGGTGGAATCGGTGTTATGCGGCTTGAGGAACAGGGCGCACAATGCGGGCGATAGGGTCAAGGCGTTCACGGCCGAGAAGCCGATGGCGATGGCCATGGTCAAACCGAATTGTTGGTAGAAGATACCGGATGTGCCGGGCATGAACGATACGGGGATGAACACCAACATCATAACCAAGGTGATGGAAATCAGCGCACCGGCAATTTCGTTCATGGCGTCGATGGATGCGCGCCGCGAGGAGGTGTAGCCTTGGTCCAACTTGGCATGGACGGCCTCCACCACCACAATGGCATCGTCCACCACAATCGCAATGGCCAATACCAGAGCGGAGAGGGTGATTAGGTTGATGGAGAAGCCGATTACGCTAAGCACGGCAAAGGTACCGATCAAGGCCACGGGGATGGCGATGGCCGGGATAAGGGTGGAGCGGAAGTCTTGCAGGAAGATGTATACCACGAAGAATACGAGCACGAAGGCTTCGATCAGGGTGCGGATTACGTTGTGAATCGAGGCGAAGAGGAACTCGTTGTTGTTCATAGGCACGTCGTATTCGAGGCCTTCGGGAAGGTCGGCTTTCAGCTTTTCAACCACTGCCAAGCAGTCGTTGATGATCTGGGTGGCGTTGGAGCCGGGAGATTGGAACACGATGGCCATGGAAGAGGTCATGCCGTTGGATTTTGAGCCGTTGGTGTAGACTACGCGGCCGAGCTCGATGTCGGCCACATCGCGCAGGCGGAGCACTTCGCCGTTGGCGGTGGCGCGCACCACGATGTCGCCGAATTGCTCGGCGTCGGTCAAGCGGCCGCGGTAGCGCATCACATATTGGAAGCTTTGGTTGGAGTTCTCGCCGAAGGTACCGGGGGCGGCTTCCACGTTCTGCTCGGCCAAGGCGGCGGAGATGTCGGTAGGCATCAGGCCGTATTGAGCCATCACGTCGGGCTTGAGCCATACGCGCATGGAGTAGTCGGCGCCGAATGAGAGCACGTCGCCCACGCCGCTAACGCGTTGTAGTTCGGGCAACACGTTGATTTTCATGTAGTTATCGATAAATTCGGCATCGTACTTGCCGGATTTATCTACCAGAGCCACGGCCACCAGCATGGCGGTTTGGCGCTTCTGGGTGATTACGCCCACTTGGTTTACTTCGGAGGGGAGGAGGTTGGCGGCCTTCGACACGCGGTTTTGCACGTCCACAGCGGCCATGTTGGGGTCGAAACCTTGGCGGAAAGTGATTTCGATGGTGGCCTCACCGGTGTTGGTAGCGGTAGAGGTGATGTATTGCATGCCTTCGGCACCGTTGATGGATTCTTCCAGGGGTTGAATCACGGAGTTGAGCACGGCTTGAGCGTTAGCGCCGGTGTAGGTGGTTTCCACCTCCACAGTGGGCGGAGCAATGTCGGGGTACTGCGTGATGGGCAGGGTGGCGATGCCGATGATACCCAACAGCACGATGAAGATTGATATTACCGTCGACAGCACCGGGCGGTTAATAAACGTATCCAGTTTCATTTGTCGTTTCTTTCTTTGGAGTTAAACTTGAGTAAGAGGGAGAAAGGAGAATAACAGCTTGTGGAGCCGATTATTGCTGTTCGGCGGGTTGTTCTTGAGCTTGCGCTTCAGCAGCGGGCGCGGGGTTGACGGTCATGCCGGCGCGGACGCTGGTGCCGACGCCTTCCACTACCACGCGGTCGCCGGCTTTGAGGCCGGAGGTTACCACGAAGTTCTTGCCGTCGTTGAGAGGCAGCACTTCGATGCGGGTGTTGACGGTGACGTTGGAATCGTTGAGGCAGAACACGTAGCGGAAGCTTTGCACTTCGAAGGTGGCGTTCTGGGGCACGAGGATGGCATCGTCGACGGTGACGGGGATGGCCACTTTGCCGGTGTTGCCGGAGCGGAGCATGCCGGAGGGGTTGTCGAAGAGAGCGCGGACGGTGGAGGAGCCGGTGGAGCTGTCAATCACGCCGGAGACGGTGGCCACTTTGCCTTTGAGGCCGTATTCAGCGCCGTCGGCCAGCAGCAGCGACACTTCGGGGAGGGCGCGCACGGCTGCGTCGAGCGAGGTGGTGCCGTTGTTGGTCATATCCAGCATATCTTTTTCGGTGAAAGAGAAGTAAGCGTAAACTTGGGAGTTATCGCTCACGGTGGTCAGGGGCACTGCCGACGAGGGCGAGGCCAAGGAACCTTCGCGGTTGGGGATGGAGCCGACTACACCGTCGCAGGGAGCCACCACGGAGCAGTAGCTGAGGTTTTTGCGAGCGGAAGTGAGCGCGGCTTCGGCTTGAGCCAGTTGGGCTTGGGCGGCACGCAGCTGGTTTTCGCTGGTTTGCCAAGCGTTTTGGCTGATGATGTTGCGCTGATATAGAGCACGTTGGTTGGCCTCGGTAATTTGAGCGTTTGCCACGTTGGTGCGAGCGGTGTTTACAGCAGCGAGCGCTTGGTCAACGGCTGCTTGGAATTGCACTTGGTCGATTGTGAATAGGACTTGGCCTTTGCGCACGTGTTGGCCTTCGTCAACACACACTTTGGTGATGAAGCCCGATACTTGCGGACGGATTTCGATGTCAGTTTTACCTTTGATTTGAGCAGGATAAGTTTGCTGCAAAGTAGCGGAGGTTTCCTCCACGGTGAGTACCTTCAGGGTTGGAGCTTGCGCTTGCTGTTGCTGTTCGCCACCGGAACAAGCGCTGAGAGTGGCCATCAAAGCCACTGCAACTGCCAAGCAGTTGCTTGCGGAAAATTTACGCTTCATATTTTATTATTTTAATGTATCTTATTATCTATAACACTTTTAAATGAATTTCGGCTGCAAAGTTACAAAAAAATTCGCCACGAAATTCCCCCAATGGTTCAATAAATTGGCCAAAAAAGGAAAATTTAACAAAAAGCACACATGAATAAGCGGAGAAATCGCTTTATAAATCGAGTGGAATATAGGGATGTTGACTATTTTGCATTACCAATAGTCAGATCGCGGAAGTTCAAAGCCACGCCTTCCAAAGAGGAGCCATCGTAGATAACTTCCGTTGAGGCTACTTCCGGAAGTAATTGAGCGAGGTATTTCATATTTGCCGCAAAGTCGGCGCGGAATGTGCCGGAAGATTTGATTTCATAAAGGTTAAGGCTTCCACCGGCTGCAATCAGAGCATCCACTTCGCGCCCGGCTGCCTCGCGGTAGAAGTAGAGATTTGGTTCGCGAGCTTGGTTGATGCGTTGCTTGTAGAGTTCGCCCATAACGAGGTTCTCGAAGATTGCACCGCGCAGCGGATGCGAGGCCAGTTGCTCCGGCTGCTCGAGCGCGAGAAGATAGCAGAGCAGCCCGGTGTCGTGGAAGTACACTTTTGGCATTTTGGTGAGGCGCTTGCTGATATTGGCGAAGTAAGGTGCTACGTTATACGTTATGTATGAGGTGTTTAGAATTGATAGCCACTCGTTAACCGTAGCAGCGCTCACTCCGGCATCCTTCGAAAGGGCCGACACGTTGAGCTGCGAGCCGACGCGCGCTGCCAAAAGTCGCACGAACTTGTCAAAACTGAGCACATTCTTCACCTTAAGTAGTTGACGCACATCGCGCTCCACGTATGTGGCGTAGTAGTTTGAGTAGAAGTATTGCACAGGGATTTCGCCGGCAATCACTCCCGGATATAGCCCGTTGAAGAGAATTTGGTCGGTGGATTGTGCACCGAGACGGTCGGAAAATTCGCGCAAAGAAAGGGGGAGAAGGGTGAAGAGTGCGGCTCGTCCGGCCAACGACTGAGAGACGCTGCGCAACAGGGCAAAATTGCTACTGCCTGTGAGAATGAACCGCAAGGAGTGATCTTGATCCACGCGTACTTGAATGGCCGACAACAACTCGGGCACGTTTTGCACTTCGTCGATGATTACCTGGCCGGAGTAGCGTTCGAGGAAGCGGTTTGGGTCGTTGGTGGCGAAGGCGCGCTGGGTCAGGTCCTCCAAGTTCACGTATGCATAGTCCGGAAAAAGCCGCTTGCACAGCGAAGTTTTGCCCGATTGGCGTGGTCCGGTGAGGACCGTGACAGGAAAGAATGACTGCACTTCAAGAATATGCGAAGATAAACATCGGGAAATATACTCACTCATAATTATGAAATTTACTAAGTTAACTTTATAAATCGCACAAAGTTACAAATAAAAAACCAAACCGCCAAATTTTCATCGCTGAAAATATGAGCCGTGACAAAAAACGGATGGGCGCTTCCGCGCTGCTCGGCTGCCGCCTCGCCACAGGACTCGGGGCTTGTGGGGCGCTCCGCGCCGCTCGGCTGCCGCCTCGCCACATGACTCGGGGCTTGTGGGGCGCTCCGCCCCGTGGGTGGGGCTGCTCGGCTGCCGCTTCGCCACAGGACTCAGGGCTTGTGGGGCGCTCCGCGCCGTGGGTTGAGGTGGTGGAGGGTGGCGGGGAGGATGGCTGGGAGGAGCAGCAGGGGTGTCCACCATGCTATGTAGGCTTTGGCGGCGATGGCGGCAATGACTGTGGCGGTGGTGAGCAGTATCAGGCTCCAGATGCGGCGTGGCAGGTGCAGGCGGTAGCGATAACGGCACACGGCGGCGGTGAGTAGGGTATAGGCCAAGAATTGAATGGAGTAGGCGATGCCGAGGCCGGCGTAACTCCATTGGTTGAAGCATACGATGCTTGCCACAAAGAGCACTGCTGCGGAAGATATTTCAGTGAAAATGTAAGCGAGGCTGTCGCCACGGGCTAAAATCATATAAGCCATACACCACGATGCAGCGCGGAGGGCTGTGCCGGCAATTGCCATGGAGATGTAAGGCAGTGATTGGTGGAATTGTTCGCTGAATAGAATGCTGACCACTAATGAGTCGGCACTGATGAACAGGATGACAATAGGCAGGAGTATCCACAGCACCACGGAGATTTCGTGAGCCACGACTGTACGTGCTTTGAGTTGTGAGCGTGCCACTGATGACAGTCGCGGGTAATATTCCATTGAAATGGCAGTGAATATTACGCCTATATATGTGTTGACGATGGTGTATCCGGCTTGGAAAATGCCAACGGCCTCGATGCCGGAGTGCGTGTGGATGTAAATACGGATGAGTTGGTCGGCTAAGAGAGGTGCGGACATGGCCACGGTGATGCCGAGCCCGAGTTTTAAGATGGGTTTGAGATGAGGTTGGAGAGTGGAAAATTTACATTTGGGGATGTGGAGAGAGGGAAGGAGGAGAAAGACCATCTGTGAAATGGCGAATATGATGAGGACCGGCACAATGGCTTGCATGCGCCAGAAGTAAATCAGGGGGATGGCTGCGGCGGTGGATGTGATAGATGCGAAGAGTGTGGCGCGGGCGAGTTGGCGGAGGCGGTTGGTGCTGCGGAGAATGGCAGTGCGCGCGGATGAGATGGCGCCGGTGCACATGGTCACAGCCAAAATGGCGAAGGCCCAGGTGTAAGAGTTGTGCCCGAATACCCAGATGCTTAGCAGTGGGGAGCAAGCGGCCACAATGATTGCAGCCACAACGCCGAGAGCGATGCCCAAGAATGAGGTGGCGCTAATGGCGATAGATTGGTCGTTGCCCTTGGCTGATGCTATTTTTTGGACGGCACTTTGATTGAGATTGAGGAAGAGGATAGAGCGGAGGAGTTCGAGGTTGGAGTTGAGCAGCGAAATTATGCCTACGCCGGCGGTACCAATCCAGAGTGCAATAAGTTTGGTGCGCACCACGGCGCAGAGCATATTGAGACACTCGATGCCGGTGAATAGGCTGAGTGCTTTCAACACTTTGGAAGTGAGGGAGTTGCGATGAGTTACTTGAGCCATTCCTCGGGGTTGAGGGTTGAACGTTCGTGGCGGACTTCAAAGTGAAGAATTGCCCGGTTAGAGTCGGCTTGGTCGACGAAAATAGCGCCGAGTGCTTGACCGGCTTTGACTTTGGCGCCTTTTGAGACGGCAACGTTGGCGAGGCCGCAGTAAACGGTGATGTATTCTCCGTGGCGGACGAGGACTACGTTGTGGTAGCCTTCCACTACGAATATGCGAGTGACTTCGCCATCGAAAACGGCACGAGCATTAGCGCCGGGAGTTGCTTCGATGTCGATGCCGGTGTTGTTGACTTGCACTTTGGAAAGTTCGGCATGGGAAGAGCGGCCGTAATGGGCCACGATAGAGTATCGGCCGGTGACGGGTGCCATGAGTTTGCCTTTGGCGGCAGCGAAATTGCCGGAAGTGGCAGCGGGGCGGGATGCGGGCTGAGAGGATGGATTCTGCGGTTGAGCCGGTTGCGGCTGGGGCTGAGGCGCGGGTGTTTGCTGTTGATTTTGGCGCTGCTGTTGTTGCTGTTGCTGTTGGCGTTGTTGTCGTTCGCGTTCTTCGCGTTCGCGACGTTCACGCTCTTCGCGCTCGCGGCGTTCGCGTTCGGCACGTTCGCGTGCAGCGGCTTCGGCTGCTTCTTCAGCGATTATGCGGTTAAGTTCGTCGTCGAGGTTTGCGATTTGTTGCTGGCGGCGTTTGAGTTCGTCGTTGAGCGAACGTTGGTTACGGCGCAAGTCACGCACCAGGGCGTCGGCTTGTGCTTGCTCAGCGCGGAGCGAAGATTGCACACGCTGTTGAGCGTTGATATCCGATTGGAGGGCTGCTTGAAGAGTTTGCAACTGAGAGCGTGCTTGCTCCAATCGTTGGGCTTCGGTGCGAAGTTGCCGAGCGCGGCGAGTAGTCGACTCGGCTATCTGTTGGAGGTATCGGTAGCGACGCCAGGCTTGACCGAAACTATTAGCGGAGAATATGAATGCCCAATCGCTCATGGTTTGTCGACGAGCGCGCATGTTGCGCAGCGTTTGGGCGTAGTTTGAGCGGAGCGAGGTGATGCGGTTGGAGAGGATGTTGATGGAGTCGTTGAGTCGATTTACTGCGCCACTCACGGAGTCGATGCGGTGGCGCAGAGCGGTGATTGTGTCGGAATGGAGCGAGATTTGAGCCTGGACGGAATTGTAGCGGTTGAGAGCGCGACGTGTTTCCTCCTTATTTTGCTGGATTTGTTGACGAGTTTGCTTGATGCGTTGCTCGGTATTACGGCGGTCGCGGCCCACTTGTTGTCGAGTACGGCGAGCGAGGCCGTCGAGCGAGAAGGCGGCGAGCAGCGAACAAATGATGGTAAAAATGAGGAAGCGACGCATAGGCTAAGGAGATGTTATTGAGCGCGTAGGGCGGAGATTAGTTGGGAAGCGGAGATGCGTTTATATCCAGAGGTAGGGACTTCCCAATTCTCCGTGCGATTGGAGTCCCATTTGGCTTTGGGGAAGTTCCATTCCACCACAGCGTGGAGGTTGAGGGAACCGAATGAGCCTGTGGCATCGACTTTGGCGGCGGCAGAGCCGGCGGGAGTGGCGGAGTTGAGGTTAGAATAATTGAGTGAGAATTGAGCCTTGTCGGAGATAGTGACGCAGAAGGCTTGGAGTTGCGGCACGTCGTTGAGGATGAAGTACCAATTGTGCGACGAGGGCAAACGGCGCGGAGTTGCTTTGAGAAGGTCGCCGTCGGGTTGCACGTTGAATAGCGAACCGGCATCGTAATTGGTGCTGAAAGTGCCTCGACCGGGATAGAAAGCGCGTCCGAGGAGCATATCTTGGATGTCGCTGAGCGAAAGGTTGTTGGGGCCGGTGATGGCGGCTATTGGAGCGGCGCAGAGGTAGTGGTGAAATTTATCGACCAACCACACTGAGTCGGGTGTGACGTGGGCCACGGCTACTTCGATGCCGAGCATACGCATGGAAATGTGGATAAGGCTGTCGCGCACCAAAGTGGCGCGTCCGGAGATGCCCATGCTCACGGGAGTTTTGATGTTGAGGCTCACCGGGAGGTATACATCGTGCCACGAGGTGTATGACTCGGCGAGCAAAGATAGGATAGGGGAGCGTTTGCCGGGCCGTTGTTGCTGAGTTTCGATGTTGGAGTTGGCGCTGACGACTTCGCGATGCGAAGAGCAAGCCGGCAGCATCATGGCGGCTATTATATATATAATAATGTGTAGGCGAATGATTTTATTCATCAAAAATGCAAGTTTTGTTTTCAAATTTGCGACGGATACGTTGGTTTGTAGGCTCGAGGGCGAGGGCGCGTTGCCAGAACTTTACGGCGAGGTCGGGATCGCCGGTCATGAAGTAAATGTCGCCGAGGTGTTCGTATATGTCGACCGATGGTTCCTCGTAGCCGGTGTCAATAATTTCGATAATTGTAGTTGTATCGCTATCTATTGAGTCGGTGTCGAATAGGTCGTAATCGGGTATCTCAATTGAGTCGCTTTCAATTGAGTCGTTGAGGTTTATGTTGCAAAGTTCAATTAGGCGGTCGGCTTGCACGCGTGCTTCCTGGTAATCTTTTTGTTGGAAAAGAATCCAGGCGTAAGTATCGACATACGAGGCATTGTCGGGGTCTTCTGCGAGCGCCATTTTTATGTATTTGAGTGCTTGGGGGAGGTCGCGGTTGGCCACGGAGAGGAAGTAGGCGAGGTTGTTGAGTGTGCCGCCATTGGTATTTAAGTTTGCCGCGACTTGAGCATGAGTGATTGCGTTGTCGATTTGGTCGAGGCTGAAATATGAAGAAGCGAGCAGCGTGTGGACATTCGAGAGGCTTTCATCGTCGTCGACGGATGAAAAATCGAGCGAACTGAGGAAGTCGATTGCTCGTTGATACTGCTTGGTAGAATTCATAAGCGAAGCAGCTTGAGTGGCGAAGATTGTTTTGGAGATTTGCCTACGCAGATTGCTGTTTTGCTCATCGTCTTCGTCTAATTCTTCGAGGGCATATTTTGCTGCTTGGCAAGCGTAGTCGATAGCGGCGGCTGTGTCGCCCAAACCAATTGAGGTGTCGTAGCGCATCGCTTGGCATTTGACGTTGTAGGGATTGAGATCGCAAGCGCGGTTTAAGTGGGGCAATGCTTGTTCGTGACAATCACGTTCGAAATAAAACGAACTGAAGATTTCTTCAACGCGGTCGTTGTCGGGCATTAATTGCTCCACTTGGCCAAGGACGGTTTCAACGGAGTCGGTATAATCATAGTTGTCGCTGTGGAATGTTACGAAGAGGTCGAGCAGATCCACCCGTTTGTCGTTGTCGAATTCGGGATTAGTCAGCAACGGAATGATGTGGCGGTTGTAGTTGAGTGTGTCATCTTCGATAGAATAAAGGAGCGCAGTGTAAGCCAAAGCATCGTTGTTGATGTCGGGATTAATTTGGCTTGAACGGTTGAAGTAGACCAAAGCGGAGTCGGGGTTGATATGGAACCAAATTTCACCGATGCGGTTAAGGCGCTCATATTCAGTGGGTTCTTTGGATGCGATTTGTTCTATGTAATTAGAAAAAGTGGTGGTGTCGTTTTTGAATAGGTAGCAAGAGGCGATAAATGGATATACCTCTTCGGGCTCGTCGCATTTAATTCTACATTCATCGAGCACTTGGAGCGCAGTGTCGATGTAAGAAGGCATAAATTGCTGAGCATCAGACATCAAGAAGCGCGCGTAACCGAGGTAGTATTCGGAGGTTGTGGGGTGTTGCGCGATTAAGTTGCGCCAAATTTCCTTTTGCCAATTGATGTTTCCGATTTGGTCGGCGAAGAAGCCTGCCACTTCAGTGCGGTACATATCGGATGGATCTTGTTTGTACCAGCGGTAGATAGTGGAGCAGTAATTCATGAAAGTGAAGAGCGAGATAGAGTCTTTGGCCACTGAAAGGCGAGACAAGATGTATTTGGCGGCGACGTCCAGGTTGGAGGAGTCGGCTAAATAAGCGTGGTGGAGGAGCATATAGTTGTCGGATTCACCGCCTTCCATATACTCGTCGAATGCTTCGGAGGCGATGAAAGCGAAGTTGGCGCGTTGGTGCTCGGCATTTCTGTTGAGCGCTTTACGGTCGAGGCCGAATATAGAAGAAATGAAAGCGCAAATGGCGATGATGACTAAGATACGTTTCATAGTTGATTATTGTTTGCCGGTGTGACCGAAGCCGCCTTCGCCGCGGTCGGTGGAGGAAAGAGAGTCGGATGGGAGCCAATTTACGCGAGTGTAAGGTGCTACGATTGCTTGGCAGATGCGTTCGCCTGGGTTGATAGTGAAGGGCTCGGAAGAGAGGTTGATTATTATTACGCCGATTTCGCCTCGGTAGTCGGCGTCGATAGTTCCGGGGGAGTTGAGCAGAGTGATGCCATTGCGCAATGCCAAACCGCTGCGTGGGCGGAGTTGCATTTCATAACCGGCGGGGAGTTCTACGCGTAGGCCGGTTGGGATAAGAGTGCGTTCGAGGGGTTTTAGCACCACGGGCTCGGCGATGTTGGCGCGCACGTCCATGCCGGCGGAGAGGTCGGTGGCGTATGAGGGTAATTCGTTGGCCGAATTGTTGATGACTTTCACAGTGATTTGCTCCATTGGAAAGGGGATTAGATGGTGATGCGTCGGGTTAGGGAGCCGACTTTGAGGATGTAAATTCCGCGAGCGTCGATGCGCAGGCGCGAAGTGCCGGATGGCAGTTGCGCCTGCGTGACGGGTTGGCCTAAAATGGTGAAGAGTTTTGCGGTGACGGGACGCGGTGTGAACACGTATATGTAGTGGTCGCGCACGGTGATGTCAACGCGTTCGTCGCTAAGCGAGGCCACCACTGTGTCGACCGTTTCCCAACGCGGGGGAGCGGGAGCGGCGGCACTATTGATTGCAAGCGCAAGGGCTGCAATGGCTACCAACAGTATTTTAGATAAATGTTTCAATGGTGGACTTGCTTAAAATGGAGAATAGTTATGAATTGTAGTTGGTCATTTCTCCGCAAAGAGGTTGGGAGATAGCCTTGATGACAGCTTGAGGTGAAAGGCCAATGCCGAAGAGGTGCATCATTTTGGTGAGTGCGGCTTCGGTGGTGATGTCGCGGCCGGAGATTACGCCTGTTCCGGCAAGTAGGTCGCCGGCGACATATCGTTCGGGGTGGACTGAGCCATTGTGGCATTGGGTCACATTGAGAATAACGCGGCCGGAGTCGCAGGCTTCTTTGACAGTGTCAATAAACCATTGTGAGGTGGGAGCGTTTCCGGCGCCGTATGTGCGCAACACGATGCCTTTGATATCGGGGGTGAAGAGCAAGTGTCGGAGGGTTTTTTGGCTAATGCCCGGGAAAAGGTCTACGACCATCACCGAAGGCTCCAGGCGGTATTCTACTTTGAGTGGTAGCGAAGGGTTGCGCATGGTGAGGGCTTCTTCGTGGTAGTCGATGCCCAGGCCGATATGAGCGAGGTATGGGTAATTATATGTGCGGAAGGCATTGAAGTGGTCGGCTGAGCGTTTGGTGGCTCGATTGCCGCGCCAGAGGTAATTATTGAATAGGATTGCGACTTCTTGCACCATCGGGTGGCCGTCGCGTCCGCGTGCGGCAGCGATTTGAAGTGCGGTGATGAGGTTTTCTTCGCCGTCGGTGCGAACTTCGCCGATAGGGAGTTGCGAGCCGGTGATGATGATGGGCTTAGCCAGGTTTTGCAGCATAAACGACAATGCAGAGGCGGTGTAGGCCATGGTGTCGGTGCCGTGAAGCACCACGAAGCCGTCGTATTTTTCGTAGTTGTCGGCGATGCTATGAGCGATGTCTTGCCAGTGTTCGGGACTCATGTCGCTCGAATCGATAGGCGGCGCAAATTGGATGTTGTCGATTTGATAGCCGAGCATTTCCACTTTTGGCACATTCTCCATCAGGTGGGAGAAGTCAAAGGGCTTGAGCGACCCGCTGTGAGGGTCCTCAATCATGCCGATTGTACCGCCGGTGTAAATTATCAGAATTCGGGGTTGCATGGTGTTAGGTGATGTAGGTTAGGTAGTTGATGTAGTTATTGTATTTGAGCCCCCGGAGCCACAGCAGCCGAGGTAGTAATGAGCGAGAGGGAGCCATCGGCATTAACGGCCGAGAGAATCATACCTTGCGATTCGATGCCGCGCAGTTTGCGCACGGGCAAGTTGGCGATGTAGCACACTTGTTTGCCAACTAATTCTTCGGGATTGGGATAGTAAGCGGCTATACCGGATACGATGATGCGGTCGGTGCCGGAGCCGTCGTCCAAGGTGAATTTGAGGAGTTTGTCGGCTTTTGGCACTTTGATACATTCTTTGACGGTGGCAACGCGGAGGTCGGATCGGCAAAAGGTGTCGAAGTCTACGTCGGCCTTTTGCTCGGCGGGCTTCCAAGCCTTGGCTTCGTTCTCTTTCTTGATGCGAGCGAGGCGGTCGAGTTGTGCTTGGATGGCTGCGTCTTCAATTTTTTCGAACATGAGGTCGGACTTGGCCACTACGGTTCCGGCGGGCACTAAGTCGGTGTGGCCGAGGCGGCTCCAGCAGAGATGGTCGATGCGCAGGTCGGCGGCGAGGCGGTGAGCCATAAATGGGGTGAACGGCTCGAAAGCGATGGCTAACGAGGCGCAAATTTGCATTGCCACGTTCATGACGGTGGCAGTGCGTTGCGGGTCGCTCTTGGTCAACTTCCACGGCTCGGTTTCTTGTAGATAACGGTTGCCAATGCGTGCGATTTCCATTGCTTGCTTGAGTGCTTCGCGGAAGTGGAAAGTTTCGAGGCTGTCGGTGAGTGCTTCGACGGCGGCGCGGATGTCGGCCAAGGCTTTGGTGTCGACTTGGGCCAATTCGCCGGCGGCAGGCACGGTGCCGTTGTAGTATTTATGAGTGAGCACCACAACGCGGTTGATAAAGTTGCCCAGGATTGCCACCAGTTCGCTGTTGTTGCGAGTTTGGAAGTCGCTCCAAGTGAAATCGTTGTCGCGGGTTTCGGGAGCGGTGGCGGTGAGGACGTATCGGAGCACGTCTTGCTTGCCGGGGAAGTCGCGCAGGTATTCATGGAGCCATACGGCCCAGTTGCGCGAAGTGGAAATTTTGTCGCCTTCGAGGTTGAGGAATTCGTTGGCGGGCACGTTGTCGGGGAGTTGGAAGCCGTCGCCGTAGGCCATCATCATGGCGGGGAACACGATGCAGTGGAACACAATGTTGTCCTTGCCGATGAAGTTGATGATGCGAGTGTCGGGGCTCTTCCACCATTGTTCCCAGGTGTCGGGGAAAATTTCTTTGGTGTTGGATATGTATCCGATAGGAGCGTCGAACCACACGTAGAGCACTTTGCCTTCAGCACCTTCCACGGGCACGGGCACGCCCCAGTCGAGGTCGCGGGTTACGGCGCGAGGTTGCAAGCCTAAGTCGAGCCATGATTTGCACTGGCCGTAGACGTTGGTCTTCCATTCTTTGTGCTCTTCTAAAATCCACTGACGCAGAGCAGGTTCCCAACGGTCCAAGGGGAGGTACCAGTGGTGAGTTTCGCGCAACACGGGAGTGTTTCCGGTGATAGCGCTCACGGGGTTGATGAGGTCGGTGGCGTTGAGCGAGGAGCCGCACTTCTCGCATTGGTCGCCGTAAGCGCCTTGAGCGTGGCAAATGGGACATTCGCCTTTTACATATCGGTCGGCCAAGAATTGGTGGGCTTTCTCGTCGTAGAGTTGCATAGATGTCTTTTCGACGAATTCGCCCTTGTCGTAAAGACGACGGAAAAATTCGGAAGCGGTGGCGGCATGGGTGGCGGAGGTGGTACGTGAGTACACATCGAACGAGATGCCTAATTCTTTGAACGAATCGCGGATAATATTATGGTAACGGTCAACAATATCTTGCGGAGTGACGCCCTCGTTCTTGGCCTTGATGGTGATTGGCACCCCGTGCTCGTCGCTACCGCCAATCATAGCTACTTCGCGCCCTTGGAGGCGGAGATAGCGGGCATAAATGTCGGCAGGAATATACACGCCGGCTAAGTGGCCGATGTGCACCGGACCATTGGCGTAAGGGAGGGCTGTGGTGATAAGAGTACGCTTATATTGTTTTTCCATATCTTTGAATTCGGTAATATTTCGTCGTTTATATTATTAAAGTGCAAATTTACGAAATTTTCAGCATACAAAGGCTTATTTGACTGAAAAAATCCATAGGACAAAACAATTTTTTGGCGTTCCAACTGCATTTTAAGGAAATCGCGCAGTCCGATATGCCTAATCGCGGGGAATTTGGTCGAATCCTTTGTGTTTGTAGGAATAATCATTTATATCCACAATTCCCGACAAATTTGTCGAAAATTGATGATATACCTGCGAATAATTACAACAGCGGGGCGAGCAAAACCTCGCAGCCGGTGCAAAAAACTGCGCCTGCGGGTACGCTCTATTGGTGGTGGGGTGGGTTAGCCGAAGAGGCCGAAGTCGTGGCCGGGGAGTTTTGCGCCGAGGTGTTCGTAGGCTAGGGGGGTGACTTCTCGGCCGCGCGGAGTGCGTTTGAGGAAGCCTTCTTTGATGAGGAAAGGTTCGTAAACTTCTTCGACGGTGCCGGGGTCTTCGCCCAAAGCAGTGGCGATGGTGCTAAGGCCAACGGGGCCGCCATGGAATTTGCGTATAATTGTGTTAAGCAGCTTGTTATCAACTTCGTCGAGGCCGTATTTGTCGATGTTGAGGGCTTCGAGGGCGTAGCGAGCGATAGCGATGTCGATGTTGCCGTCGCCTTTGACTTGAGCGAAGTCGCGCACGCGGCGCAGCAGAGCGTTGGCGATACGTGGTGTGCCTCGGGAGCGCATAGCGATTTCACCGGCGGCTTCGGTGGAGCATTTCACTCCGAGGAGTGAGGCGCTACGCTGAACGATGCGGCGCAACACTTCGTGGTCGTAGTATTCCAAGTGGGCATTGATGCCGAAACGTGCGCGAAGAGGTGCGGTGAGCAGGCCGCTGCGAGTGGTGGCACCGATGAGTGTGAAGGGGCTGAGATTGAGTTGGACGGAACGAGCGCCGGGGCCTTTATCTATCATTATATCAATGCGATAGTCTTCCATGGCCGAGTAGAGGTATTCTTCGACCACGCGACTCAGGCGGTGGATTTCGTCGATAAACAGTACGTCGTTTTCTTCCAAGGATGTGAGGATGCCGGCAAGGTCGCCGGGCTTGTCGAGCACCGGGCCGGAGGTGACTTTAAATCCCACTCCGAGTTCGTTGGCCACGATGCCGGCGAGGGTGGTCTTGCCCAGTCCGGGCGGGCCGTAGAGGAGGATATGGTCGAGGGCTTCGTGGCGCATACGAGCGGCGGCCACAAATATGCGAAGGTTTTCCACAATCTTTTCTTGCCCGCTGAACGACTCAAACGAGCCGGGGCGGAGCGCTTTTTCGAAGTCGCCGTCTTGATTTTGGCGTGAAAGTCGGATGTCGAAGTCTTCGGCCATAATTTATTTGTTGGATATGAGTTTATCTATGATTGTTTGCGGCGAAATACCGTTTAAGCATTGGTAATCGCCATGGGTGCAAGGTTTGTTGCCGTAAACGGAGCATGGGCGGCACACTAAGTGGTTGAGTTGCACCATGTCGTCGGGCGATTGCTGCCAGGGACTGAAGCCGCAACAAGGGTGAGTGGCGCCCCAAATGCTCACCACGCGGGTGCCCATCAACGCGGCGAGGTGCATATTTGCCGAGTCCATACTCAGCATGGCATCGAGATGAGTCATCATCTGCATTTCGACGGCAAATCCTTTACATTCGCCGGCGAGAGAATGAACCGTGGGGCCGAATTTCGCAGCCCATTGTCGGCAAGTGTCTTGCTCTTGGCCTTTTCCGCCAAAGAGCCACACGTTGACTCCACGCTTGACGAGGCCTTGGAGCACTTGCTCCATAAGGTGTGCCGGGTAAATCTTGCCTTGATGAGCGGCAAATGGGGCTATGCCGATGTTGATACCGGCAGGGAATGGATTGGGTGTGTCAGTGGATAATGAGCTGAACGAGTCGGCGCATGGTATGCCGGCAGCGGCAAAGGTGGCGCGGTAGCGTTGTTGCTGCGAAGGAAGCATCAGGCGCGCGCCTTGTCGGCCACCGCGTCTCACTGCCTCTTTTTTGGCAAATCGGCCTTTGTCGATGCGCACTGCATGAATGCCTTTAAGGCGAGCAAACATACGGATTAAGCGAGTGCGAATTACGTCGTGAAGATCGACAAACCGGTCGAAATGGCCATAGCGTTGTTGGATGTCGCGCAGTAAGCGCCACATCCCCAACGCCCCTTTATATTGTTGTAAATCAATGCCTTCCACCATCAGGTTTTCCGGTCGCGAGATGAAAATCTTGTCCAATCCGCGGCGAGTGAGCATTACAAACCGTGTGGAAGGGTTGGCGGAGCAAGCGTCGTAGAGCGAGGGAATAGTCATAGCCACGTCTCCGATGGCGGAGAAGCGAGCCACTAATACTTGTTTGATGTCGTTGTCGTTACTTTGAAGCATAGAGCACCGGGTTGGTGTCGGCGTCGTTGTACATTTTCATTTGGCGATAGACCTTCATATATTTACGACCGGCGGCAATGTCGTCGAGTAGAGCGTCGATAGCTGAAGAGAGGTCAACGCGCTGTTGGAGCAAGATGGCGAGTTTGCCTTGGCAACGACTGCGATGTTCGGCCGAAGCGTCCGCACGTTCGGCTTCCACTTTCATGTGGTATATCTTGAGAGCCAAAATCGAAAGGCGGTCGAGTGCCCAAGCCGGAGTTTCGGTGTTGATGGTTGCGTTGGGCAGCACCTTCACAGCTGCGTATTTTTGGCGGAAGAAGTCGTCGAGTTGTTCCACCATATCAGTGCGCTCTTGGTTTGAAGCGTCGATGCGGCGTTTGAGGGCGAGCGCAGCCACCGGGTCGATTTCCGGGTCGCGGATAATGTCTTCGAGGTGCCATTGACGGGCATCAATCAAGCATTTTTCAAAAAGAGTGTTTTCAATCGACTGCGGGGCGAAATTCGAAGCAACGGGCGCATCAACGTGGTTAGTCACGTGGTAAGCAACCACGCATGCATCGAATATTTCGTTGCAGTGGTCGGCGAAAGAAGCGGAATTATTATTTGTGCACATATTATTAATACTTAATAGTGCAAAGTTAGCAAAAATTCCAATAATACCCAAATTTTCGGTCAAAAGCAGGCGAAACACCGCGATGATGCCTGTGGTTAGGCGGGAGTCAAACCGCGATAAGAGTATGTGGGTGTGTTAAAACCTGTTAAATATTTCAATGAAATTTGGCTGATATAAAAAATGATTGTACCTTTGCAGAGCAAAACCGAACGGGGTATTAGCTCATCTGGCTAGAGCGCGACACTGGCAGTGTCGAGGTGAGCGGTTCGAGTCCGCTATACTCCACAAAGCGAGCCGCCCGGTTCGCTTTTTTACCAAAGGTTATACGACTGCAATAGTCGATATAACTTACCAAGGCCCAGGTGGCGGAATGGTAGACGCGCTCGTTTCAGGTGCGAGTGTTGAGAGACGTGCAGGTTCGAGTCCTGTTCTGGGCACCCACCAACCCCAAACTCTGCGAGTTTTGGGGTTTTTAATTTTTTAAGACTATGAAATATCAGTATGTACCCCAAGGCGTTTGTAGCCGTTTGATGGAATTTGAAATCGAAGACGGAAAGATTGTGGACCTCAAGGTGTTTGGTGGATGTCATGGCAATTTGCAAGGCATTTCTGCATTGGTGCGCGGTCGTTCGGTCGACGAAGTAATCAAATTGCTCGAGGGCATCCGTTGCGGACACAAAGCCACCTCGTGCCCCGACCAAATAGCCTGCGCCTTGCGTGCTATCCCGGACTGAACTTCGTTATAGCATAGCGATTAGGGTTTGAAGCGCATTGTCTGCCGGGAGGAAGGTTGTGGGGCGGACGCCCGGCCTGGCAAGCCATGTAAGTTGTTTTTTTGCATACACGCGAGTGTTTTTGGCAATGCGAGCGGTGGCTGTGCTAAGGTCCATTGTGCCATCAAAATATGCGAATAATTCTTTGAACCCCACGGTGTTAAGTGCATTGAGGTGTCGAAGCGGATACACTCGTTGTGCTTCCTCAAGCAATCCTTCTTCCATCATTATATCTACGCGGCGATTGATGCGGTCGAAGAGTTGTGCTCGCGGCATATCTATGGCTACTTTGACGATGCGGAATGGGCGCTGCCGGCGTTGTTTTACCCGCAGTTGCGAGTAAGGCTTGCCGGCTTCAAGGCAGATTTCGATGGCGTGGACTACGCGGCGCGTGTTGGCATGGTCCACAATGGCGTAATATTCCGGGTCGAGAATTTCGAGATAAGCAAGTAATGCGTCAAGTCCCTGCTGCTGAAGCATTTGCAGTACGCGGGCGCGAGTTGCCTCGGAAATTGTAGGCAGCATGTCGATGCCATCGGTGAGCGCGTCGATATACATCATCGAACCGCCGCATACTATCACGTGAGGCGACTGTTGCCAAAGTCGATTGGCGATAGCCAGCGCGTCGGCTTCGAATTGAGCCGCGCTGTAGTAAGCATCCAGAGCAAGTGTGCCCACCAAATGGTGAGGCACTGCCGCCAACTGCGAGGCAGTTGGAGCGGCAGTGCCGATGGGTATATCGCGATAAATTTGGCGAGAGTCGGCCGAAATTATCTCGCAATTAAGATGTTGAGCCAAGTCAATCGCCAGCGCCGACTTGCCCGAGGCGGTGGCTCCGGTAATGACTATGAGAGTGGGCTCGTTAGCCATTGCATTTGCCCGAGCCAACCAGCGAGGCGATTTGCACAATCACGTTCATGGCTTTTTCCATCGAAGGAATAGGCACGAATTCGAAACGGCCGTGGAAGTTCAATCCGCCGGCGAAGATGTTGGGGCAAGGGAGACCTTTGTACGAGAGTTGAGCACCGTCTGTGCCGCCGCGGATGGGCTGCACTTTGGGTGTAACACCGGCCAATTCCATGGCTTGACGAGCGATGTCGATGATATACATCACCGGCTCGATTTTTTCGCGCATATTGTAGTATTGGTCCTTAATCTCGATTTGGCAGCAGCCCGGGAATTCGTTGTTGATTTTGCGAGCCAGGTGCTCGAGTTCTTTCTTGCGACGTTCGAAGCGGTCGCGGTCGTGGTCGCGAATGATGTATGTGAGGGTTGTGGCTTCCACAGTGCCTTCGATGCCGATAAGGTGGTAAAAACCTTCGTAACCTTCGGTGTGTTCGGGTGTTTCCCAGCGAGGGAGCATGATGATAAACTGATTGGCGATGCGCATAGAGTTGATCATCTTGTGCTTGGCATAGCCGGGGTGAACGTTGCGACCGCGGAAAGACACCTTGGCCACCGCCGCGTTGAAGTTCTCAAATTCGAGTTCACCCACTTCGCCGCCGTCCATAGTGTAGGCAAAGTCGGCTCCGAAGGCTTCAACGTCGAATTTGTGGGCGCCGCGGCCGATTTCTTCGTCGGGGTTGAAGGCGATGCGGATTTTGCCGTGTTTGATTTCGGGATGCTTGATAAGGTAGTCGACAGCAGAGATGATTTCGGCCACGCCGGCTTTGTCGTCGGCGCCGAGCAGGGTATTGCCATCGGTTACGATAAGGTCTTGGCCCACATAGTGTTCAAGTTCGGGGAAGTCGTTGGGCGAGAGGACTGTGCCGGTGGCTTCGTTGAGCACGATGTCGCCGCCGGGGTATTTCTCCACGATGCGGGGTGATACGTGGCGACCCGACATGTCGGGCGAAGTGTCCAAGTGGGCAATGAAGCCTACGGTGGGCACGTCGGCAGAGGTGTTAGCCGGGAGTGTGGCCATCAAGTAGCCGTTATCATCGAGGGTGATTTCTTGGAGGCCGAGGGCTTCAAGTTCTTCTTTAAGATGTTGGGCGAAAATCATCTGACCCGGGGTTGAAGGGGTCAAGCCGGTGAGTTCGTCGCTTTGGGTATCGAATTTCACATATTCGAGAAAGCGGTCAATGAGATTCATGGCGGGTGATTATGAGGTGGTTATTATTCTTCGAAGATGGAGCGCCAGGGGAATGCTTGCTTCACTTGCTTGTCGGACTCAACGTCGGCGTATGTCACGCGGATGCCGTCGATGCCTAAGTCTTTGAGTATTGAAGCAAAACCTTCGAGGTTTTTCCATTGATTGTTGATGAGGGGTTGGTGGTAGAATACAACGTTGCCTTGGGAAAGGTTGGCCACGTCGATGGGTTTCACGGGCAGCATCACGGTGATGAAGCCGCTCTCGAAGGAGGTGGTAAGGTCGCCGGCGAGTTTAAAGCGTTCGGGCACTTCGATTTGCGAGCCAATCATTGAGGCAATATCTTCTTTCACAGCGGTGGTGTTGAGTTGGGAGAATTTGGCTGTGAACAGGCTCAACACGTGCTCGGCAGCCAGGTCAGCGGAGAATGATTGGCCGTAGAGGTCGGTGACAGTGAGTTTTACAACGCCTTGTGCGGCTTTCACTTTCGAAATCAGAGGTTTGCAATCGCCGGCCGGCAGAAGTTGTAAATATTTGGCCAAGAACAAGTTGGCTACAGGCTCGGTGATTAACTCGGCGTGGAACAGCGAGTCGGTGAGGCTTACTTTTACGGCTATGTCGGGATATGCGGCTTCAATGGCTGCGGTGGAGAATGTTTGCGCCACGGCCTCGTTGGCCTTGGCTGCGGCATCGGTGAGTTCTTGGGCTTTCTGCTCTTCGGAGGGGCCGCAAGCAAACATAATCAGGGCTAATAACACCAAAGCCACTGTGGTTAAAATATCAAGAAAACGTTTCATGTGTTGAGGTATATGAGAGTGGATATTATTTTACGGGAATTTTGTCGATACGACGTTGGTGGCGCCCTCCTTCAAAGTCGGCTTCAAGGTATGCTTTCACTATCTCGAGTGCTGTTTCGACAGGGATAAAGCGAGCGGGCAACGATAGTATGTTGGCGTCATTGTGAGCGCGAGCCAAACGGGCGAGTTCCGGCTCCCAACAAAGAGCGGCGCGAATACCCTGGTGCTTGTTGAGAGTCATGGAGATGCCGTTGCCCGAACCGCAGATGGCGATGCCACAGCCGCATCGACCGCTTTCCACAGCCAACGCACAGGGGTGAGCATAGTCGGGATAGTCGCACGACGCCTCGGAGTCGGTGCCGAAGTCCTCGAATTGATAACCTTTTTCGCTGAGCCACTGCTTGATAGACTCTTTAAGTTGGAAGCCTGCATGGTCGCTGCAAAGGCCTATTTTTGTGCTCGTGTCGTACATATTTATTATAAATAATGATAGTTTAAAACGACTAAAACGCTTGATAAAAGCGCAATAACGGAAATTAATGGCAAAAGTACTAAAAAATTCCGACACTACCAAATTTTTCCTTATCCCCACCTTTTTTCGCCACCTCTTGTGGTCTGTCGCCATGGTGAGGTTTCCACCACCTTTCCCCCTCGTATCGCGGCTCGACTTCTCCTTTTTGGGGCCGTTTTTCTATCGTTTGAAAGTTAAATTTGGAAAATTGGGCAAAATTAATTAACTTTGCACATTCTTTGTGCACTGCCCAAAGCAATTTGAAACGAAAAAAATAATACATAAATAGGTATGAATATTCTTGAACTAAGCGAACAGGAGATAATTCGTCGCAACTCTTTGCAGAGTTTGCGCGATATGGGTATTGAACCTTATCCTGCCGCAGAATTTGTAGTGACAGGTCATAGCGATGAAATCAAGGCGGGCTTTAGCGATGAAGCCGAGCCACGCCAAGTGAGCATTGCCGGCCGTATTATGAGCCGCCGCATTATGGGTAAGGCTTCGTTTGCCGAAATCCAAGATGCCAACGGTCGCATCCAAGTGTATATCAGCCGCGACGAGATTTGTCCGGGTGAAGACAAGGAACTCTACAACACTGTGTTCAAGAAATTGCTCGATATTGGCGACTTCGTGGGCGTGGAAGGCTATGTATTCCGCACTCAGACCGGCGAAATATCGGTGCACGCTCGCAGCCTGAAGGTGCTCAGCAAGTCGTTGCGTCCGCTGCCTATCGTGAAGGTGAAAGAAGGAGTGACTTACGATGGCTTCGAAGACCCCGAACTCCGCTATCGTCAGCGCTATGTGGACTTAGTGGTGAACAATGGTGTGAAGGACATCTTCCTCAAGCGCACTAAAGTGTACACCTCAATGCGCGAATATTTCAACAACGCCGGCTACATCGAGGTGGAAACTCCCATTCTGCAATCGATACCCGGTGGCGCAGCCGCTCGTCCGTTTATCACCCATCATAATGCGTTGGACATACCCTTGTACTTGCGCATCGCCGACGAATTGTATCTCAAACGCCTGATTGTGGGCGGCTTCGAAGGCGTGTACGAGTTCTCGAAGAACTTCCGCAACGAAGGTATGGACCGCACTCACAATCCCGAGTTCACTTGTATGGAAATTTATGTATCCTACAAGGATTACAAGTGGATGATGAACTTCACCGAGAAAATGCTCGAAAAGATTTGTCTCGACGTGAACGGCACAACCGAAGTGAAGGTGGGCGACAACGTCATATCGTTCAAGGCTCCCTTCCCGCGCGTCACTATGGCCCAAGCCATCAAAGATTTCACCGGCTACGACATCACTGGTATGGACGAGGCCGCCTTGCGCCAAGTATGTAAAGAACTCGACATCGAAATCGACGACACCATGGGCAAAGGCAAACTCATCGACGAAATCTTCGGCGAAAAATGCGAAGGCAATTATATCCAGCCCACTTTTATCACCGACTACCCGGTGGAAATGTCGCCGCTCACCAAGCGCCACCGCGACAATCCCGAACTCACCGAACGCTTTGAACTGATGGTGAACGGCAAGGAGTTAGCCAACGCCTATTCAGAGTTGAACGACCCCATCGACCAATACGAACGCTTCGTGGAGCAAATGCGCTTGGCCGAAAAAGGCGACGACGAAGCCATGATTATCGACGGCGACTTCATCCGCGCTTTGGAATACGGTATGCCTCCCACATCGGGTATGGGCATCGGTATGGACCGCCTTGTGATGCTCATGACCGGCCAAACCACCATCCAAGAAGTGCTGCTTTTCCCCCAAATGCGCCCGGAAAAGACCGAGCGCCGCGACCGCCCCGAGGCTTTCGAGGCCGTTGGAGTGCCCGCCGACTGGGTGGCTCCGCTGCAGAAAGCGGGCGTGCTCACCGTGGCTGCGCTGGCCGAGGTAGTGCCCGGCAAACTCTTCCAGGAATTGTGCGGCATAAACAAAAAATACAAACTTGGCTTGACCAATCCGCAGCCCGACACCATCCAACAATGGGCTGATGCCGCTCGCGCATCACTTTGAGATGCAACTTAAATCCGCAACCATAAAACACAATGATATAAACCCGGCAGTAAGTAGCCTTTTATAGATATGAATTCATTGGATAACATAGCCGTGCTCGGTGGTGGCAGTTGGGCCACTGCTCTGAGCCGTTTGCTGCTGCAAAACTGCAAGACTATCACGTGGTATATGCGCCGCGACGATCGTATTGAAGAATTCATTCGTCTCGGTCATAATCCCGCGTACCTCACCGATGTGATGTTCGATACCAACCGTATCGACTTCTCTTCGGATATTAATTATGTGTGCGACAAGGCCGATGTGCTGCTCTTGGCTATGCCTTCGCCTTACTTTAAATCGCATACCGAAAAAATCGCTATCGATTTGAGTGGCAAGACTATAGTGTCGGCTGTAAAAGGTATTGTGCCCGATGAAAATCAAATCATCACCGACTATATGGTCGACCATTTCGGCGTTGACCCGATGCGCGAAATCGTAATTTCCGGCCCATGCCATGCCGAAGAAGTGGCCTTGGATCGGCCTTCGTTCCTCACTATCGGTTGCCACGACCACGATTTGGCTCTGAACTTCGGAAAGTTAATCGAAGGCAAGCGCTCCCATGCCATCATTTCTGCTGATGTAGAAGGTATTGAGTATGCCGCCGTGCTGAAAAATATCTACGCAATCGCCTCCGGCATCATTCATGGTATGAAACTCGGCGACAACTTCTCGGCAATGTTAGTGTCGAACGCCTTGCGCGAAATGGATCGCTTCTTGGCCGCTGCGGCCCCCGCTCAGCGCAACATTTCCGACTCGGTGTACTTGGGCGACCTATTAGTGACGGCATATTCGCGCTTCTCGCGCAACCACAACTTCGGCTCAATGATTGGCAAAGGCTATTCGGTGAAAAACGCTCGTATGGAAATGGAGCAAACCGCCGAAGGCTATTATGCCGCAAAATGTATCACCGACATCAACGCCACCCTCGGCGTGGATATGCCTATCCTCAACTGCGTTTACGACATCTTGTATCGCAACATCCAGCCGGCAAAAGCACTCAACCGTATGTCGGCAACATTCTGCTAATAAATAAAATAATACATAAAATGGAAAAGAAAGAACTTAAAATCGAACTGCCGGCCGACGTTGCTGCCGGCAAATATAGCAACCTCGCCGTGATTTCCCACTCGGCTCAAGAATTCTTTGTGGATTTTGTGACTGTGGCACCCAATATGCCACAAGCCAAGGTGCAAAGCCGCGTGGTGATGACTCCCGAGAATGTGAAGAACCTGCTGTTCGCCCTTCGCGACAATATCGCCAAATACGAAGCCACTTTCGGCGAAATCGAACACAAAGTGCCCAAAGGCGGTGCCCCCAAGAGCGGTAGCGACATTCCCAACCCCTTCCAAGCATAATCCACTGATATGCGCCAACATTCTTTGGAAATTTACAACTCCATGTCGCGTTGCAAGGAGTTGTTCAAACCGCTTCACAACGACCGCGTAGGTATGTATGTGTGTGGCCCAACCGTGTATGGCGACGGCCACCTTGGCCATGCCCGCCCGGCCATCACCTTCGACGTGCTGTATCGCTACCTCACTCACCTCGGATATAAGGTGCGCTATGTGCGCAATATCACCGACGTGGGCCACCTGGAGCACGATGCCGACGACGGCGAAGATAAAATCGCCAAAAAAGCACGCCTCGAGCAGTTGGAGCCTATGGAAGTGGTGCAATATTATATGTTGCGCTACCACCGCGCCATGGATGCGCTCAACGTGCTTCCGCCCTCGATTGAACCCCACGCCTCGGGGCATATCATCGAGCAAATCGAGTATATCAAGAAAATACTCGATGCCGGATATGCCTACGTGAGCGAAGGTTCGGTGTACTTCGACGTGCCTAAATTTAATAAAGACTTCGGCTATGGCCGCCTCTCAGGTCGCAATATCGACGAACTGCTCGCCACCACCCGCGCCCTTGACGGCCAAACTGAAAAACGCAATCCGGCCGACTTTGCCCTCTGGAAAAAGGCTGCGCCCGAACATATTATGCACTGGCCCTCGCCTTGGAGCGAAGGCTTCCCCGGATGGCACCTCGAGTGCTCAACCATGAGCGAAAAATACCTCGGCACCAAGTTCGACATCCACGGTGGCGGTATGGACCTCAAATTTCCTCACCACGACTGCGAAATCGCTCAATCGGTGGCTCACAACGGTTGCCCCTCGGTGCACTATTGGATGCACAACAACATGATTACCATCAACGGTCAAAAGATGGGCAAATCGTTGGGCAACTTCATCACTCTCGACGAGTTTTTCACCGGCAACCACAAACTCTTGGCGCAACCATATTCGCCAATGACCATTCGCTTCTTCATTCTGCAAGCCCACTACCGCGGCACCGTAGACTTCTCCAACGAGGCTCTGCAAGCCAGCGAAACCGCCTTGCGCCGTATGCTAGAAGGCTGGAAACGCTTGGGCGAACTCAAGGCGTCGGAAACGTCAACCGTAGATGTAGAAGACATCCGCACACGGTGCTACAAGGCTATGGACGATGACTTGAATACCCCCGTGGTGATTGCCGCCCTCTTTGATGCTTGCCGCATCATCAACCAAGTAAACGACGGCCATGCCTCCGCCACTGCCGATGACATCGCCGCCCTACGCGACATCATACAAACTTTCTTGGTCGACATCCTCGGCATCCGCACTGAAGCCTCCGACTCCGCTTCGGGCGAAACCCTCAAACCGTTTGAGGAGGCAATCGACCTATTGCTGAACATACGCCGCGAGGCCAAGCAACGCAAGGATTGGGCTACTTCCGACCTCATCCGCGACCGTCTCGCTGCCATCGGCTTCGCCGTTAAAGACACCAAAGACGGCGGCTTCGAGTGGTCGCTCAAATAAAGCAATAATTTCTCACTATACCATATCAAGTGGCTGCCTCAACAGGCAGCCACTTCTACATCGTGTCAAAGAATAATGAATTTGTGATGATTTTTGGGGAAATGTTTCGGAAATTGCGGATTTTTGCTTAACTTTGTGAATTAATCGTTTAATGATGTTTCCAATCGATATTTCACAGCAACAATATATCCTCTTAGGCGCTGCTTTGCTTGCCACGTTGATGGCGATGTTGGTGGTGCTGGTGCGAGTGCGTCGTATACGTCGGTGTGCGTCATCTCAATGCGATGATGCTGCTATCAATGCTTCGATTGTCGTCTACTCCAACGACGAATGGAACTCGCTCGAAGTGCTTCTGCCTCAACTACTTGCGCAGCAAACCCTGGCCGATTTCGAAGTGATAGTGGTGAACGAGGGCGAGTCGGCGCAAGTGCAGGAGATAGTGAGCCGACTACGCTTGAACCACCCCAATATCTATCTGACTTATACGCCCGATGGCGCTCGCAATCTCTCGCGCAAGAAGTTGGCAATCACCTTGGGAGTGAAGGCCGCACGCTACGATGTGGTGGTGCTCACCTCCGCGCTTGCGCGCATCGAGTCTGACCAATGGTTGCAACGCATTGTCAATCACTTCGCCGACCCTCAAATCGAGGTGGTGCTCGGCGCTGCCGTTGCTAAAGCAGATGATGACCAACTTTTGGGCGCCCGAGTGCGTGCTTTCGACCATCTCGATGAGCAGACAGCATGGCTCTCGGCTGCTATCGGTGGCAATCCGTGGCGCGGTACCGAGCATAATTTGGCTTATCGTCGCGAACTTTTCTTCCGCAATAAGGGCTTCTCGCGCCACCTCAACCTGCGCTATGGCGACGATGATATTTTCGTGAGCGAGATTGCCAACAGCGACAATACGGCGGTGGAACTTTCGCCCGAAGGAATGGTCCCGGTCCACGGCCTTTGCGCGCCCCATTATAGCGGCGAAAACTGGCGCTTGCGTCGGTTTACGCGTCGATTTATCCCGCACCGTCCGTGGGTGATGAGCGCCTTGGCGCGATGGTGCTATGGCTTGGCTCCGTGGCTGATAATTGCGTCGGTATTGCTTAATTTGGAGAGCCGACATTGTATGATTGCTGCCGCGGTGGCATTGCTTCTATGGTGGGCCGCCTCGTTGGTGTGGCTCCCGGCGGTGAAAGTGTTGCACGGCCGCAAACTGATGCTGTCGTTGGCGCTGATAATGGTAGTAAGGCCGTGGCGCTTGCTTTTGCGCAATATCACCGCATTGTTTCACCGCGCCAAGCGTTATACTTGGGAATAATTCTATGCACATTTATACTTATATATTATGTCACGCATAACCTTCGATCAACTCGACCTCAATATCCTGCGTTTGCTGTCGGCCAACGCTCGCAAGCCCTATCTTGAAATCGCTCGTGAATGTAATGTGTCGGGCGCTTCGATTCACCAACGTATTCAGCGCATGACTGCGGCTGGTGTGATTAAGGGCGCCGAATCGCTCATCTCGCCTGCCACTATCGGCTATACCACTTGCGCTTATGTGGGTATGTTCCTGAGCGAACCTTCGCAATTCGAACATGTAATCGATGAGTTGTCGAAAATTCCCGAGATTGTGGAGTGCCACTTCACTTCGGGACAATACGACATCCTTTGCAAGGTGTACGCACGCGACAATGACCACTTGTTGCAAATAATCCAAGCGCAAATTCAATCGCTGGGATTGGCTCGCACCGAAACACTCATCAGTTTTAAGCAAGTGTTCTGCCGCCAAATTCCCATCGACGACGCAATCCTCGACTTATGATGTGGCGTAACCTTATCATGGTGTTGCTCTCGGCTGTGGCACCGTATGTCAGCGCCACCGAACTCGCCGACTCCACTTTGCGCATCGACTTGGTGCTCTGCGGACAGCCCGACGGCTCCGCCACTGTGGGCTTCGTGCGCTCTGCCATGTGGAAAGGGTGGGGCGGTCGCACTGTCAACCTTCAAAGCCTTGTGCGCGAGGGATATAGCGATGTTACCATGACAGATGCGTCAAATCCGGCCGACACTCTCTTCCGTCAATCATATTCCATCTTGTTCGATGAGTGGCTCACAACGCCCGACCGCCCCGGAGCGCAGGCTATGGAGCACACTTTGTTGATGCCGATGCCACGTGGCGAGGCTATGGTGACTTTCACGTTGCGTAATTCTTTTCATCGTGTCATTGCTTCCGCATCCAAGCGTGTGAGTATCAACGATTTGGAGATGACCAACTACTGCGAGCGCGCTCCGCTTCCAAGTGAGCAAATTTTCTGCGGCGACAGCGCTTGTATCCGTGTGGCTTTTATCGCTGAGGGCTTCACCGAGGCTGAAATGCCCCAATACATCGAGTATGCGCGCCGCGGAGTGCAGTCTATTTTGGCTACTACGCCATATAACGAATTTGCGCAATACTTTGAATTTGTGGCCATTAAAACGCCATCGGTGCAGAGTGGCGTATCGGTGCCGGCCGATGGTATATGGCGCCAAACCGCGTTCAATTCTTCATATTCCACCCTCGGCTTCGACCGCTACCTCACCATCAACCATATCCATGGCCTCTACGATGCGCTCATCGCCACACCCTACACTCATATCATCGTGTTGGCCAATAGCAACGAGTATGGCGGAGGCGGGTTCTACAATACTTACACCATCACCGCTGCGCCCATCGAGAAGTATGCTTCGGTATTAGTGCACGAGTTCGGCCATAGTTTTGCCGGCCTTGGCGATGAATATTACTACGACACTGAGGTGTGCGACCAAATGTATCCCGACGGCATCGAACCCTGGGAACCCAATATCACGGCGCTCATCGGTGGCAAATGCAAGTGGCAACCACTCATTGATAGCGGCGAAGCACAATTGGTGGAGGGCGCAGGGTATCGCGCCAAAGGCCTTTGGCGCTCAAGCACCGACTGCCGTATGCGTTCGCATCAAAGCGACTTCTGTCCGGTATGCGTAGATGCTATCCGTAAACTCATTCTCAGCCTTATCGCCGAGCAGAAGTAGCGCGCAAAAAGAAGTGTAGAAACAATGCGGCGGCTAGCAACAGGCTCACCGAGAAACTCAACACCACACCACTTACACCCAGCCCGGCGGTGAACGCCAATAGGTATGTGGCCGGTACACCTATCACTATATAAGCCGTAAAGGCTATCCACAGCATCGGTTGCACTTGCGAGGTGCCGCGTAGCGCGTTGGCAAAGGTGACTTGCGTGGCATCGCCCAACTGATATAGCAGCAATGGCGTAATCAGCGTCAGCGTCAGCGCGCGTACTGCCGTATCTTCGGTGAAAACGTAGATAAAGTCCTCTGCCAAAAATACGAAAATGGCCATAGCGCAGAGCATAAGTGTGAGCATCAAGTGGTATCCGGCCCACGCTATCTTGCGCTGTTGAGCCGCGCCTTCATCGGTGGCATTGGCCACTTTCACCGAGATTGCGGCGCCCAAACTGTAGTAGATGCAGAAACCGAACATCCCAATCACTATAATAATTTGATAGGCGGCCAATGGCACGGTGCCAAGCCATCCGGTCATCAGCCCGGCCACGGAGAACGATCCGCTTTCGAAAGCCATCTGGAAACTTACCGGCATGGAAGTGCTCCATACCCGGCGGGCTGTGCCGACAGGTGCGTCGGCCGCTTTAAAGCCATCGCGATAGTCGCGATAAAGTCGCTTGCCAAGAATAGCCCATAGCAATACGGCCATCATCAGCACACGCGATATCAATGTGGCGATGCCGGCTCCGGTAAGACCCATCTCCGGAGCGCCCCAATGGCCGTAAATCAGCATATAATTGCACAATATATTGAGCGAGTTGCACCCAATAACCGCGTACATAGGCAGCCGCGAATTGTTGATGGAATAGAGCCATTGCGCCAGCAAATTGAATACGGCCAATGGCACCAAGCCGACCAACCACAGCAAATAATATGGGCGGATGAGCGGCAACAACTCCGTAGGTTGACCCAGATGTTCGAGATTGAAGAAAAGCACGGTCATGATAGCCATAACCACCAGCGCAAATGCAATGTTGCATCGCAAAGCCGTGCGAGTGAGAGCGCCGATGGCTCGTCGTTGGCCGCCGCCGAACAAGGCTCCGGCCAACGGTGTGAGTCCGTAACTGAAGCCGAGGATAGCGCAGAAGGCAGTGTTGAACATTGCGTTGACAAACGAGGCCGCCGCCAAGTCCTCCGTGCCGTAGCGCCCCACCATGATGTTGTCGGCAAAGCCAAGCGCTATGCCGCCCAACTGACTCACTAAAATAGGGAGCCCGAGCAAGGCGAGCCCCCTATATGTGGATTTGTATTTGCTGAATTGATATGCCATTAATCGCGGCGGTCGCCGAAGAAGCGGAGCAGGTACAAGAACAAGTTGATAAAGTCGAGATACAGACTCAGCGCACCTATCGTAGCCAAGCGACCGATTTGGTCGGCAGGCATCCCTACGGCCATTTGCTTGATTTTCTGGGTGTCCCACGCGGTGAGGCCTACGAAGAGTATGATACCTACGAAGGAGATGATGTAGTCGAGCGATTCGCTATGCATAAACATATTCACCATAGTGGCGATGATCAAGCCGATGAGCGCCATCATCAAGATGCGGCTGAATTTGCTTAGGTCGGTGCCCGTGGTGTAGCCGTAGATGCTCATTGCACCAAAGGTGCCGGCGGTGATGAAGAATGTCTTGGCAATTGATGCGCCGGTGTACACCAAGAAGATAGGCGCAAGCATCAAGCCGTTGACGGCCGCGAAAAGGAAGAACAACAGCATGGCCACGGTGCTGCTCAGACGGTTGATGCCCGACGAGATGCCGATTACCAAACCAAATTCCGCGATTATCAGACCTATCATGGCCCAGCGATTAAGGAGGATGAATTCGAGATAGGCGATGGAATTGGCGCAAGCCATTGATACGAAGGCTGTTACCAGCAAGCCCAGAAACATGTTGAGATACACACGTTTCATGGCTGCTGCTACCATATTTTGCACGGCCATCGGCGATTGATACTGCTGTGCGAAGGGAGATTGAAGATTGTCCATAATTACGTTTATTTAGACGAGTTTATGTTTAGTTGTATGAGTTCCACGCGCCACTCAATGTTGATGGGAGATTACATACGTTCGGGCACGCGGATGCCGAGCAGGCTCATGGCTGCGGCCACGGTGCGGGCGGTCACAGCTGTGAGTTGCAAACGCAACGAGAGCACGGCGGGGTCGGCTTCGCGCAGGATGGGGCAGTCGTGATAGAACGAGTTGTAAAGTTTCACCAAGTCGTAGGCATAATTAGCGATGACCGAGGGCGAGAATTTCTTGCCAGCATCGGCTACCACAGCAGGGAAGTCGGCCAAGAATTGAATGAGGTTGGTTTCGAGGGCGCATGGGGTCACTTGCGAGTAATCGCCAATGGTGGCGCCGGCTTCTTCTGCGCGACGAAGCACCGAGCGCATGCGAGCGTAGGCGTATTGAATGAATGGACCGGTGTTGCCGTCGAAGTTGATGGATTCTTCGGGGTTGAACATCATATTCTTGCGCGGGTCGACTTTCAGCAGGAAGTATTTCAGCGCGCCAAGACCCACGATTTCAGCCACTTGGTTCTTTTCTTCGTCGCTAAGGTTTTGGATTTTGCCCATATTGTCGGAGATAGTGCGAGCATCGCGCACCATAGTGTCCATCAGGTCGTCGGCATCGACCACGGTGCCTTCGCGGCTCTTCATCTTGCCCGAGGGAAGTTCTACCATACCGTATGAGAAGTGCACCAAGTCCTTACCCCATTCGAAGCCGAGGCGGTCGAGCAGGAGCGAGAGCACTTGGAAGTGGTAATTCTGCTCATTACCAACCACATACACCATTTTCGAAATGGGATAGTCGGCGAAACGGAGTTCGGCAGTGCCGATATCTTGAGTCATATACACCGAAGTGCCATCAGCGCGGAGCAGCAACTTGTGGTCAAGCCCTTCGTTGGTGAGGTCGGCCCACACCGAACCGTCTTCGCGGCGATAGAAGAGACCGCGGTCCAAGCCTTCGAGCACTTTTTGCTTGCCGGCGAGGTATGTTTGCGACTCGTAGTAAATTTTGTCGAAGTCCACACCCATGCGGCGGTAAGTTTCGTCGAAACCGGCGTAAACCCATGAGTTCATCATTTCCCAGAGGGCACGCACTTCCTTGTCGCCGTTTTCCCAGCGGCGGAGCATATCGCGTGCTTCGGCCATTAAGGTTGATGCTTCCTTGGCTTGGTCTTCCGACATACCTTTCGCTACGAGTTCCTTCACTTCCGCGCGGAAATGTTGGTCGAAAGCCACATAGTAGTCACCGATGAGGTGGTCGCCTTTCTTGCCGGTGGATTCGGGAGTAGCGCCGTTGCCCCATTTTTGCCAAGCGAGCATAGATTTGCAGATGTGGATGCCGCGGTCGTTGACGATATTTGTTTTGATTACGCGGTTGCCACACGCTTTGAGGATTTCGGCCAAGGAGAAGCCGAGGAGATTGTTGCGCACATGGCCCAAGTGGAGCGGCTTGTTGGTGTTGGGCGAAGAATACTCAATCATCACCAAGGGCGATTGGTCGGTGGCCTTGGTGAAGCCGAATTGGTCGTCGGCTGCAATGCTTTTGAGCACTCCGTTGTAGAATTTTGGCTCAAGCACGATATTGAGGAACCCTTTCACCACGTTGAAACGGTTCACGGCCGGCTCGTTTTCCACCAGCCATTGGCCGATTTCGTTGCCCACAGCTTCGGGCGCTTTGCGAGCGGCTTTCACCCATGGAAAAACCACCACGGTGAGGTCGCCCTCAAACTCTTTGCGAGTAGCCTGCGGGGCTACTGACTCCACATTCACTTCGATGCCGTAGAGCGCTTGAACGGCTTTCGCCACTGCTTCGGCGATAATCTTATCAATTGACATATTCAGATGTTTTCTACATTTAAAGTGCAAAATTACAAAAATTCCCCCAACTGTGCAAATAATTCTTCACCCCCGCCTCCCTGCGGGGTAAAGAAGCACTAGTGTAGGTGTGTCAAAATTATTTTTTTTCGTAGGGACGCGGCCTGCCGCGTCCGCACAAGCGCTGCATAAACGCCTGAATGTCTGCACCTTGGCGCGGACGCGGCAGGCCGCGACCCTACTTATTTTCTTTGATTTTCGACTTTTGACACAGTTTCTTTGATGCGCCGGAGGTGCTATATTTTCGTTAGCCCCCGGGTGCTACCGCGGAGCGTGTTGCTCCCTGGGTGCGCTGTTTGTGCGGTTAGTGGTATGGGAATTTTGGTGTGTAATATTTACTAAATTAGTGAAAAATGTGACAAAATTGTGATAATTTGGCGAAAATTTAATCAAAATAGAACGATTTTTTAAAAAAATATTTGTTTTTTTGATAAAAGTTTTCTTACTTTGCAATCGAGAAAAGCACGTTGTTAGTTTTATTGCCGAAAATAGCAATGATTCATTTATTATTATAATTGATTTCTCATCAAAAAGTTAAAGAATAATTATTACCAATCTAATAAAATAGTTCTATGAAGAAAGTTTTACTCCTTACTTTGGGCTTGGCCGCATCAATGGCCGCCAACGCCTACACCGAACCGACCGAGTACCTCGACTATTCGTGGCAGGGCATGGCCCCCAATGGTTCTATCGCTGTGTCTGAATTATATGGCGCAATGACCATCGTTGACCTCACCACCGGTACTGAATACTACTACGAAGACCCCACTTACATGCTGACCTACAGCGGCGGTCTGGGCAACTACGTAAGCAACACCGGCATCGTCGTTGGTGGCGTAGCTTCCGCTTGCTACTGGCAAAACGGCGAATGGCACGACCTGAGCGTCTCTAACGCCGAGCTCCAAAACATAGCTAACGGTATTACCCCCGACGGCTCGCGCATCTGCGGCGGCATGATGATGGAAGCTATGTCCACCGAAGCTCAAGGCATCATGCTCCTCCCCTGCTACTGGGACGCTACCGCCGATGGCTTCGGCGAATACCACCTTCTGCCTCACCCCACCGTTGACCTCACCGGCCGTACTCCTCAGTACGTCACTGCCGTGGCTATCAGCGCTGATGGCAAAACCATCGTAGGCCAAATCACCGACTACTCCGGCTTCACCCACCAACCCATCATCTACACCGAAGGTGCTGACGGCGAATGGTCCTATTCCCTGCCCGCCAATGACCTCTTCCACCCCGAAGGCTACGACCTGCCTGAAGATCCCGGTGAATGCCCCGACCAACCCCAAGCAGAAGATTTCATGAGCGAAGAAGAATACGCTGCTTACCAAGCTGCTTTTGAGGATTACTACAACAATGGCGGTGCTTACCCCTTGGCTAAAGACTTCTTGGGCGAAGAACACCGTGCCGCTTACGACGCCGCTATGACCGAATGGCAAGCCCTCTACGAAGAGTGGGCGCCCAAATATGAAGCCTTCAATGATGCTTTCTGGGCTCTGGTTGACGTTGTTCCCGCTTACGAATTCAACAACGTATACGTTACCCCCAACGGCCAAAAATACGTTACCTCGGGTTATGTAACCGTTGAAGACCCCAACTCGTGGTGGCCCGTATCGGTTTACTACCCCGCCGTCATTGACCTCGCTTCCGACGAAGTTACCAAAGTGGAAACCGGCGGCCTCAACTGGCTGGTATCCGACGTACCCAACGACGACACCTTCTTCATTTGCAATGGCCTCAACGAAGCCGTAGCTCGCGGCTGGATCTACAAAGACGGCGTGGCTACTCCCGTAGAAGAATGGCTCGCTTCCGAAAGCGAAGAAATGGCCGACTGGATTCAAAACAACCTCGTTCGCTCTATCGAAACCGCCAGCTGGGACGAAGAAGGCAACTTGGTAGTTGACACCTCCGATGAGCTGGTTACCGGTATCTGCATCGCTAGCAGCGACCTCTCCACCATGGCCATGTGGGCTCAATCCACTTGGTCTTACGATTACATTACCGCTGCTTACATCTTCAACCTCGACAACTCCGGCGTGAAAGACGTAGTTACCGTGGGCAACAACACCATCACCTTCGACCAAGAGGGCAACATGGTTGTTGACGGCGACATCCAAGCCGTAACCGTTTACGACCTCCAAGGCCGCCAAGTCCTCAACTCCAATGCTAACGGCGCTATCGCCAACAACCTCCCCGCCGGCATATATGTAGTACGTGCTCAAACCGGCGCCAACTGCACCGTTACCTCAAAGATCCGTAAATAATTACATTACAGTTCATTACTCACGGCAGGAGACCCTCGTGAAGAGGGCCCCCTGCTTGTGAGTTTTAATAAAATTGTATTAGAATCGGTTTTTAGAACAAAAAAATTCGCAGAATTAAAAATTTTTCTTTAAATTTGCACCGGTAATATTTTTTAACCTACCTAACTCTAAACCAATGCGCAAAGTACTCGTAACTCTAATGGTGACCGTAATGGCTTGTATCGCGTTCAACGCATCGGCCCAACTCCCTTCGATTAACCTCAAGGACATCAACGGCAACACCGTCAACACTGCCACCATCAACAACAATGGCAAACCATTCATCGTCAGTTTCTTCGCTACCTGGTGCAAACCCTGCATGCGCGAACTCCGTAGCATCGCCGAAGTTTACCCCGACTGGCAAGACGAAACCGGTGTAAAAGTGGTGCTCGTTTCAATCGATGAAGCCCAAAACTCCAACAAAGTGAAACCATTGGTCGATGCCGAAGGTTGGGAGTTTGAAGTGCTATTAGATGTCAACAGCGAACTCTACACCGCCATGGGCCTGCAAATGGTGCCTCACGTAATCATCTGCGACGGCAACGGCAACGTGGTTTATAGCCACAGCGGATACACTGACGGCGGCGAAGAACAACTCATCGAAATTGTGCGCACATTATAATGAATAATTCTACCGCAATGACCAAACGACTATTGATAATCGGCGCATTGGCCCTTGCCGCCACCTCTGCCTCGGCCGTAACCATCGGCGACAACGGTGTGGCTCTGCATGGTAGCGTCCAAATCGACGGCTTGGTGCCCCAAGAAGACCAAGCCATCGGCATCGCCAAGCCCGACGACGATGTACTTTTTAATTCATACGCCGACCTCAACCTCATCAGCAAATATGTGGATGCCGGTGTGCGTATGGAGTTTATGAAATGGCCGCTCCCCGGCTACGAACCCGACTTCGCCGGATGGGGTGTGCCTCACATCTATGCCAAAGGTCGCTACAAAGGCTTTGAACTCACTGCCGGCGACTTCTACGAACAATTCGGCTCAGGTTTTATCTTGCGCACTTATCAAGAACGCTCCCTTGGCGTGGACAACGCTTTGCGAGGTGGACGTTTGAAAGTTACTGCCGTACCCGGTATGCGTTTCACCGCTCTCGGCGGCGTGCAACGCCGTTATTGGGATTGGGAAACCTCATCGGTAGTCTACGGTGGCGAGGCTGAAGTAAACTTCCAAGATTACATCAAGGCACTCACCGAAAAAGGCATTATTTGGAACCTTTCGGCTGCCTACGTGCTCAAAACCGAAGACGATGAAAGCATCTTTGTGCCCGGTACCGACTATCGCCTCAACGTGCCCGAACGAGTTGGCGCTTGGGACATTCGCTCCCAATTCCACAAGGGCAACGTCAGCCTCACTGGCGAATTTGCTTGGAAAGACCAAGACCCGAGTTTCGACAATGGATACGCCTACAATCGCGGCACCGCCGTGATGCTCGCCGGCTCTTATTCGCGCTCCGGACTCAGCGCCATGCTCCAAGCCAAACGCTCCGAAAATATGGCCTATCGCAGCCAACGCTCAATGACCGGCACTTCAGCCATGCTCAACAATATGCCGGCATTTACCTATACTCACACATACGCCCTTGCCGCTATGTATCCTTACGCCACTCAGGCTGCCGACGGCGAATGGGCTTTCCAAGGCGCCTTCTCTTACAAATTCAAACGCGGTAGCGCCCTCGGCGGCCGCTACGGCACCAAATTCACCTTGAATTTGAGTTATATTCGCGGCCTCGACTACAACGGCGATGCTCCCGCTCAAATCATGGGCTCCGACGGCCGCTCCACCTCTTTCTTCGGTATGGGCGAGGCTTACTACCACGATATTAACCTCATCATCGACAAGAAATGGAGCAGTACCGTGAGCCAAACTTTTATGTACATGAACCAAATGTACAATAAATCTGTGATTGAAGGCCATGGCGGTCGCATCAACTCCAACATTTTCGTGCTCGACACCAAATTTAAAATCGACAAGCGCTACACTCTGCGCAACGAGTTGCAATACCTCCACACTCCCGACGACGAAGGCGACTGGCTCTACGGCTTGCTCGAACTTTCCGTGGCACCTCACCTGATGGTCACCGTGTCGGATATGTGGAACGTGGGCGAAACCGACACTCACTACTACAACTTCGGCATTACCGGCAACTATCGCTCCAACCGCCTCCAAGTGGCCTACGGACGCACTCGCGCCGGATATAACTGCTCAGGCGGTGTGTGTCGATATGTCCCCGCCACTCGCGGCTTCACCGTTTCATATACTTACACCTTCTAAACTATCAGACGTATGAATTTATTTGGAAAAACACTCATCATCATGGCCGCCGCTGCTTTGGTGGCCTGCAACGATATTGCTGAGAACGAGCGTCTGATTCCGGTGGAAAGCATCGAAGCCGAACGCGCTGTACTCATCGAAGACTTCACCGGCCAAAAATGTGTGAACTGTCCCGATGCTCACAAAACCATCGAGGCTCTCGAAGCGCAATACCACGACAAAGTAATTGCCGTGAGCATCCACGCCGGCGCTTTCGGCATCCCCGCCGACAACGCTCGCTATACCGGCCTGATGCAGCCCGAAGGCGACACATATAATGATATGTGGAATATCACCTCCTGGCCAAAAGGCGTAGTGAACCGCTCCGGCGGCGCCATCGACCACGACAAGTGGCCCACGGCCGTGCGCACCGCCCTCGCTCTTCCCACCCCGCTCGACATCGACATCGATGTGGAATGTTCCGCTACAGAGTTGACTATCCATGTCGAATGTGCCCAAAGTCAAGATGTTAGCGGTAATCTCCAAGTTTGGATTGTAGAAAATGGCATCGTCGCTCGACAAGAATCCAACGAAGGCCGCATCAACGACTACGTCCACAACAACGTGTACCGCGCTTCCGTCAACGGCGTAGGCGGCGTGCCCGTCAGCCTCAAAGCCTTTGAGCATCAAGTGTTTACCTACACCCAGCCCCTGCGCGCCACCGACACCGAAACTTGGGTGCCCGAAAACCTCGCCGTGGTGGCTTTCGTTTATAACAAAGACGGCGTGGTGCAAGCCGCCCGACAAAAAGTTAACGAATAATTAACTTAAAATCAATATATTATGAAAAAGATCTACCTCTCGATGCTTGCCTTGCTGCTGTGTTTCGGCGTGGCAGAGGCTCGCAAACTCACCTTCTACATTGGCAAAACCGCCATCACCCCGGGCGAGACCGTTAGCTTCGAAGATATCGTGGTCGATGACTACGGCGACTACAAGGAAGTGACCATGGCCCCCGAGCTCTATCTCTCTATCGATATTTACAGTTCAAAAGTCTCTCTCACAGCTAATTGCACCTCCGGCCAATCCATCCAAATGTGCGCCGGCGGCAGCTGCGAACGCGGCACTTCCGTCACCAAGGACCTCACCCTCAGCGCCAATGCCAAATTGGACCTCCAATTTGAGTTCATCGATGAATTCGATGCCGACGCTGCCATCCCGGTGGTTGTGACCGAATTCACCGCTCTCGACACCGCTTACCCCGACACCAAAGTATCCTTCACCCTCGTTATGGGCGAAAAAGGCAGCGTGACTCTCATCGAAAACAATGCCTGCCTGCAAGCAGTGGCCGGTGGCGTGCAATACAATGTGGAGCAACCCACCTTGCTCGAACTTGTTGATATCCAAGGCCGTAAAGTGCTGAATGCCACCGTCAGCGGCTTCGGTTTCCTCCCCGTGGATGCGCCCGCCGGCATCTACGTTTACACTTTTGGCGAACATTCCGGAAAAATCTATATCAAATAAAATAGACCTATGAAAAAAGCAATACTCTCGTTAGCTTGTGCCGCTATCGCTTTGGCCGCCCAAGCCATCAGCGGCAATGTAGTCGCTCCTAAATCGCCCCTTGGCTTCCACCAAAACTGGCAAGCCGACGCTCCGGCAGGAACCATCGAAGTAGGTCCCGCCGTACACTTCGGACCCTCGCGCGCCGACGAAACCCTCTCTATGGAATATATGCTCGCCGGCGAGCCCTACACCGCCCTCGGTTTCAACGGCCAAACCGTCGGTATGACTCAGGCTTACGGTTTCCAATTCACCGCCGACGAAGCCACAAAATATGCCGGCAACCAAGTGGACTACGTCACCTTCTACACCTCTTACAACGGCAATGACGAAAAGAACCACATCAAACGCGTGACCGTTTGCCTCACCTACGACCTCCAAGGCACTCCCTTCTACACCGAAGAATTCACCGGCCTGCCCGAAACCGTTTTCACAAAAGTCAAAGCCGAACTCGCCACTCCCTACACCATCGAAGCCGGCAAAGAGTTCTACGTTTATGTCAAATTCCTCATTAACGACGAAGCCGACAGCCCCATCATCGTTGACTACACCGGCCACGCCGGCGATGAAGCCGGTTGGGTAGCTTACGGCAACACTACCACCCTCACCTGGGACAACATCTCCGGCATGTTCGGATTCGTGTGCATCGGCGCAGGCCTCTCCGGCTCTAACCTCCCCACCAACTCTATGGACGTTACCAACTACGCCATCGACCCCGCTGTGGAGCAAAACAAGCCCTTCGACCTGTCCCTGATGCTCAAAAACTCTGCCGCCAACCCCATCACCTCCTTCGAATACGAAGTAACCGTTGGTGATAACGAGCCTGAAACCCTCAATTACGAAATCCCCGGTGAATTCCGCTTCAACCAAGAAACCATCTTCCAAGTTACCGGCCTCACCTATGCCACCGCTTCCTCCACCCCCATCAACGTTACTTTCAAAGTGACCAAGGTCAACGGCGTAGCTAACAACAGTCTCGCACCCGAACTCACCTGCCAAACCGTGGTACTCCCCGAAGGCAAAACCTACGTGCGCAACGTTGTTATCGAAGAAGCCACCGGCGTCTGGTGCGGCTACTGCCCCGCCGGCATCGTTACTATGGAAGCCATCCGCGAGAACTTCCCCGACGGCGAATTCATTCCCGTGGGCGTTCACGGTGCTTCTATCAAAGACGACCCCATGTATGCTTCTACCTACAGCAAAGTCTTCAGCCTCATCGCAAATAGCGGCGTGCCCTCCGCTCTGCTCAACCGCTCAGTAGATGTATATCCCTTCCCTTACGAAGAAGTGTTGGAATACTACGAAATGGTGCGCCGCGTGCCCGGTCTCGCTACCGTTAGCGCCACCGCCGAGTTCTCCGACGACCGTTCCGCACTCAACATCCACACCACCTTCGCTTTCTGCTTCGACGACAACAGCGAAAAGAGCATCTACCGCCTCGCTTACGGCATCACCGAAGACAATGTTGGCCCCTACAACCAAACCAACTACTACAGCGGCGAAGATGAAGAAGTAGGCGGCTGGGAAAGCAAGCCAAACCCCGCTTCGACCATGTACAACGACGTGGCTCGCCAACTCAACTCCTACAACGGCATCCTCAACTCCGTGCCCGGCACTATCGTCGCAGGCCAAGAGTACACCCACGACTACGCCCTCAAGCTCGCCACCAACATCAAAGACAAGGACAAAATCAACTTGGTGGTTTACCTTGTTAACACTAATCGTTGACCAACCCGCCGACGCTCCCGTAGAATACTACAACCTCCAAGGCATCCGCGTGGCTAATCCCGCCCAAGGCCAAATCTACATCCAACGCCAAGGCAACACCGCCACCAAAATCCGCTTCTAATTCCCAATCCCACTCATAACAAAGCGGGCGCCCACACCGGGCGCCCTCTTGATTTATTTACGCTATTGCACGAATGGATTTTTTTTCCTACATTTGCGCATTGTTTAACTTATTGCAATAATGAAACAGGTTTTTATCACAATTTGTCTATTCTTGAGCCTGGCTGCTATGGCTGCTGAGAATGTGCCGTCGCTTGGCGATGTTCTTGTAAATGAAGATTTTAGCAGTATGACTGCCGGAAGTGAGGACTTCCCGGAAATGTCTGTGCAGATTTATGCCCCTACATATCCTCCCGTGATTGACTCGCAGTATACCAACGATCCCGGTTGGGAAGGCGATGGCGTGTATCAAGCAGGAGGATGTGTCTATTTTAATTCCGACACATTCCATTATCTGCAAACACCGTCGCTTGACCTCTCGGCCAACAGTGGGTGCGCCACTGTCTACTTCCGCGCTCGCGCCTTCTCCGGCACCACCACGCTTATGGCTGGAAATACTTCCTACGGCGCACCTAATTTCAAAAGTTTCTATTCATTTCCTTTGGGAACATCCTGGCAAGAACTGTCGTTCACTACCGTTTTGGGCGAAGACTCTGAAATTGTGCAGTTTCAGGCTATGAACGCGCTTATCGACGATGTGCGAGTGGTGGTTGAAGGCCTTCCCGCACCCAAGGCCTTGCCTTGCGTGGCTTACAACTATACCTCCGCTCTTGCTCGCTGGGAGCCGGTGCCCGAAGCCGATTCTTACAACTTGTATTTCTATTGCCTCAGCACTGTTACCTGGGAATTTGAAATCCAACAAGTGTATCGTGGCCTTACTTCCACTGAATTTTTTCTGAACAACCTCGACCGCAAAAGCAATTATGGATATCAAGTGTCGTGCGTGGCCGATGGCCGCGAATCTGCCCTCTCCAATTGGATTGACCTCTGCTCCGAAATTGATGAAATAAAAGCGCTACCCTGTTCCGACTTCGACGGCGATAGTTTCACCGCCAACTGGCAGCCCGATGCAAAGGCAAAATCCTACAATGTGTCGATTTATGTCGACCAATGGGACAAGGGCTTCGCTGACTGGATTTATCGTCAGCGCGGCACACTTACTGCTCCCGAAGGCGCTTCATCGTTGCACATTGAGAACATAGGACTCGACCCCGACTCCACTTACTACTATACAGTGCAAGCCGTCGACCAATTCGGTGTGGAGTCTACTCGCTCCGACTATATTGCCGTGCTTCCCGAACGAATCGAGTCGGCAGTGGCTTTGGATCCGTCGGATCTCTCCGCCAAGGGCTTCACTGCCAATTGGCAAGGCTCGCAGTGGGCCAATGCTTACTTTGTCGACCTTTTCTGCACTTACTCGTCGGAGCAAGGCGCCATGATAGATATAGCACACGGCGATTTCTCCGCCACACCGGGCAAAACATCTACTCCCCAAGCCCTTTTCGATACCCACACTTTCACCGACGATGAGTTCTGCTATTGGTCGATTATGCCTCTGGCCGCTTCGGCTAAGGGCTTGATTGGTCTTGACAACACAGCACAGGGCTTGTTTGGTACTTCTTTCCTCATCTCACCCGAAATCGACCTTAGCGGCGGAGAGATTGCTATCAGTTTTGGCGCAGTCGGCTCCAATGTGTCGCACGCCTACGTGTGCACCGCACAATACGAAAATGGCCGCTATAACATCGACCAATACGTCAAAGTTGACATCTCCGACCAACTGACTGAAGTCTCCGTCACCTTGCCGCCAACTTCCGCTCAAAGTTACATAGTAGTGTACACCAACCAACCCGGCTACCTTATGTTTAGCCATTTCAACGCATCAATCACCATAGCCCCAGGCGCGCAAGTGGCTATTCCCTACGCAGTGCGACAAACTCCGGCCGATGCCACCTCGCAATCCTTCGAAATTGCCGACCGCCCGGTCGCCCGTTGCTTCGCTTATTTAGTGAGTGCTGCCCGCATCACTCCGCGCACCACATTGCGAGCCCTTCCCTCAAACGCTGTTGATGTGCCGCTACCGGCTTCCGTGTCCGACATGCTTTTCATACCGGATGCTCCTTCGCGCTATTACGACGTCAACGGCAGAGCGGTTATAACACCCGCCCATGGCCAAATCTATATCCAACGCCAAGGCACTACCGCCACCAAAATCCGCTTCTAATTCCCAATCCCACTCATAACAAAGCGGGCGCCACACCGGGCGCCCGCTTTGTCAGTATATAGGCTTTCGTTAGTTCGGATAGAGGAGTTGTTGGAGCAAGGGCAACAGTTCGTCGGCGGTTTGGCGATTTTGCGCCTTCGACGGATGCCAGTCGGCACCGTAGCCTTTGGCCGGGTCCTGGGTGCGAAGCACTTGGAAGTGCACCTTAAGCCCTTCCGCCTTAAGTTGTTGGTATATTTGTTGCAACGTGTCGATTTGGATTTGGCGTGCGTTGCCGAAGAGCATTTGGCTGGTGAGAATTACTATCTCGGCTTGCGGCTGGAGGTCGGCAAGATGGCGTATAAACTTGCGGTACGACTCTGCATATACTTCAATATCATAGCCGGCGGTTGAGAGGTCGTTAGTGCCTAAGTTCACGCAGATTACATCCGGACGGAAGCGCGCCGCATCCCACACCTCCGTGGAGTCGTAGATGCAAGTGTAGTCATACCAATTTTCCATCGTTTGGCCGGGGAATTTGCCCTTGTAGTTGCGGTAAAGGCCGATGCCCGAGCGTGCTGTGCACACTTCTTCCGCATACAATTCGCGTGCCAAGATAGCGGCGTAGGAATAGTAGTGGTTGGAGTTCTCAAGCGAATAGTGCTCGTGTTGGCTTGCAGCCTCGCTCCCGTAGCCGCAAGTGATGGAATTGCCGATGAACTCTATACGACGCGACAGCGCTGCAGGCTTGGCAAGCAAGTATCCGTTGCCTTCAAGTACGAACCCGTGAAATTCAGGTCGCAATTCAAATCCTTCGGTGGCGAGCATCACTTTCACCGAGTGATTGCCTTCTTTGAGTCCGGTGGCGAGCGTCACCACCGAGTCTTCATCCATAAAACTCACTTTGAACGGCTCTTCACGGTCGAGTGTCACCATAAAGTATCCGCAACCGGGCTTGGCCCTCATGGCTATGCCGGTGCCGTGGAAGTCGACGCCGATTTGCACGGCCGGATATACAAACAGCGGGCTTTTGGGATTGGAGAAGTTGATGCGTCCCGAATATAGAATACGCGCATCGTCGGCATCGACTACGGTCTGAGCCGTGCCACTGAGCATGGCGCCCACCATCAGGCACATGGCTAATAATTGTTTCATTGACTATTGATTTTAAATGGTTTTATCAAATCTTTTTGAGCGGTAAATTTGGGTATATATTTGATACATAGCGGTATAGCGGCTGTCACCATGGCTAAGGTGATGCCGGCTACTACCCATGGCTGCTCGATTACCAATGCCAGCGGGCGATAGATGATATGATGCGTGCACAAGGCGATGATGGAATAGCGACCAATGTAACTAACCCACGGCAACCGACCTATCGATTTGCATAGCAGCAGAATACCCATCACCCCGGATATGGCTATCGCGTAGCATGCCCACACCGAGCCAACGGCGCGATTGTAGTGAAACGACACGTATGCGTGATTGCTCATCTCGCTCACATACCACGCCCCTGCCAAGAGTGCGGCGGCAACCGGCAAGCACCAGCGGTCGAAACGCCCCGGAAACAGAATGGGTGTCTGCTTCAGCATGTATCCCAAATAAAAGAACGGCAGCGCCGACAGCGATGCGTCGACCATACATGGCAACATTATGTGCTTGTCGCCGATATATAGTCCTATAACGCCTAAAACCACCACGGCTCCGGCTTGCAACCACCATTTGCGTAAGTAAACGGCTATAGCACAGAAGATTAGGTTTGTCCAAAACAAGCAAATCAAGAACCATAACGGCCCGTTGAAGTATTGGCGCGACATCCACACATCGCATATCCCTTGTGCCTTGCCCGCAACTATGTACTCGGGCCACGCCGGCCCGATAAGGTAGAACAATGCATAACTCACCAAGTAGAAAAATGCAAATGGTACCAATATTTTATTGGTTTTGCGCAACGCAAACTGTAGCCAGCCACCATAATCCTTGAAAAACAAGCCCGACAAAATGAAATATAACGGCATTCGCACCGCTCCGAGCATCGGCAAGTGAATATCGACATTACAATGACCCAAAATCACCAAAAGAATACACACTCCCTTGGCCAAGTCGATAAATTCTATCCGCGGCTTGTCTACCATAATTATAATTGGAAATTATCAACCATTTCGGCAAATAATTTGGCGTATGCCGATGCTACCGAACGATATGAGTAGCGCGAGGCCGCTTCACGAAGCGTCTCCGCTGCGATAGGCTCATTGATGGCCATCCGTAGCGCTTCGGCGGCACTGCGTTCCGGCCCAAAGGCATATCCGCTCTCTCCGTCGGTGATGATATCGCCTCGGCCATCATGCACCGGCGCCACCGGCGTGGCACCCACGGCTTGCCCTTCGAGCAATGTGGCACCGAACGACTCGAAACTTGAGGTGGAGAGCACTGCCGACGCGTGCGAGAATACCGAGCGCAGGCGGCGGTTGTCGTATATCGGGCCCAAATGGCGAAATGGCAACCGGATGTGCGACAATAGCGAATGGTCGCGCAGTTCGCCTATAAGCACTGCCACGGCTTTGGTGTCCGTGATGCCGTTGAGCGCATCAATCGCCTTGTCGAAACACTTGATGGGGTCATCGAGCCGCGCGGCGCACAAAACCACCAATGGCACATTCTCCGGCAGACCGAGCGCTCCGCGACTCAACGGATTTGTAGGTCGCAGACCGTCGATGTCAAAGGGATTGTGGATTACGTTTACGCGTTGATTGCGTAGCAATGCACTATTACGTGCCTTCTCCGCCAACCAATTACTTACCGCCACAAAGCGTATGTCGGTACGCTCATACAGCCGCTGCTTGCGGCGGAAGGTGGTGGCCGAAAGGTCGCGAGCCGATGCACCGGTGTGCAATAGCGGACAGTGGTGACAAGCATCTGTGTAGCGGTCACATTCCCCCGCATGATGGCAGATGCCGGTGAGGTTCCACATATCGTGCATCACCCACGCCACCGGCTTGATGGCCGCAATGCGTCGTATCTCTTTCAGCGACAGATACCCTTGGTTCACCCAGTTGAGAACTACCACATCCGCCTGCTTTATCATCGGATGATTGCTCAGCGACAGCCCGTCGGTGGCTATCGACACCTTGAATAGGTCCGCTCGCGACAAACCGTTGCCCAAGAATATGCGCGCGTGCTCCTTATAAAATGGTATATGAGCGCGCCAGCGCGATGCGGCACATGTCACCCACGGACAATCAGTTTGATTATCGCGCACCAACATGTGTGCGTCGATGCCATGCAGACGCAACGCCTCCATCAGACGGAAGGTCACCACCGACGCTCCGCCCAACGTGTCGCTATGATTTACAAGTACTACATTCATTTGCCTAAATTTTTTGATAGTTTCCACTCAGCACTTGCCAAGGAATTTGCGCAGCCTTCCCGATTATAATTCTTTAGGTCCTTTCAGAATAAGCCATTGGCCGCGTTTGTTGCTTCCTGTTCGCGTAAGAAATCCTTTCTTGCGCAATTCGTATAAGACTCTTTTAAGTGTTGCTAATGATATATTTGCTTTTTTAGCTAAGTCTTCTCTTTTCAAATAAGGACTACCTTTTATTATACGTAATACACTGATTTCACGATCATTTATTGGCTCATTTATTGGCTCATTTATTGGCTCGTTTATTGGCTCATTTA
>SFNM01000147.1 GCA_004552725.1 Bacteroidales bacterium | reverse complement strand
AGAACTAAATCTAAATCTTTGTATAAGTATTTTGTTGTCAATTAGTTCTGCGAAATATTTTCGCAGGTTTCATTATCACTTACTATTCCTTTTTCAAGGAGGATTTTTCAAAGTCTTGGGGTAGCGAATGGGTAGCGTGTATCACTTAATAAAAGGTTATTTTGATACATTTTGGGGTATTTAGACAAGAAAATCCACCCCGTTTTTGAGGTGGATTTTCTTATAACTTATTGATAATCAGTGTTGATTTATCTGATTTCCAGTTTAATACTCATCTTCGTTGAAGAGGAAGTCTTCTTTGGAGGGGTAGTCGGGCCAGATGTCTTCGATGCTTTCGTAAGTGTCGCCTTCGTCTTCAATTTCTTGGAGGTTTTCGATTACTTCGAGAGGGGCGCCGCTACGTTGGGCGTAGTCGATGAGTTCGTCTTTGGTTGCCGGCCAGGGAGCATCTTCGAGTTTAGATGCGAGTTCAAGTGTCCAATACATAACTTTTTTATCTTAGTTGTGAACGGTTTCAGAAAATTGCCGCAAAGATAGTAAATTTCTACGTATTAGCAATCTTTTTGCCAAAAAATTTCATCAATATTTGCATTAATATTGATTTGGCGAGAAAGAGCGAAGAGGAAATCGCTCAGGCGGTTGATATATTGGAGGACTACGGGGTCAACGGCGGTGGTTTGGCTGAGGGTGATGATGGCACGTTCGGCTCGACGGGCTACGGTGCGGGCCACGTTGGCTCGGGCGGCGTCGGGGTGTCCGCCGGGGAGTACGAATTGTCGCAATGGGGGAAGTGAGGCGTCGATTTGGTCGATGGCTTGTTCGAGGTGTTCAATGGCTCTTTGTCCGGGGAGTTGTGGTTGCCAGGCGGAGTCGGGTTCGGTGGCGAGGGCGGCTCCGATGTCGAAGAGGCGGTGTTGGATTGAGCGGAGAGTGGCGCGGGTGTCGGTGGTGATTGCGTCGGAGGCGGCTAAGAGGCCGAGCCAGGAGTTTAGTTCGTCGATGGTGCCGTATGCTTGGAGGCGTGGGGAGTCTTTCATCACGCGGGTGCCGCCGACCAGAGATGTGGTGCCGTCGTCGCCGCGGCGGGTGTATAATTTGCTTTTCATTTGTTGGAGAGTCGGTTGAGTTCGGTTAATAAGTCGTCGATGGAGTTTACTACGGTGATGTGTTTCATTTGGCGAGCGTCGGCCAGGCCGTGTTTAGCCATAAGTCGCAGTTGGTCGAGGATAGGGTCGAAGATGCCTTGGAGGTTTACCAGCACGATGTGTTTGGATGTGGCGTTGGTGAAGGATATGTTGCTGAAAGTGGAGGCAAATTCGTCGAGTGTGCCGTATCCACCTGGGAGCACCACAAAGATGTCGCTGAGGAGCATCATGATGCGTTTGCGGTCGGAGAGGTCGGCGGTGTGGATGGTTTCGGAGTTGAAACGGCACACGCGGTCGGCACGTCGGCGGGGCACAACGCCCACGATGTGTCCACCGAGTTGGGCAGTGGCTTGTGCTGCGATGGCCATTAGTCCGGCATCAACGCCGCCATACACTAATGTGTGGCCTTGTTGAGCAATCCATTGGCCGAGATTGACGGCGCATTGTTGCCATTGGTCGGGTAGGTTGTCTTTAGCGCTGCAATATAGTGCTATTTTCATAATGTAAAGATGAGTTAGTTGGCAAGTTTCTGGAAGTCAGTGCCGCTTGGGGCTTGGAACATGCGCAATTCGAAGAGTTGCACAGTGGCGAATACTTCGTCGAAGAAGTCGCTTTGAACTTGCTCGAAGTCTTTCCAGGCGGTGCTTGAGGTGAAGAAGTAGATTTGCAAAGGAAGACCTGTAGGGGTGGGCTCCATTTGCCTTACCATGTAGAGCATATCGTGAACCACGCGATTGTCGGTGGCTAATTTATGGTCTAAATAAGCGCGGAGTAGGCCCAAGTTGGTGGTCTTGCCTTCGGCTTGTGCGGGGATAAATCCTTGCGCGCGAAGGTCCTCGATTTTATCTTCGTTGAGGAATTTCACCGAGTTGAGGTCGATGAGAATTGAGCGGTCGATGCGACGGCCGCCGGCGCGGCGCATGTCTTGATAGTTGCGAAACGACTCCGACACCATGGCGTATGGCGGAATGGTGGTGACGGAATTATCCCAATTGAGCACGCGAATGGTGGTGAGCGAGATGTCGAGCACTTCGCCGTTGGTTTTGTGGGAGTCCATCACAATCCAATCGCCACGATGCAGCATCTTGTTGGCGGAGATTTGCACCGAAGCCACCAAGCCTAAAATCGTGTCCTTGAATACCAACATCATCACGGCGGCTAAGCCACCGAAGGCGGCCAAGATGGCGGTAGGCGACTTGCCTACGAGGGTGGAGATGATAATGATGATGGCTACGCCGTAGATAAGCAGGCGCACCATCTGAAACACGCCTTTCACTGCGTAAGGTCGCAGGTTGGAGCGATTATACAGGGCATTGTAGAGGTTGGTAATCAGAGCCGACACGGCCCAACTCACTACCACACAGAGGTATATGCGGATGGATGTGTCGAAGAATGTGGGCGCCTCGTTGTAGAAGTGCGGCAGCAAGTACATGCCCAGAAAGCCGGGAGTGAGCATCGACACTCGGCTAAGTAATGCCGAACTGAGCAGGTCGTCGTCCCAAGTGGTGTCGCTTCGCTGCACCATTGACTCCACCATGCGGAGCATCATTTTGGTGAGCCAATAACCGATAGCCGATAACACACCGAAGAGCAGGGCGAACACAAGGTTCACGGCCCAGGGTGCGGAGTCGGAGACCCAATCGCGCACATATTCGATTGTAGAAATTACAAAATCATTCATAGCAACGACAAAGTTACATAAAAAAAACGAGATTTATACACCGCCACCAAAAGAAATCACGTTCGGCCTCACGGCTCTTTCATTAAAAAATAGCTCTCCATATCAAAAACAGCATTATTTTATAGCGAGGATTCAGGCGGTGTTCTCGCTCGTTTTGTATTTTTCCTTGTTGGTTTTAACTGATTAAATATACAATTAAAATTGTGTTAAATGCCTTATTATCAGCCAAATAAGTAGTATA
>SFNM01000050.1 GCA_004552725.1 Bacteroidales bacterium | reverse complement strand
GGTCGGCTATCGCTAAATATACCGACAAAGGCAACATCACGGCCATCACCACCAAGGCACTGATTGGCGTAGACCGCCGCAAGCAGCCCAACATCAGCGCCACGCCAATAGTGAATTCGAGTGCAGCCAAGCCCACAGCCAAAATGATGGTGATTTCGCGCGGAAATCCACCCATTCCCCACACGCTGAAGTACTCTTCGATTTTGTAAACGGTGCCGTAGGGGTCGACGGATTTAGCCCAGCCCGACAACACAAACATTGCCCCGGACAACACGCGTGCCACCCACACCGCTATCGTTGCGTATTGTGGCATTATTCCGTCAGTTTTATAATACCGAAGACTGCATACACCAATATATCGAGGTAATTGGAGTCGATGCCTTCGCTCACTTTCACCTCCCCCGCATTGTCTTCGATTTGCTTCACACGCTCAATCTTGGTAAGAATAAAGTCGGTATACGACAGCACGCGCATCGAGCGCCACGCTTCGTCGTAATCGTGGTTTTTAGCCACCAACAATGCTCGCGCTTTCGCTGCCACTTCATCATACAGCGCGGTGGCTCGTTCGGCATCTATATCTTTGGTGTCGACAAAGCCCAACTGCAATTGGATTATGCCGATGATTGCATAATTCACAATCGCCTTAAATTCCGGCAAAATACCTTCACCTACGGCCGACACACCCTTGATTTCCAAGGATCTAATCCGCTTGGCCTTGATAAAGATTTGATCAGTGACACTCTGCGGGCGCATAATGCGCCACGATGCACCGTAATCGCTTAATTTTGCCACAAACACGCGGCGGCAGTCGGATATTGCTTGGTCAAACTGTGTATTTGTATCCATATTAGTCAATTTTTCTGCAAAATTACGAATTTTTCTTGCAATAAACCATTTTTTATCAATAAAAAACGCGCCCCATCTTCGGTGGGGCGCGTTATCAGTAATTGGCAACGATTATTTAATCACTACTTTGCGCACTTGGTTGCCACGAACTTCAATATAGAAGCCGCTCACGGGATATTCTACCTGCACGCCTTCCATATTATAATATGTCGGTTCATTCTCTTCGGTGTCGATAGAGAGATTGCTTTCGAAACTCTTAATCACATTGACTGTCATGTTGTCGAAGTCGAGAGTAATGTCGTAGTATTCAGCTTCTACCATCCACGATTCTGCGGCCGAAGCATTAACACCTACTGCATATTTGGTCATAGAGGCTGTTCCGGGCACCGAGATAGCTTCATCTTTGGAAGAAGCGCCATAGCGGTCGCCACCATTGACAGCGTCCCAATCTGCTCCTTGCTTGGTGATGAAGGTGAAATAACCCATGCTTGTGTCAGCACTTGCTGCTACAATTTGCACATTCTCAATCTTGAATGTGTTGGTGCCTTCAATTCGAGCAACTTCAGGAGCATTTGCGGTATCCCACTCACCGGAGCCAAGTGTACCGACAATGTAAACGTGTTCAGGCAGTACGGGGTCAACGGGGTCGGGATCTACGGGGTCGGGATCTACGGGAGTATCCGCACTAGAAATGGCGATGGTCATGTTGGTAAGGTCGAGCACGATGTCGTAGCATCCGGCTTCCACTTTCCAAGAGTTAGCGGAGGAAGCGTTTACACCGGCCTTGAAGAGGGTTACTTCAGTGGTCGAGGGAACAGACAGTTCGGCATCTTTAGTGGGTGCGCCGTAGCGGTCGCCGTTGTTGACTTCGGTATCCCAGTCAGAACCTTGCACGGTGATGAAGGTGAAGTAACCGGTGGTGGCGTCGTCGCTCGATGCCTTGATTTCTACATTCTCGATGGTGAACAGTTTGGTGTCATCGCTGAAGGTCAGTTCGGGAGCGGTGGCTGTTGCCCAGTTACCGCCAGCAAGAGTACCAACGATGTAAACGTGTTCAGGCAGTACGGGGTCAACGGGGTCGGGGTCTACAGGATCGGGATCAACAGGAGCATCACCTTTGATGGTGAGGGTCATTTCGGTGGGATTGAATACGAAGGTGTATTCGCCTGTGAGAGTGCTTACCCAGTTGGACGAGTTTTCACTGGTTGCAGTCATTGCGATGCCCACAACGGCTTCGGTCATACCGTTTGCTGCGGCAATCCAGCCATTGTTGTCTTGCTTGCCGTCTTTAAGAGGCATGATGCCGAATTCGCCGGCTTGCAGGGTGGCGGTAAGGGTCCAAGTGCCATCTTCAGCTTTGGTCATTTCGCGAGTTTCCCAGCTACCGGTGAATACGGAGCCGTGAAGGCCATAGCTGTATACAGGGTCAACGGGGTCGGGTTCAACGGGATCGGGATCTACAGGGGTATCTTCACCTTTGATGCTGATAGTCATGTTGGCAAGGTCGAGCACGATGTCGTAGTAACCGGCTTCCACTTTCCAGGAGTTAGCCGCGGAAGCATTCACACCGGCCTTGAAGAGGGTTACGTTGGTGGTCGAGGGAACAGTCAGCAGGACATCTTTTTCAGGTGCGCCGTAGCGGTCGCCGCCGTTGGTTGCGTTCCAGTCAGCACCTTGCACAGTGATGAAGGTGAAGTAACCGGTGGTGGTGTCGTCGCTCGATGCCTTGATTTCTACATTCTCGATAGTGAACAGCTTGGTGTCCTCGGCGAACGTCAGTTCGGGAGCGGTAGCAGTAGCCCAGTTACCGCCGGCAAGAGTACCTACGATATAAACGTGTGCGGGCAGTACGGGGTCAACGGGGTCGGGATCTACGGGGTCAGGATCAACAGGTGTTTCACCTTGGATAGTCAGGGTCATGGCGGTGGGATCGAATACGAAGGTGTATTCGCCTTCGAGAGTGCTTACCCAGTTGGTGTTGTTCTCGGTTGCTGCAGTCATTGCGATGCCTACAACAGCTTCTGCATAACCGCTTTGCGCGGCGATCCAGCCTGCTTGGTTGCCGTCAGCGTCGATCTTCTTGATGCCGAATTCGCCGGCTTGCAGAGTGGAGGTCAGAATCCAAGTGCCGTTTTCGCCCTTGTCCATGCCGCGGCTTTCCCAGCTACCGGTGAATACGGAGCCGTGGATAGCGTAAGTGTAAACGGGGTCTACGGGATCGGGGTCTACGGGATCGGGATCTACGGGAGTTTCTTCACCAACAACGGTCAGGGTCATAGCGTTGGGGTCGAATACGAAGGTGAAGGTACCTGCCAGAGTGCTGGCGAAGTTTGTACCATTTTCTTTCAAGGCTAAGGGTTGGCCGAGTTGGGCAGTACCGAGCACGCCGTCGCCGTCAGCTGCGAACCATGCTGTTTGAGCACTGGTCGATGCGTCCATCACCAAAACGCCAAATTCGCCGGCTACTACTTCGGCAGTGAGCACCCATTTACCGTTGTCTTCGTTTTCTACCATATCAACAACGTTCCAGTTTTCACCATCGAAAATTTGGCCTTTGATACCGTACTTGTATTCAGCTTCTTGCGATTGGCCGGAGATGGTCAGCACGGGGTTAGAGGGGTTAGACACGTTGAGCACCAAGTGGGGGTTGGCGATGTTTTCGGTGAGGGCGATGTTTTTGGTATCACCGCCGACTTTCATGGTGTAAGGTTGGTCAAGTTGAAGGGCGGTGCCGTTCGAGCCGAAGTTAGCTTTGTCGTTGCTCCAAGTGCCGTCGTTGATTTTGAAGCCGGAGGTTAGGATGCCTTCGTAGTCGAGCACGTAGGTACCGTCTTCAGCTGCGGTGAACAGGCAGTTTTGTGCCTTCAGAGTCCAGTTGTTGAAACCACCAATCAGATAGTAATCAGTGGCATTAGCAGCCATGCCCACAATCAAGGCGCACAGTGCTAAAAAGAACTTTTTCATGATACTAAGATAAATATTGTAAGATAAATTAGATTGGTTGAATTACTATAAACGTTCACCCCGCATCGTCGCGGGGTGAAACGTTTGATTACACATTTATTATTTAAGAGTTACTTTGCGAACTTGGTTGCCACGAACTTCGATGAACAGGCCGTTGGCGGGTTCGGCTACTTCCACACCTTGCAGGTTGTAGTAAACTGCGGGAGCGTTGTTGTCGGCTTCGATAGCGCTGATGCCGTCGCCAACTTTAACTACGTTTACGGTCATGGCGGCGAAGTCAACGGTGATGTCGTAAACTGCTGCTTCAATCATCCAAGAAGCGGCTGCGGATGCGTTCACACCGGCCTTGTAGGCAGTCAGTGTTACAGTAGCGGGAGCTTCAATCACTTCGTCGGCTTGCGATGCGCCGAAACGGTCACCGGTGTTAACTTCGGTGTCCCAGTCAGCACCGCGAACGGTGATGAACGAGAAGAAGCCTTCGCTGATTTCTTCGCTGGCCGACACGATTTCTACGTTTTCGATGGTGAAAGTATTGCCGCTCTTGGTCAATGCAGGAGCGTTGACGGTGTCCCATACGCAACCGGCGATGTTACCAATGATGTAGAGGTTTTCGGGCATGGTTACCACGGGATCGGGATCAACCGGGGTGTCAGTGCCTTCGCCGCTGACGGTCAGGGTCATAGCGTTGGGGTCGAAGGTGAAGGTGAAGGTGCCCACGAGGGTGCTGGCAAAGTTTGCACCGCCTTCTTTCACTGCGAGAGCTTGACCGAGTTGAGCGGAACCGAGCACGCCGTCGCCGTCAGCCGAGAACCAGCCGGTTTGAGCACTAGTGGATGCATCCATTACTTTGATACCGAAGCCGCCGGCTACTACTTCTGCAGTGAGAACCCACTTGCCGCTTTCGTTTTCTACCAGATCAACGGTGCTCCATGCGGGGTCGCCGAAAATTTCACCGTGGATACCGTATTTGTATTCAACTTCTTGCGATTGGCCGGTGATGGTCAGAACGGGGTTTGCGGGGTCAGCCACGTTGAGCACCAAGTGGGGGTTGACGATTTTTTCGGTGAGGGCGATGTCTTTGCTGGAGCCACCGACTTGCATAGTGTAGGGTTGGCCGAGTTGAAGAGCGGTGCCGTTCGAACCGAAGTTAGCGGCATCGTTATTCCAAGTGCCGTCGTTGATTTTGAAACCGGAGGTCAGGTCACCTTCGTAGTCGAGCACGTAGGTGCCGTCAGTTGCTGCGGTGAACAGACAGGCGGGATCTGAAGTTTTCCAGCCATTGAAACCACCAATCAGGTAGTAGTCAGTTGCTTGCGCTACGATGCCGGCGGCAAGAGCGCATACCATGAGTAAAAATTTCTTCATAAAAAGTAGGTTAAGTTTGTAGTATGATATATTTAAGGGGTATCAGCGTTTTTCAAGGTATAAACCTTTGAATACAAATTCGGTGCAAATTTAGCAAATATTTTGCTCTTCCACAATAGTTTTGCCAAATTTTTTCCTCATAAACACAATATAATCAATAATTACCATGGTGCCTGTGAGTATCCACGACAATGGATATACCATCATCAACTTATCAAACCCGGGATATATAGGCATAATAAAATACACCCAACCCACGCGCAACAAGCACGTGCCGATTATGGTAAAAATCGTAGGCGCAATACTCCGTCCCATCGCTCGCAAGGCCGATGCCGTTATCTCATACGAGCAGCCAAGTGCCTGCAAACCAAGCACTATATGCATTCGTTGATAGCCATACTCCATCACCTGCGGCACATCGGTAAATATTCCCAAGAAAAATTCTTCTTGCCACACAAATAGCCAGTTGAAACCGGCACAGAACACCACGCCAAGCGTCATACACAGAGCAAATGCTCGCCGTACTCGCTGTATATTGCCTGCGCCATAATTCTGACCAATAAAACTGATAGCCGCACCATTAAAGGCCTGGATAATAAAGAAACAATAATACTCAAAATTCAATGCCGCCGCCGATCCGGCCATTACTTCACTTCCGTATGAATTCACAGCCGATTGCAATACCATATTGGAAAAGGAGAACACCATGCCCTGCACTCCGGCCGGCAAGCCAATCCTCACTATGCCGCCCAACTCGGTAAAGTCGGTCTTCTCCAGCGGGAATTGAAGCCCACAAGGTCCCTTGTCGCGCATCATCAGCACTACTATTATTCCCGCGCTAACCGCGCTGGAAATACCTGTGGCAATGGCTACTCCTTCCACACCCATACCCCACCATACCACAAACATCATATTCAACGCAGCATTGAGCAAGCCCGTGGCTATTAATATATAAAGTGGCCTACGAGTATCACCTACACTGCGCAAAATTGATGCCCCAAAATTGAAAATCGCCAAAAATGGCAGCCCAAGCATATAGCATCGCAAATACAATACTGCCTGCTCCATCACATCATCGGGCGTACCCATCAATTCCAATATACTGCGAGCAGACGCAAAACCAATCGCAGCTATCGACAAACCGCCAATCACAGCCACTCGCATCGATGTAGCAACTGCCCTGCGAGTGCGATATGGGTCATGGCGTCCGATGTGATTCGAAACCACAGCGTTTGTGCCAAGCGATAAGCCCACTAACAAATTGATAAACAAACCAATAACCGGAGCATTGCTCCCCACTGCCGCCAACGCTGATGCTCCTACATAATGTCCAACCACAGCCACATCGACCGAATTGAACAACTGCTGCATCACACTACTCAGCGCCAATGGCAACGCAAACACCAATATCTTCACAAGCATCGGCCCGTGAAGCATATCTATCTTATTTTCTACTTGTGTACTCATAAAGGTTTCCGCTGCAAAGTTACAACTTTTTCCTGACCTATACAACCCCACCGTACAACCATCCGTGCTCAGCACAGCAAAACGCCACGCAAGCATTACCAACCGACTCGGCGCAGCGAAGCGCCCGCCGCGGTGAGGTAAGGTGGTGAGGCGGAAGCCGTGCAGTGCGGAAACGCCCCGCCCGCTGTGAGTCCTGTGGTGAGGCGGAAGCCGAACTGCCACCCCCATACCCCTACCCCGCCCGCTGTAAGTCCTGTGGTGAGGCGGAAGCCGAACTGCCACCCCATACCCCTACCCCGCCCATTTTTTTTGCAAAGATTTTAGCGAATTTTTTGGCCATGTCGCAAAAAATTGCTAACTTTGCGCGTGACTTTGAGCACTTTAGCCTTACAAATTCACAAGTGCTTGTAAATTAACAAAATAAGATGATTAAAATTACTTTCCCCGATAACAGCGTCAAAGAGTTCGAGGCCGGCATCACACCCCTCGAAATCGCTCGCAGCATCAACCCCCGCCTCGCCGACGACGTCCTCGCCGCTTCAATCAACGGCCAGGAATGGGATCTCGCTCGTCCGGTCATTGAAGACGCCGCCATCAAACTCTTCAAATGGGACGACCCAGAAGGCAAACACGCCTTCTGGCACTCCTCCGCCCACCTCTTGGCTGAAGCTCTCCAAGAACTATTCCCCGGCGTGAAATTCGGCATCGGCCCCGCCATCGAAAACGGCTTTTACTACGACATCGACCCCAATGGTAACACCATCACCGATGCCGACTTCGCAAAAATTGAGAACAAAATGCTCGAACTCGCTCGCCAAAAGCAAGAAATCGTCCGCGCCGACATCTCCAAAGCCGACGCCCTCAAATTCTTTGGCGACCGTCACGAAGAATATAAATGTGAACTCATCTCCGAACTCGAAGACGGTCACATCACCACCTACACTCAAGGCTCATTCACTGACCTCTGCCGCGGCCCGCACATCCCCAACACCGCACCCATCAAGGCGGTGAAAATCACATCCCTCGCAGGTGCTTACTGGCGCGGCGACGAAAAACGCAACCAACTCGTGCGCGTATACGGCATCACATTCCCCAAAAAGAAGATGCTCGATGAATACCTCGCACTCCTCGAAGAAGCCAAAAAACGCGACCACCGCAAACTCGGCAAAGAAATGGAGCTCTTCGCCTTCTCTGCCAACGTAGGCGCAGGCCTCCCCCTTTGGCTCCCCAAAGGCGCAGCACTTCGCGACCGCCTCGAGCAATTCCTCCGCAAAATCCAAAAGAAATACGGATACCAACAAGTGATCACCCCGCACATCGGCAACAAAATGCTGTATGTAACCTCCGGGCACTATGCTAAATATGGTAAAGACTCGTTCCAGCCAATCCACACCCCGCAAGAAGGCGAAGAATATCTGCTCAAGCCGATGAACTGCCCTCACCACTGCGAAATCTTCCGCGCTCTGCCCCGCTCATACCGCGACCTGCCATTGCGCTTGGCTGAATTTGGCACCGTATATCGCTACGAGCAGAGTGGCGAACTCCACGGCCTCACCCGTGTGCGCGGCTTTACGCAAGACGACGCCCACATTTTCTGCGCGCCCGACCAAATCAAAGATGAATTCCTCAAAGTGATGGACATCATCTTCTACATCTTCCGCGCTCTCAAATTCGAAAACTTCGAAGCCCAAATCTCCTTGCGTGACCCCGCCCATAAGGAAAAATACATCGGCACCGACGAAAACTGGCACCTTGCCGAACAAGCAATCATCGAAGCATGCGCCGAAAAAGGCCTCAACGCTCGCACCGAACTCGGCGAAGCCGCTTTCTATGGTCCTAAACTCGACTTCATGGTGAAAGACGCTATCGGTCGTCGTTGGCAACTCGGCACTATACAAGTTGACTACAACCTCCCCGAACGCTTCCAACTCGAATACACCGGCGCCGACAACCAAAAGCACCGTCCCGTGATGATTCACCGCGCCCCCTTCGGTTCAATGGAACGCTTTGTGGCTGTATTGCTCGAACACACCGCCGGTCGATTCCCCCTGTGGCTCGCACCTGAACAAGCCGTAATCCTCCCCATCTCAGAGAAATTCAACGACTACGCTCATCAAGTAGCCCAACAACTCGACGCTCTCGATATCCGCGTTTCCGTCGACGACCGCAACGAAAAAATTGGCCGCAAAATCCGCGATAACGAACTCAAACGCATCCCCTATCTGCTCATCGTAGGCGAAAAAGAACAAGCCGCCGGCGAAATTTCTGTAAGAAAACAGGGCGAAGGTGATCAAGGTTCGCAAAAAATTGCTAACTTTGCAGAAAATTTTGCCAAAGAGATTAACGATTCTATCAACCAATAACCCACTGAATGGAGAAAAAACCCCACTACAACCCCGGCCCGCGCCCTCAAAATGCCGGCCCGCGCCCTCAACAACAACCTCAGCGCGACCGCCGTCTGCCAGACCGTAATGCCAAAGACCCTAACAACATCAACGAGAACATCCGTGCTCGCGAAGTTCGTTTGGTCGGTGACAATGTCACTCCCGGCATTTACCCCATTCAAGAGGCTCGTCAAATAGCCGAAGAACTCGAACTCGACCTCGTCGAAATCTCCGCTCAGGCCGATCCACCGGTCTGCAAAATCCTCGACTATCAAAAGTTCCTCTACCAGCAAAAAAAGAAAGCAAAGGAAATCAAAGCCAAAGCGTCGAAAGTTGTCGTAAAAGAAATCCGTTTCGGCCCCCAAACCGACGACCACGACTACAACTTCAAGCTCAAGCACGCAATCGGCTTCCTCAACGAAGGTGCTAAAGTCAAAGCTTACGTTTTCTTCAAAGGTCGTTCAATCCTCTTCAAAGAACAAGGCGAAGTCCTCCTTCTCCGCTTTGCCAACGACCTCGAAGACTACGGCAAAGTAGACCAAATGCCCGTACTCGAAGGCAAACGTATGATCATCATGATCTCACCTAAAAAGAAATAAAAAACGTGTCACGCGTTGACACATTATTATATAACTCCAATAACAATTTACAAAATGCCGAAGATTAAAACTAATTCCGGTGCCAAAAAAAGATTCGCTCTTACCGGATCAGGAAAAATCAAGAGAAAACATGCTTACCACAGCCACATCTTGACCAAAAAGACCAAGAAGCAAAAACGCAACCTCGACCACTTCGCTCTCATCGCTAAAGTGGACGAAGCTAACGTTAAAGCACTCCTCGCTCTCAAATAATCAAGACCACGCTCAAGCATTAACCTCTTTCTGCGAGTTTATAATCACTTTTTATTAACCGAATGAACAGCCCTAAGAGCCGGGCTCAATCCCCGACCGCTGACATTCAAAACTAATCAATAAAATGCCAAGATCAGTAAACCACGTTGCCTCTCGCGCACGCCGTAAAAAAATCCTCAAACTTACCCGCGGCTACTTCGGATGCCGCCGTAACGTATGGACCGTTGCCAAAAATACTTGGGAAAAAGGTCTCACCTACGCATACCGCGACCGCAAAGACAAAAAAGGCAACTTCCGCGCCCTCTGGATCCAACGTATCAACGCTGCTGCTCGTCTCCACGACCTCAGCTACTCCAAACTTATGGGCCTCCTCCACAAAGCAGGCATCGAGATCAACCGCAAAGTCCTCGCCGACCTCGCTCTCAACAACCCCGAAGCCTTCAAAGCTATCGTCGACAAAGTAAAAGGCTGCTAAGCCTACTCCCATCGACCTACACGAGCGCACCGCCTCAAGGCAGTGCGCTCGCTGTTTATCCCCCATCTGCCAAATTACCCCCTAATTTCCTTTGCTCTCTTGCAAAAAATCACTACCTTTGCGTTATATTATAATCAACTGCCATGAATATCCGACACTTACTCTTTACCATAGCCGCGGCCGTATGCCTCGGCACGCCCTCTGCTCAAGAACTCACTTGGAGCGTGGACTTCTCTACGACCTTCGACAACCGCGAAGGCGACAGCGCCAACGACCAAACCATCTTCTTCACTCGCCTTGCCCCGGAAGTAGGTCTAATACTTCCCGAAAACTCCGGCCAAATTCGTGGAGGCGTAGTGTGGAACCAACCGGTCAACAACGACTGGGACGACTATCAAATCATACCCACACTATACTACCGCATTGAGCGCAACGATTGGCGTTTAAACTTCGGTATGTTCTCGCGTCGCTACCTAATGGAGGAGGCGCCCAAATTCCTATGGAGCGACTCCATCGACTACCGCCAGCCCAACGTGCGCGGATTTCTCATCCAAAAAATTCACGACCGCGGGTGGGCTGAACTCATGCTCGATTGGCGCCAAATCCAAACCAACACCAAGCGCGAAGCATTCAACGTAGTGCTCAACTCGCTATGGCACCTCTCCGCCAACAGCCCAATATACATTGGCGAGCGCCTACAATACAACCACCTGGCCAAGCAACGCAACGCACCCGAATGGCAAGGCGTCAACGACGACTTTATGTTCAACCCATTCGTGGGTGTGACAACCACCGCCCTACCCCTCGACTCCATCGAAGTACGCATCGGCGGTGTGCTGTCTATGCAACGATGCCGCGCCGACGACCGCGGCTGGCGAACACGTGGAGGTGTCCTCGCTGAAGCCAACGCCCACTGGCGATGGCTCTCACTTTCCGAGACCTTATACCTTGGTGGCAACCTTATGCCACTATACCCCGAGTTCGGCCCGCAACTCAATATGGGCTCACCCTACTACCAAGCCACCACCTACAGCCGCACCGACCTACGCGCCCACATCATCCGCAACCGATACGTGGACCTCAGCGCCGCGCTCAACCTTCACATCACTCCCGACGTGTGCGCCCTGTGGCAGCAACTCACCCTGCGAGTATACTTCGGCAGCAAATAATTTTTTTTTGCAAAAGGCTTGCACATATCAATTAATTGTATTATCTTTGCCATCGATAACACGGCCAATTGCCAACCGAGCGAGGCCATTGGAGCAACCTATTCTATTCGCTCACTTTCTCAACGTTTAATATTATGTCAGGCTACTCCCATCTCATCGAATTCCTCCAAAACGAAGGCTATCGCCACGAAGAACGCGAAACTTCCGTCGCTTTTAAAATCGAAGGCGTCAACTACATCGGCTTCCGCAACAATGATAGCGTATTCCTCCAAATCGTACTCATTTGCAACACCCAAGGCGTCGACCGCGTGAAACTCCTCGAGGCCTGCAACGACCTCAACTCCAAAAAATTCGTGGTGAAATTCACCGTTACCGACGACAGTGAAAGCGTTTGGGCATCTTACGAATTCGAGCCCAACGACTCCACCACCAACGACGACTATATGAGCATCTTCGGTATGCTCGACCGCAACACCGACGAACTCTTCAAACTCCTCAAAGAATAATACTCTCCCCCACACCATACCGCGAGCCGCCCGAAGGCGGCTCGCTTTTATTTGCACGGGTTGAGTTTTTTTGCTAAATTTGTAGGCATAATGAAAACTCGGCTCATAATAATCTGTATCTGTTTGATTGGTGCCATATATGGCATGCAATCCGTGACGCATCACCAAGCCTACACACAGTGGTCCGCGATGAACCCGAAGCAGTTGATAGCCAATGGCGAGCGATTTCTCGACAGCGGGCAAGTGGACAGCGCCATGATTTGCTTCTCGCTCATCACTCAAGATGCCACCATACGCGAAAGAGCAAGCTACGAGCAGGTGGCTCGTGCGCACCTATTGCGCTGGCAGATATTGTTTTACCATTTCTACGACTACGGCAAAGCAATTGAAAGCCTTCACCAAGCCGAGCACGTTGATGACGTACCCTCGGAGCTAACTGCCCGAATTGAGATGAGTTACGGCATCACATACCACACCATGGGTGTGCAGTGCAACGATTCCACCTTCCTATCGCGCGCTTTCGACAAGTACATTAGCGCACTCGGTCATGCCGATGCCGACATCGCCGACTTAATCATTTCCAATTCGCTGGAATTAGCCTTTGTCAACGGTCTATGGACGCAAGTCGACTCAATCTGGGATGGTTATCAACGCTTGTATCATCAGAAAGAACCCTCGTGGCGATACAGCTACAACGTGCTGATGCACAATGGCATGGACGCAATGGCTCGAGGCGATGGCGCATTAGCCGCCAACTACTTCCAACAGCAAATAGCCGCAATGGATTACGCCCCCGACCGCCTCAGATACCGCCTGATGGCCCACATCAACTGCGCTAAAGCCTTGGATATGTGCGGCCGATTCGCTGAAGCCATCGACAACATCTCAATATCAGAAGCATTGGCCGATTCCGCCAAAGTGAAGGATTCTCAACTGGAAATCTACGCTCTCAAAAGCCAAATCTACGACCACTGGGGCAAAGCCACCGAGGCCAACCAATACAATATCAAGCACTTACAGCTTAAAAGCGACATTCTCTCATACAAGCAATTGCGCAACATCACCGAGCAAGACTTCCTCAACCAATTGCAAGAAATCTCCGACGACTTGCAGCAAGAGCGCGAGAAGCGCCACCGCATGATTACAATCGCCTGCATCTCCGCTGTCTTCACTTTGGCCATCCTTATCCTTCTTTTGCTGCTTTACAAAAAGAACCGCTCGCTGCGCGAAAAGAATCTCCGCCTGTATCGCAATATCGAGGAGATGACCGCCAAACCGACCGAAAAGTACAAGCAAAGCAATTTGGATGATGAAGACAAAGAACTTCTTCGCGCTAAAATTGAGGACATGATGGCGCTCAGCACCGAAATCTTCTCCTCGGACTTCTCCGCTCAGCAATTGGCTGAAGCCATCGGCGAACATTACAAAAAAGTGTCGCAGATAATCAACGAATGTTATGGGTGCAACTTCAACGCCTTCATCAACAAATATCGCGTACAGGAAGCCTGCCGCTGCATGGCCGACCGCCAAAACTACGGTAACCTCACCATCGAAGGTCTTGGCCAGAGCGTCGGCTTCAAGTCGCGTTCCACCTTTATCAATGCCTTCAAAGCGAACACCGGCCTCACCCCCAGCGAGTACATAAAATTGGCTTCCGACCAATAATTGAGCCGTTTTTGTGTATGAAATCATGATTTTATAGGCACAAGACAAAATTAAGGTGCATAAATTTTAGAGAAAGTGTTAAATTTGCAGTATGAAAACTGCAGATGTAATATGGATGTGCCTACCCGAAG
>SFNM01000146.1 GCA_004552725.1 Bacteroidales bacterium | reverse complement strand
ATTTTACGACGGGTATACACATGAAAAAGTCACTATTTTCAGTACTTTGTGCGCTTTGCGCTATTTCCTATGCAGGCATCTCACCAAACGCGTGGGCACAATCCAACGACGCCGACGAAATCCTCCCTCCCATCGTCTTCCTCGTCCTCGACACCTCCGCCTCCATGAATCTAATCTTCGACAAAGACGCCAACCAAACGCGACTCACCAATGCCATGGCTGAAATCATCGGCGGCATGAAACTGACAACAGATGGAAAACTCATCCGCGCCCAAGGCGGCAAACCGTTCGATATGCCATTCCCAACGCTCCAAAACGACGGCAAATACACGCCTGGCCTCAAAAATATCCCAGGCGATTCGCAAATCGCAAAACCCAACGTCGACGACGTCGACGCCTCCTACGACGAGAGCGGCGTCATTCATACCTACAAAAAAGTCGTCAAATTCGGCCTCGCTGGCCTCGCCGTCGGTTCCGCCGGATCCAGCAGCACTAAAGACTCCAAGATCAAAGAAGCCGCTAAACTCTCCGGTGGCAAAACCGAAGGAACCGCTCTCCGTTTCACACTCGTTTGGGGGCACATGAAAGACTCAAATGGAGCGCATTATCAAGCATGTAGTGATCTAGATAGTCATGTAGTGATTAATGGTAATATGTGGAAGAAAGGAGAACATATATACTATTCTTATTCAAAATCTAATAATGGTGGTTTCTTAGATGTTGATAATCTTGACCCTGAAGCCAAGGACATTTGCGTCAAAAATAAAGAAGAAGGCAAAGATTATGCTGTTTGCATAAATAATTCCAACGAGAACTTCGAAACTTGTTCGAGTATTTCTAATGAGAACTTAGGAAAGATTATTGGTGTCGAGAATATCTATTGGAAAGATACGAGTAAATTAACAAACGGTGATATTATTTCATATTATGTTCAACCATTCTCTGGTTGTCGTACAGATCATGGATTTCAAGTTGAAATTGCTTATATTAACGAACACGGCTGTACGGTTAGTGATACTTTTACGTATAATGACACAATATCGGGAGGTTGCGGCAATACTGAGAGTTGTCGTTTTCCTGTAGTTACGATGCAATATATTCGTACTCCTGAAAATACAGTCGGTTATTTCAAAATTCTCTCTAGCGGTAATGACTTACTCGTTGGAAAAGATAATGGTTATAACGGGTATACACCATCCAAACACCTTTCCAACGATAGCTTTCTTTATTCTCAAGACTTCCGCAACGCCGGCAAACCCAAATACATCTACGGCTATACCGATTCCATCCAAACCTATGGCAATTCATCGAATCAAATCAAATACGGCCTCGATCTCACGGGGCTCGACTACAAAAAGAACTTAGATTGCACCTACGACAAGGGCATCTGGTCGATGCAAAAAGATGCCGATGCCCCACTCGTCTACCCCGAGCCTTCCGACAAAGAAGTCGACATCACAGCCAACAACGAGCGACTCATCCAAATCGCACGCACCTATATGGGCACAGCAGCCACGCCGCTCGGCGAAGCACTCGCCGATATCTACTACATGTTTGGAGGCGATTCTGGCATCGGTATCGATCAAGGTCTAACCCATCACTTCAAAGACGGCAAAGTCGTGCGCAACGACAAATTCAATTGCCGGGGGCGTCAAAAATCCGTCATCCTCATCTCCGACGGCGACCCTAACGGATCGGGCATCCAAGACGCCAATCGAAAATCCGACGCCACTCCCGAACATCAATATGGTCACTCGACCGATATCTGGTACGACGCTGCCCACCTCTACGAACATGGCATCAAAGTCTTCGTCATCGGTTACTCCAACGAATTCGATCCGTCAAAAGTCGACCCATCGATTGAAAATTCGGCGGCATGGCGCTTGAGCAAAGCCGCTTGGAGAGGTGGCACGTGCCGCGACGAACACAACAATATCATCGATCCAAGCGATGCTGGCGAAGCCGCTTTCAATGATTTCGTCAAAGGATACAACAAAGATCATAACAAGCTCTGCTTCTACAGTGCCGTCTCAAAAAACGCCCTCCGCCAAGCTATCGTCAACGCCGTCTCCGAATCCCTCCGCGGCACCGTATCCAAAACGCCCGCCGTCACCACGACATCCGTTGGCTACTTGTCATCGATCAACAAAGGCGTCTACCAAAACGGTTTCAGCAACATCTATTCGGGCTATACCGTCGAATTTGGCAACCGCCGCGAAACCCTACTCGAACGATCGACATTCGTGTGCAATCCAGATGAAGCAAAATTTGTTGAAAAATCAAACAAAGAATACGTCTCCAACATTTCACAACGTCTCGATTGCGATATCATCAAGTGCAATACATCCGACGCCGATAATCGCACGGGGAAAGCTCATCCATCTAATCCATGCGCACTCAATGGCGACGAGAATACGTGCATGCAACATCGCGTCATCTTTGCTGGCGACTACCACGAGCAACGCGACGCCATCTACCCCGACAATGCCAAACTCGACGACAAACTAACCGACGATCACACTGGCAATACGCCACAATACAATGTCCATATCGGCACTATCAAAGGCGGTAATAGTGGCGAAGATTACCACTTCATCACCGAATCGACAGCCGATGCTTGCAAATCGTCACTCGCCTTCGAGAGCGCCTCGGCAACCGACGACGCCAAAACTTCTAACTACATGATCACCCCATTCGAATGCTTCACCGACGTCGACTGCGGCATCGATGAATCGGGGAAAAAATCGTATCTATGTGTGCAAGGGCGTTGTGCAGAAAGTTCAAAAGTCAGTGAAATTAGTGGCACAGTGAACTGCTCGACGCACAAAAACTGCACAGATGGCTCGGTGTGTCACAACGGCAAATGCATCCCTGGCATCGTTCACGAATGCGACATCCGAAGTTATATCGCATCGCAGCGCCTCGGAGTCATCGAATATGCAACGCCCGTCGTCGTCGAACCGCCCAATAAATCATATAAAGATGCCGCCTATCGATTGTTCCAAAATAAATATTGGAATCGCGACACGCAACTCCTCGTCGGCGCAAACGATGGTATGCTACACAATTTCATCATTGGAAAAAACAATGATGAAAAGTATAATTCGG
>SFNM01000145.1 GCA_004552725.1 Bacteroidales bacterium | reverse complement strand
TTGGAAGCGGCTGTCGTACTTGCTGACCTTGCTGCGCGACCAGTTGCTGCGGCGAGCCCAGATTTGGTCGAAGTTCTTGTGGGCAAAAGCGGCCACGCGGGCGGCGATGATACACATCACCACCAAGACGATGCCGATGAGTATCCACCAGCCGGGTCCGATGCCGGTAATAAACATTTGGTATGCCTCTGAATCGCGGTCCCACAGGGCGGCGAACAGCACGATAGCAGCCACGACGAACACGAAGCCGCCCACGCGGGAGAGGCATCCCATGTTTTGCAATAGCCACATCAAGAAGGTTTTGTTCATAACTCAGTGAGTAACAATGTGCTATTCTTCTTTATTTTTGTTCATAATTCCCAATAGAACAAGGAAAACAACGAAGATGCGCCAAATCCAAACGAAGATAAGGCCAATCCAGCCGAGACAACCTCTGCCTTTGGGTTTGCTGAGGATGTCGTAGCTGAAACCGCAACGGCCACATTCGAGCTCTTTGTCGGGGTCGGCAGCCTTGATGCCGAGTTTGGCGGCATTCTTGACGAATTTTTCGAGCGAAGCTTTCGACCAAATTTGCGACAGGCACACTTTAACACCTTTGGCCACTGTGATGACTTCGTCGTCCTTGGTGAAGTAGAGGCTCATGTCGTGCTTTTGGTTGTACTCAACGGCCTCCTTGTATGGGAGGAGGATTTCGCCAACGCCGGAGTCGGGGCAGAGCTTATTGGGGAAAACTTTGCGCAGGTCGGCGAGCTTGGCCTTGGGGTAGAGGGCGGCGTAAGCGTGCACGATGCCGAGGGCTGTGCGGTTCTGGGTCTTGGCTACTACAGTTGCTAAGGTTTGCATAGTCGGGGGGGTGGGTTGTGAGGTTAAGTGGATGCGGCCACGGCGTGGCCGCATCCACTTAACTCGGTGGTTTAGAATTAGTTGAATTGGACTTCGAGGTCGGGTTCGGAGCGCACCAAGTCGGCTATGAGCAACAGCACTTCTTCGGTGTCGATGTCGAGAGCATCGGCAGCGAACAGCAGGTTTTCGGCTTCGTCGCGGGTGAACACGTTGTCCACGATTACGATTTGGAGGATGGCTTCAAACACAGCCGGAGCGTCTTCGCGAGCCACACCGGAAGCGGCTTCGTTCACGTAGTTGCGGATAGCTTCTTCGTCGAAGTCTTTGATTTTTTCGATTTCAGCTTCAACGGCGGATTTGAGTTCGGTGACGTCGAGTTCGAATGCGTCGGCGATTTCTTCCACAGCGGTAGCTTCGGCTTCGGCGTATTCGCCGTCGGCCCAGATAGCAGCAGCGAGGAGCGCTGCAAAGTCATTGAGTTCTACTTTCATATTTTATTAGCTGAATAAGCGTTTGAGACGATTTTTGAGTGAGCCTTTAGCGGCACGAGCTTTGGCCATACGGGCGGCAATTTCCTTGCCTTCTTTGGTGCGTTTATCCACCTTGCCGTCTTTTGTTTTCTTTACTGCCATTTTGCGTAAGGGTTTGATTTTGAAGTAAATAGATTCGTTGTCGCGAGCGGTTTCCTCGAAACCGGCGCCGCGGAGAAATTTCTCGGCAGCGCGGTTTGAGGCGTTGCACCGTGATAGGATGCGGAATTTTCGTCGGAGCAATTCGCCCACAATCAGCCGGAAGCCGCGCATATACAGCACCGCGGGGTTGATTTGGCGCTCCCATCCGCCGCCGTGAATCGACAGATAGGTGCCTCGCTCGTCCTCTTGCATCAGGAACACGAAGCCCATGGGGCGTTGGTCGCTGACGCGGTAGAGCACGTAGCAGTGAACGTATTGCTTGTAGTTTTCAAGGAGCGATTCCCACTGCTGTGGGGTGTCGATGTCGGCTGCCATCTGATGCCAATCGTAAGGGGTGAATTGGCTGACGATGTCGAGCTGACCGCTGTAGGCTCGCAGCTCCACCACGCCATCGCTCACGGCGGGATATGGCAGGGTGTAATCTTGAGCCGTCACAATTATTTGCCGTTGAGGAAGTCAACTAACTTTGAACCGAATTGGCGGGTGTTCCAGTCGGAATCGTAAGCAAAGCCTACACGTGCGGCGATTTCGCGCAGGGCGCAGATGGTGTTGGCGTAGGTGCGGAAGGTGGAAATCGAACCGGAGGATTCTTTCACCACGATGTATTCGCCCACTTCGGCCATGTTGCCGGCGCCATATTCTTTGATTACTTTGGCGCCAAACTGGCGGGTGGTCCAGCCGGAATCGTAAGCCATACCGGAGGATTCGGCGATTTCGCGCAACGAACCTTTGACGTTGTCGTAAATTTTGCAGACTTTGATGGAGCCGCTGTCTTCCACGGTGACGATGTATTCACCGGAGATCGCTGATTTCTTTGCCATAGTTGTTTGATTATCAGTTAGTTACCCCCGGTCCATAAGTCGGCACACCGCTGCAGGTGCGCACCGAGGGAGGTAGGGTTTGTTAGTTAGCATCGGGGTTCCCCGCTCGGCTTGCCGAAGCTCGCCGAGCGAGGATAACCGCTTTAGGGCGCTTACTCTTTGCCGGCAGCTACGAGGGTGATGTCGTCCTTGGCCAGCTTGGTGTCGTCGGCATTAGCCACTTGCACGCCGATACCGAACATTTCGGTGACTTTCTTTTCGAAGTTGCCCACGCGGAGGTTGCCACCGAAGGTTTGTTCGCCGCCTTTAGCGCCGGTGGTCATAAGCGAGCCGAGAGTAGCCTCGTCGTCGGCTTTAGCCTTGCAGGTAGCGGTGGTGTACACGCGCAGGGAAGCGCCGAAAGCTTTTTTGAAGTTAGCCTTGAAGGTTTTTACCTTCATGCGGCTGTCGATACGGAGATCTGCCATAGGATTTAGATTTTTAGGGTTGATATTTGGTTTGGTTGTTGATAGTCAGGCGGGTTAGCGTGCGGGGAGCGAGTACATTTGAGCTCGCAAATGAGCGATGTCGCCGCGCAGGTTTGCAATCGATTGGTTACACGCGAATTTATAACTTTTAGAGGCACCGGGGCGTGATTTCGAAGCTTGCAGACTTGCGATTTGAGAACGCTTGCTTGCAATCATTTGCATTGCCTCGGCTTTGGTTTTTGGATTACATCCCATAGTCGTTATTGGTTTTTAGGGTTAGTAATAGTGGTGATAC
>SFNM01000049.1 GCA_004552725.1 Bacteroidales bacterium | reverse complement strand
CATCAGCAACATGTGCAATGCGCTCAACTCATATATCCACCTCCTGCTCACCGGCCAATTCGTGCGCACAATGGTCAACTCGCGCGTGTTCGAGCAATTTCTGCTCCTCTCAACGCGCAGCACCTACATTGCCGAAGGCTCCGCAATCACCGCCGACGACATCACCTACATCGCTAATCACCTCCCCGCGCTGGGCGAGTGCAACCGCGCCATGCGTCGCAAATTCGAACGCCTCCTCCAAAAACAAGCCAACCGCCGCTAACCTGCGGCGAGTCCTGTGGCGAGGCGGCAGCCGAGCGAAAGCATGGAAAGAGCGGCTATTCTACACGGACGTAGCGCACGGGGCGGACCATCAAGCCGGTGCACCGGCCGGCGCTGTTTACTATGGAGGCAGCGGTGCCGTTGAGGCGGAGAGCGTAGATGGTGCGTTTGGTGGTGCCGCTGACGGTGCTACTTGACGAGCCTACTGTGGCGCTGGGAAGGTATGCCTCGGAGAATGTCTTGGGAGTTGTCGGCACTTTGCCATCGATGTAGCCGGAGGCGGGGATTAGGATGCTGTTACCGTTGCTTTTGGATGTGAGGCGAAACCATGTTATACCGTTGATGGATTCGTTGGTGACTGTGACGTTGTCGACAAGTAGTTGGAAGTCTTGCGCAGTGGGCAAGCACCAGCCCTCGGGCCAGTTGATTTGGGCCACGTCGTCTTCGGGCTTGAGGTCGCGCACGTCCTTATCGGAACCCGATGCGTTGTAGTTGTACTTTTCTGCAAGCGGGCCTGTGTTGTAGCCCACGGTGTTGTAATCGTCCGATTCCTCAGTGGTGCCCCATGCAAGGCGCATGCCTAATTGCTTGGCACAGTCAGATAGAAACAGTTCTTCGTTTATGGGACGGTTGTTGTAGGAAACAAGGTCTACTTTTGTTTCCACACCATAGTTGAACGGGCTCCAAAGCAGCTTGTAAGTCACGCCGTCCACCTCCTTGGTGATGCCTAAATCCACGGCGAGGTCGTTGATATGTCGCACCACGATGTCCAATTTATTGGCAGCCTTGTAAATGTGGCTCATTTTGAGCACAGGGCGGACGCCGAGGCCTACGTAGCGTTTATTGTTGTAAATCGTCATATTGGGATTGCTGTGGAGGGTGGAGCAGGAGGCAGTGCCGACGCGGGAGGCCGACATGTAGTGCAGGTGCTCGGGTTGATTCAAGGTAGCATTGACGATATAGCCGTTGGAGACTATGGTGATTGTGTTGCCGTTGATTTTGCTTCGGAAGGTGATTTTGTTCACGTTCTTGCCCAATTCGGTGCTGTAAATTGACTCGGTGCTGACAATCTCGGTGTTGTCGATAAATTCTTGGATGTCGGTAGCGGTGGGCAACGTCCAGTGGCCGCCCCAGTATTGGCGAGCGGCATCATAGACGGTTTCGGAGATGTCGGCGGGGAGGATGGAGGTGCCGGAGGTTTGGTATGGGTCGTTGATGTAGGTATCGTAACTGTATGTGTCCTTCGGGAAGAGTTCGCCCCAAGCCAAGCGGAGGCCGATGGTGTTGGTGGCGGCGGCGATTTCGGCATCATCCATATAACTTGCGGTCTCAGCGCCGAGGTTGATGGGACTCCACATCACGCCGGATGGCAGGCCGAGGTCGACGGCGCAGCGCTCGTCGACGCGGTAGGTGTAGACTATGGCGTGGCGGCCGTTTTGGATGGAGATGTCACCGAAGTCGTATGATAGTTCCTTGATACCGGTGAGTTCGTTGCCGATGGAGTAGCGGCCGTTGACTGTGAGCGTCTGCGCTGTGGCGGCATCGAGGATGTAGCGGTAATGTTCCACGCCGTTGTCATCGACTGTTTTGGTGTATTTATACGTTGATTCCCAACTGCCGTGGTGGTCCTGAGTGTAGGAGTTGTAGATGTCGATTTTGGCGTAACGGTGCATAAAGCGCAGGGTTGTCACGGCGTTGATTGAGGGCGAAGTGGGCTCGGTGTACATCCAGTCGATAGCCGCTTGAGTGCTTTGGTCTTCGGCGGGCGCAGTGAGTTTTGCTTTGATGTCGGCCACGGTGGCGCAGGAGTTAAAATCCTCGGAATAAGGATAATACGCCACGTATTTGTAGCCCAACTTGTGCACCACTTCTTTGATGTCGGAGTTGAGGTTCCACGCTTTGCCGTCGGGGGTGGTCACCTTGATATTCAACGCGTTGTGTCCGTCGATTTCGGTGACGAAATTGCCGTCAGCATCGAGAATGAACATGCCGAAGGAGTCGCTCGCCTTGAAATCGCGGGTGATGTAGTTGTCGTACACGTCCTCCACATGAGTGCGAGATGCCTGCGGTTGGTCAATCACCACGGCTTCAAACCGTAGCGCCATTCCGGCCACGTTGGTATCGTCGCCGGTGGTTGGCACGTTCAACTCGTCGGAACAGGCGGCCAACAACACGCCTAAAAGTATGTAAATCAGTTTGTTCATCGTTGCTCAACTTTAATGTGGATGGTACTTAGCGACTCGGGGTTGGTGTTCCAGTTCTTACCACCGTAAACCGGTCGGATGAGCATGCCGGTGTATCGGTGGCCGTTCTGGGTGAGCCCCATCAGTGTGATTGTGTTGCCATTTTTATCCGTATAGTGCGAGGTCTGTTTAACCGGAGTCACACCTATTATCTTGCCCGAGGCATCCACTGATTTACTTGTTTCCAACTCCATGTAACTGGAACAGTCGATGTGGTCGTGCGAGGCTGAGGAGGCGAAGTAGTACATGCCGCCGTAGTCGGAGTTATACGCGGTGGTGGTACTGCGACCTTCGTGGTTGCGCGAGTGGATGGCGAGCATATCGATGCTCCAGTCGCTCCAGGTGCCGCCGGGGAAGTAGAGCACTTCGCCGTTGATTTTACTGGTGAACTTGACGATGGAGACCAGGTAGCGATATGGGCGGACGTTTTTGGTGCCGAAGAACTCGGAGTTGTCGGGGTGGAGGTTGAGGTAGTTGCCCTCGGCATCTTTTGCGCCAATCCACGAAGCGTAGCGCAGGTTGTCTTCATAATACCAGCCCACAATCTCCACGGTGCTGTATCGGAAGAGTTCGTCGACCTCGTTTTCGTTGGGGATGCGCCACTCGCCTTTCCAGAGTTTGTTGCGCACCACATCGTACTCGGTGCCGGCGATGTTGCCGTCGATAGAGGCGTATGTGTAGCCGCGGTCGATGTAGGTTTCGGGGTAATAGCCCTTGTCGGAGCCGGAGATGAGGGGCGTTACGTCCGTGCCGGTAGCGTTGTACGAGTCACCGATTTTCCAAATGCGGCCGGAGGTGCCATCGAGCAGCACGGCGGGCTGGCCGTACTTGGTGACCAATTCGCCCCAACTGTAGTAGTCGCCGCGGTCGAACGAAGAGTGCAAGTCACTGCTCATCAGTTCATTATCTTCGCCAATAGGATTACCATCTTTATCATACCACACACCGCCGCGAGTTTTAAACTGGCTTACCGACTCCGCGCCCAAGTTGTACTTGGCCCAGATGCAGCCGGAGGGGAAGCCCATGTCGACGCCGGCGGTTTTGTACGACACAGTGGGCTGGCAATAGATGGAGATGTAATGGGAGTGGTTCTCTTTGAAACTAACACTTGTCTCCCAATAAGAAAAAGCCTCGATTTCGGTGACGCCACCCTCACCATTGTCAACTACTTCTTTGGAGCGAGCAGTACCCAGCACCAGCACGTCGTCTTTCGGCACACATATATAACTATAAGTTGCGGAGCCCTCGGGTTTGAACATTTGCGCCTTTGTAGCCGGTTGCTCCACCGTAAGGTCGTCGAATGTTTCACCGTTGTAGTAAATCTTCATTTGGCTCATGGCGTGAGTGAACGCTAAACGCAACTGATTGCCGCTGTGCACGGGTGTTTTGCACACCAATAAGTCGGCAGCATTGTATTTGGCTTGCGTTGACTGGTCGGCATAGAGTGTAGGAAAGTCGGCAATATGTTTGTCGATTATAGCGTCGAGCGAGGTGTATCCGTTGTAAGTGCTGTTGTATGGAGCGTAGGCTAAATATGTGTAGTCTTCGTTGAAATATACATCGGAGGAGATGATGTTGTCATCGGCATCGGCTCGATATGCAAGACCGGTTTTCTGCACTACAAAGCGGTAGTTGTCAATCACCGTGTTGCCGTTTTTGTCCACCACAATGAGGCCAAGATCGTCGCCGGGTGCGAACTTGGTGAAAACACCGCTATTGATTGATGCTCGTGACAAAGCATCGCTTACATTCTGGCTGTATGCGCTCACGTCTACTATGATTTCGAGCGGAGTTCCTTGCTCCTTCAGTTCAGGATCGGAAGAGCAGGAGACCAAACATATTAGTAATAAAAGCGGTAATATCTTGTTCATATCTTATTTCTTTTTGAGTAGTACGGGACGTATGGCATAGCCGTTGTATCTGTCGCACGCTTCTAATTTCGGAGCAGACATGCTGCCTTTGCCGGTGCCTATTTCGGTGGAGTATATGGTTTGGAAAGCATACGATTTTTCGGTTGCGCCGGCCACATTGCTACAAGGTGTGGAGGTCCAATATTGGCATCGTGCCTTGTTGACACGCCCGTAAGTATCGGCAGGGGCGTCCAATAAGCCGGAATAGCCGGTGATGGGCAGGTAAATATGTCCGATGAGTTTACCTTCAGAATCGCGTTTGGTTACTTCCCACACAGATGCATCGAAGTTGAGGTTTTCCTCGCTTTCGCCACCATCGCTCACTTTCTTGACGGTTTGCCAACTCCATCCATAAACATCTGTGTCAAGAAGTTTATCCCACATATCTTTGGTGGGAGTACACCACAGCCAGTAGCCGCCGCCAAGATATACTTTGACAGCATCGGCAGATGTGCCCATAATGTCGGTGTTAGCCTTGCCGGTATATCCGGTGGGAGAGTATTGATTGGAGTCTTTTGTCGCCACCTCACCCCAAGCGTAGTGGAAGCCGGTCTCAATCGGCTCCATAGCGCCGAGATTGCAAGTGGCCCAGAGCACATCGTAGTCGATGCCGTTGATTGTAGTTGACATTGCGAGGCTCACGAACACCATCTGGGCGGTGGCATCATCGCTTTGTTGCCAAATAGCATCCCCGTTGATGATTACGTTGAGCGATTCGGTGTTGTCAATGTTGTAGGTGGTGCATTGGGCGATTTCGATGGTGTTGAGATTGATTTCCTTCTCTTTAAGGTCGAAATTGAAGGTGTAGATTTTGCCGGCCTCAAATTTATTGTTTGTGATTTTGTCGGTGGCGAGTTTGAGTTGGTAGGTGAGGTAGTTGGTGTCGATGGTAAATTTCAGCGGGACGTTGTTGAAGTTGCCGTTGAGCGGAAAGCACAGATTATAAAATGTGCCGGTACTGTTTTTTGGTATCGTCACCGAATTAATAGTAGTGGTGATTCGGCTGTAGTACCCCTCCTTGTCGGCTTGTTCGGCTACACTGCCGTCGGAGAAACGCAACACGTCGGGGAAGATTTTCGAGCCGTCGTTCGACTCCATCTTGATGCCGGTGATGTCGATGTCGGCGGTGATGCTGTTGATGATGTTGAAGCGGATGATGGCGCAGGCGGAATTGAAGCTTGAGGAATTGGCCACCACATCGGTGGCGTTGACCGACTGCAAGGTGGTGGAGGTGTACACGTAGGAATACTCTTCCAACGACTTCAAATCGTTGGTGCGCTCGGTGTAGGTGAATGTCTGCGGCAGGTGCATATCCACGGTGACGGCATCGGCACTGCTCATCACATCGGTGTGGGCGTTGATGGGGTGGCAGCAGTACATCTCATCGCCGGCGGCCACCGGGTAGACGTATGCGCCGGCGCCCACATCGTATTTCACCCCGCACTCGGTTTGCAGCCGGATTTTCGACTTTCCTGCATCAACAGTCTCGAATTTGGTGTTGGTGTGATATTGAGCGGTGGCTGACAAAGATTGGTAGAATGGCACGTATTGGGTACCGTGCTTGATGGCGGTGAGCATATTGGTGCCGTCTTCCCACACGTATGACACTTTTTTATCCTCCGTATCGGTGAAGTCGGTCCAGTAACTGCGCGATTGAGTCGGCGCGTCGGCAAAAGTGATGCTGAGCCGCTGCACGCCATTGTCGATGTCGCGCTCTTCCGAGCACGAGCATAGCAGCAACATCGCTAATATTATATAATAGGTATACTTCATTGTTTCGCTATTTATTCGGTCATGTCGGCATCGGATAATACATCGCCGGGGAGGATGTCGTTGCAGTCGAAGTAGGTATCTTTCGACAAAACGTAGACCAACTTGGGCGTTATATCTTTTAAGGAAAAAATATAAATGTATTCTTTGCCGATTTCCCACGCTTTGTCGTTTATGAATGAGGCCGATTTGGCTTCACCGTCGCAAGTGAACGAAATGGTCCAATTGCTTGGATTATTAGCCACCGGCACGCAGTAATAGCGCGTGGGGGATAGCACCGCAGTTTCCGTATTGGCGGGGATGGTGACACCTTTATAGTTGAACGCGGCGGAGGAGGTGGCGGTGACGTTCACACTTGCCGAGGCGGTGGGCGGAGTGGCGGTCCAATCGTAGGTGTAGGTGGCATTGGCTTTAGAGGCTATCTCATTGGCCGGAGTCAACGTGAAATCAGATATGGTGGTTTCGTTGGCGACGTTCTTTATAAAGCCCACGCGAATACGGCTGTGAACGTAGTTGAAGCGCAGACCTACGGCATTGCCGAACTCGGCCGTGCCATTCTTCACTTCCAAAGGCGTAGAGGCCAACACGCTACCGCGGGTATTGTTTTCGAGATAGAGTTTCATCTCTGATGTGCTGATTGAAGTAACGGAGTCGATGGGAGCGCCGGCATTGAATAGATAGCGGTCGGCATTGCCGTTCCAATACACGATGTGTTGAGTTTCAGTGACGTATGACCACTCATCAGCCTTGAATTTCACTTCGTAGCCATCCATCACGCTCATGCGTGTGCCTTTCATTTCCAAGGAGGTGTTGACTTTGAAGTTGTCGCACATACCCGCCGGCACAGAGGCTCTTGCCGAAGAAGCGGCATCCTCGGCTGATACAAAAATAGCCTTTTTACCGGAGTTGACACCTCCCGACGGCTCATCTGCGTTATTGCAACTTTGCAACAGCAAACCGATGGAAAAGACAAGTATTAAATAATACGATTTCACTTTCTAAATATATACCCTATGCTTGAGGTAGTTGTTGATTAGGATGTCGGTTGTAATTTTAACCTACAAAGATACAATAATTATAAGCGAGAGCAAAAAAAATCCGCTCAGCGACTACGATATTAATAAATATTAACAAAATACAACTATTTAAGCCTAACTACGACCGCCGGCAGAGGCTCTTTGATGTGGTGAAGCGGAAGCCGATTCGTATCCGCATATCTTATAGGTATACCCAAGATTTTTTTGCGTGATTGTGCGATTTTTTGTAAATTTGCCGCGCATTTGGTCGCTTTTAAGCCAATGGTACAAATGGATCGCTTTATCGACATCGAGTATTCCGTGTCATCTGCCACGCGCAACGTGGCGGTGAACTTCCGTATGGTAGCCTATATGTTGGGGTTGCTCATCGCGGTGGAAACGCTTTTGCTTTCGATTTCTACCATCGTGGCTCTGGCCTACGGCGACGGCGACTTCGTGCCGTTCATTATCTCTACCGGTATTTGCGCTGCAATCTCCGGCACTTTGTTGCTTATCGGGCGGAGTGCCACCAAGCCGCGCCGCCGCGAGACATGTATTGTGGTAGCCTCTGCATGGCTCACGTTTTCGCTGATTGGCATGCTGCCGTTCTTGCTCGGCGGATACATTCCATCTGTGGTCGACGCTTTCTTTGAAACAATGTCGGGCTTCACCACCACCGGCGCCACCATTCTCGACAACATCGACTCCATGCCCCATGGTATACTGTTTTGGCGCAGCCTCACTCAGTGGATTGGCGGCTTAGGCATCGCGTTCTTCACAATCGCCCTGATGCCCGGCTTCGGCATCGGAGGCAAGTTGCTCTTCCTCTCCGAAGCCACCGGCGTGACCCATGCCAACATCCACCCCAAAGCCGGAACGATGTCGCGGTATCTCTGGAGCGTGTACATCGTGCTGACCATCGCCACCGCTTTTCTGCTGTGGCTCGAAGGTATGAACATCTTCGATGCCACATGCCACTCCCTCACCGCTACCGCCACCGGCGGCTTCTCCACCAAGCAAGCCAGCATCGCTTATTGGCACTCGCCCCTGATTGAGTACACACTGATAACGGCCATGTTGGTGTCTTCCATCAGTTTCTCCCTCTATTTCTTCGCTTTCAAATATCGGTTTAAGCATCTTCTGCGCGATGAAGAGGTACGTTTCTTCCTCGGGAGCGTTTTCGTGGTGACTATTGTCATTGCCGCCGCGTTGGTCGTCTGCAATGGCTACGGCATTGAGCAAGCATTCCGCTCCGCCTTGTTTCAAGTGACATCGTGCCACACCACTACAGGCTTTGCCACCGACGACTACCTATCATTCCCCGCTTTCACCTGGATTTTGATTATCTACACTATGTTTGCCGGCGGCTGCACCGGCTCCACGGCCGGCGGCATCAAAATCATGCGCTTGGTGATAATGTGGCGCGGTTTCAAGAACCAATTCCATCAAATCATACGTCCGCGGTCGGTTCAAACCATCAAAATCAATGGCCATATTTTCGACAACCAACTTATTTCCACCGTCTTTGTGTTCTTCTTCAGTTTTATGCTGTTTGCGCTCGGCGGATGGATAGCAATGATGGCATGCGGGCTGCCATGTGTTGAGGCCATCTCCACCACCATCTCCGCTCTGGGCAACGTTGGCCCCGCTCTCGGACAATACGGCCCCGAATTTTCATGGGCGGCTATGCCGGCGGCAGCCAAAGTGATTTTGGCTATGTTGATGCTTATCGGACGCCTCGAAATATTCGGCTTTATTATCGCTCTGCACCCGGCCACATGGCGCACTTCGTGGTCGTAACCGCAATTATTACTCCCCGCAAGTGACATATTGGCACTTTTTTGGCACGTGGCAACAAGCCCCGCGCTTTTGGCACACGTTTTGCCTTATCTATAGCGAGCAGTCGCTCGAACCACCGCGGCTGCTCATCAATCAATCTCGAATAATAACAAAAAAATCATACAACTATGTCAAAAATCATTGGTATTGACCTCGGCACCACCAACTCCTGTGTAGCCGTTCTCGAAGGTAAAGAACCCCAAGTAATTCCCAATAGCGAAGGCCGCAACACCACTCCTTCGGTCGTTGCCTTCATCGAAGGCGGCGAACGCAAAGTGGGCGACCCCGCCAAACGTCAAGCCATCACCAACCCTAAACGCACCGTTTACTCCATCAAGCGTTTCATGGGTGAAACCTACGACCAAGTAACCCGCGAAATCGAACGCGTGCCTTACTCGGTAGTTCGTGGCGACAACTCCACTCCCCGTATCGACATCGACGGCCGTCAATATACCCCGCAAGAAATCTCCGCAATGATTCTTCAAAAGATGAAGAAAACCGCCGAAGATTTCCTCGGCCAAGAAGTGAAAGAAGCCGTTATCACCGTGCCCGCTTACTTCAACGACTCCCAACGTCAAGCCACCAAGGAAGCAGGCGAAATCGCCGGCCTGAACGTGCGCCGTATCGTCAACGAGCCCACCGCAGCCGCACTTGCTTACGGCCTCGATAAGAGCGACAAAGACCAAAAGATTGCCGTATTCGACCTCGGCGGCGGCACATTCGATATCTCAATCCTCGAACTCGGCGACGGTGTATTTGAAGTGAAATCCACCAACGGCGACACTCACCTCGGCGGCGACGACTTCGACCATGTAATCATCGACTGGCTCGCCGACGAATTTAAAGCCGAGCAAGGTGTGGACCTCCGTCAAGACCCCATGGCTCTCCAACGCCTCAAAGAGGCTGCCGAAAAAGCCAAAATCGAACTTTCGTCGACTACCTCGAGCGAAATCAACCTGCCGTACATCATGCCCGTGAACGGTATTCCTCAGCACTTGGTTAAAACCCTCACTCGTGCTAAATTCGAACAACTCGCTCACGAGCTCATCCAACGCACCCTCGAGCCCTGCCGTCAAGCCCTCCGCGATGCCGGCCTCCAACCTTCCGATATCGACGAAGTAATCCTCGTGGGCGGTTCCACCCGTATCCCCGCCGTGCAACAAATCGTCGAAAAATTCTTCGGCAAAGCACCCTGTAAGGGCGTGAACCCCGACGAAGTGGTAGCCGTAGGTGCTGCTATCCAAGGCGGTGTGCTCTCCGGCGACGTGAAAGACGTGCTCCTGCTCGACGTAGTGCCCCTGTCGGTTGGTATCGAAACCCTCGGCGGTGTGATGACCAAACTCATCGAAGCCAACACCACCATTCCTACTCGCAACAGCCAAGTGTTCTCCACTGCTGCCGACAACCAACCCTCCGTTGAAATCAACGTGTTCCAAGGCGAACGTCCTATGGTGAAAGACGACAAACTCCTCGGACGCTTCCACCTCGATGGCATCGCTCCCGCTCCTCGCGGCATCCCGCAAATCGAAGTAACTTTCGAAATCGACGCCAACGGCATCCTCAACGTATCCGCTAAGGATAAAGCCACCGGCAAGCAACAAAGCATCCGCATCGAGGCTTCATCCGGCCTTACCGACGCTGAAATCAAACGTATGAAAGACGAAGCCGAAGCAAACGCTGCCGCCGATGCCAAAGAAAAAGAACGTATCGACACTATCAACAAAGCCGACGCTATCATCTTCCAAACCGAACAACAACTCAAAGAACTCGGCGACAAACTCCCCGCTAACCACCGCTCGGCTATCGAAGGCGCCTTGTCAAAACTGAAAGATGCCCACAAAGCGCAAGACATCGCCGCTATCGAAGCCGCTATCAACGAAATCCAAACCGCCTTCGGCGCTGCTCAACAAGAAATTCTCAACGCCCAACAGCAAGCACAAGCCGGCGCCCAACAAGCAGGCTTCAACCCCAGTGCTCAACAAGGCCCTCAACAAGGCGGCAAAGACGACAACGTCACCGACGTAGACTTCGAAGAAGTGAAGTAATTCACTCTCGCTAATATACAGTGCGCCCGACTTCTCACCACAGAAGCCGGGCGCTCTATTTTTGCAAATAGGCTAAGCGTTCGGTGTTTTTGTGGCATTTCATCCGGTATTCTTGTGGCATTTCATCCGGTATTCTTGCGGCATTTCATCCGGTATTCTTGCGGTGGCCCGCTTTTTTGGAGAAGGCTTGCCGATGGTGCAGGGTGCTTTTTTGTTGATGTATATTCTTCAATTATTGATAGTAGAATATTTACGCATGTAACGACCAATGTTAAAAACTGTAAAAACTGCCTATCGCTTGTCACTATTTCGAAAAATGTGCGTCTTATGGGAGGACATAAATAATAACACTCAACATGCATACACGTTTTCTCTCCACTCTCCTCCTCGCGGCCGTGGCCATTTGCGACGCCGCTGCATATCAAATTAAAGCAGTTGTGGCCGACTCTCAAGGCGAACCGCTCCCTTATGTGACTTATCGCCTCTTTACTGAGGGCGCCACCTCTGCTTCGATTTCTCAAATTACTAACGAACTCGGCGTAATCAAGCAAGATATTGACACAGTCGGCACTTACCGCATGAACCTATCGTATGTCGGTATGAATGAGGTCGATACCACCTTCACCATATCGGATGAGGCTCCGGTAGTCGACTTGGGGACTTTGATAATGAGTGAATCGGCTGAGACACTCGAAGCCATCACCGTCACAGCCCAAAAGCCTATGGTAATCCGCAAAATCGACGGCGTGGCCTTCGACCTCACCGCCGACCCAGAGCGCCCTACCCTCATGGTCAGCGACGTGCTGCGCAAAGTGCCCATGGTGTCGGTTGATGCCGACGGCACCATCCGTGTGAATGGTTCTACCGATTTCAAGATATACAAGAACGGCCGCCCGGCGCCGTCGCTCACCCGCAATTCCAAGGACATCTTCCGCGCCATGCCGGCCTCGACCATCAAGCGCATTGAGGTGATCACCGAACCGGGCGCCGAATACGATGCCGAAGGCACCACCGCCGTGCTCAACTTCATCACCGAAGACAACTCCGCCATCAAGGGCTACACCGCCACCGCCATGGTCAACTACGACACCGAGAACGACTACCCCTCCGGCGGCATCTTCGGCACCGGCGAGGTGGGCAATGTCACCGTCAGCCTCGACGCTTGGTATCAGCCGCTCTCGGGCAAAACTCAGCGCTCCTTCTCGGAAGAAACCATCAACTACAGCAATGGTGACCGCCGATTTGAAGGTGGCGAGAACAGCTCGGAAGGCTACGCACTCTCCTTCGGCGGCGAAGCATCTTGGCAGCCCGACACCCTCAACCTCTTCACCTTCGAAGCCCACGGCTGGGCATACGATGTCGACGCCAACGGCACCGGTTACCAAAACTACTACGCGCCCGACGGCACACTCATCGGCGGCATGCGCCAGTCGCTTGAATCGCCTTTCAATCGCTATTTCGATGCCGAATTCGGCCTCAATTACCAGCACTCCACCGGCCGACCGGGCGAAAAACTCACCGCGTCGTACCTGCTCTCCACCACCAACCAAAGCCAACGCAGTCAGACCTCCTATTACGACTCATGGGGCGCGCTCGAAGTGCCTTACGACGGCATCTACAACGACTACGACGGCAAATTCGCCGAGCACACACTCCAGCTTGACTGGGTGCGCACCATGGGCATCCACACCATCGACCTTGGCGCCAAAGGCATCTTCCGCCACAATACTTCGGACAATACCACTCAGTTCACCGGTTTGAGCGACCTGAGCACAACCCAATTCCAACACGATTCGTACATCAACGGCGCTTACGCTCAGTACTCGGCCAATGTGGGCAAGTTCATGTTGCGCGGCGGCGTGCGCTACGAAAACACCTACTACAAAGCCGAATACCCCGACGGTTCGGCTGAATCATTCTCCGCTCACCTCAACGACCTCGTGCCCTCGGCCGCCATCTCCTACCAAGCCTCGGCCGCCTCGTCGTTTCGCTTCAACTACTCCTCCAGCATCTCGCGTCCGGGCATCTCCTACCTCAACCCGGCCTACACCTACTCGCCCACAGCCGAATCGCACGGTAACCCCGACCTCAGCAGCGCTCGCCGCCACAGTTTGCGCCTCACCTACACGCTCTACACGCCCAAGTTCAATATGAACGCCAACATCGGCTACTCGCTGATTAACAACGGCGTGGCAGCAGTGCAGTGGGTCGATGAGGATAACTACACTCACCTCACCTACGGCAACGTAAGCCACTATCGCGACCTCTCCCTCCAGCTCTTCGCCCAGTGGTCCATCACCGACAAATCCTCCGTGATGCTCAATGGTAGCTACGGCCTCCAACGCTACAAATACCACGGCATGGTCAACCAAACTTGGGCATTCAACAACCTCTACATGCGCTTCCAGCAAAAGCTCCCGTGGAAAATCAATGCTGAAATCTTCGGCTTCTACCGCGGCAACACCGCCTCAGACGTTTACACTCGCCAAGTGGGCTCATTCGCCGACCGCCTCTACTATGGCATCCAAATTTCGCGCAACTTCCTCAAAGAAGACCGTTTGCAACTGCGCGTAGGCGCCACCAACCCCATCGGCAGCAGCCGCTACCGCTGGTCAGCCGAAACCATCAACGGCGATTACACCGGCTACAGCTCCTCGCTCATCGACGGCCGCCGCAGCTTCAACATCGCCATCTCCTACCGCCTCGGCTCGCTCAAATCCTCCGTCAAGAAAGTCGACAACGGCATCACCAACGACGACCTCGAAGGCCGCAAGCAATAACCGCCGAGCCGTAGCACAAAGACTCCGCCGACATCCTGAATAAACTTAGCCGCTACAACTGCAGTTGTAGCGGCTAAGTAGTTATTTCTCAAACATTTATAATTCGTCAGCAGGCTGCTGACGAATTAGGCCGATGATTTGGAGAAAGTGTGTCAAAAGTCGAAAATATAGTTATAGGCCCGCAATTGAGCCATCCGGGTATACCGCAGCAAGCCGCGGCGCTACAAGTAATCGGCTGAATATGAATAAATTAATCCTGTTCTTCTGCTAAAACACCTGTGTTATCATATAACACACCCACATTCTCTTGATTATCAGAGATTTAACAAATTGCCGCGGAGCGGCTATGGTGCGCCGGAGGCGCTATATTTTCGTTAGCCCCCGGGTGCTGCCGCGGAGCGGTTGCTCCCGGGGGTGTGGTCGTGCATGATTTACGTTCCCGGGAC
>SFNM01000144.1 GCA_004552725.1 Bacteroidales bacterium | reverse complement strand
ATTTTCTCAAAAACAAAGATAACCAAAAGGGTTGATACCTCGTGAGAAGTGTCAGCCCTAATTTATTTTCTTAGCAAAAGTTTTACCGGACAGTAATAATTACACTTATAAGACGTGCTCCAATCCTCAATCCTTACATCTCTCTGCAAAAAAAACCGGTTCACTAAGAAAAATAACGTAAATAAATAGAAAAATCACGCAGATTTCTTGCCAAAGCATTTATCCTATTCGAAATTTACTGCAAATTTACTCATAAATTTCAAGTATCTCAAAATATTCATTGTTGATTATGGTCACTTTTTTGGCGCTGGATATGCGTAATTCGGTTTTTTTCACTAAATTTGCACTTTAAATAAGATAATCCGATGATTAAACGTTTCTTTATATCTCTTACTTTTGCCATTGGTCTGGCTTGCAGCGCTTCGGCTGCTTCAGGCGATTTATTCCCTTACCCGACTCCTCCCGACGACATCGACAACCTTTATGATCGGTGCGACTTTATTATAACTCGCTTTTGGAACCCTTGCGACTTCAAATCGGCGTTCTCTCGTCAAGAAGTGCTCAATGCCACATTCGGCGATTGGGTGGGATTTATGCCTTATGCTCACGCCGACACCGTGAAAGTGGCCATTGACCGCCTGTTGCAACGTGTGCGCAAGCAACCTAAACAAATGTTGGGCTTGGCCCGTATGGCCGAGAACTGGGCTTATTGCGACACCGCCCCCATTTTCAGCGAAGATATTTACTACCCGTTTGCCGCTGCCGTTGCCGCCAACAACAAGATATCGCGCGTGGATCGTGCTCGCTTCGAGCAGCATGTGCGCATCATCGACAATGCTCGCGTGGGCCGGCCGATGCAACATTTGCTTTGGGTCGACCGTCAAGACAATCAATGTTCAATCGACGATGTTCGCACTCAAATGGTGGTGGTGATGTTCAATAATAGCGACTGCGACGAGTGCGCTTTGGCTCGCGTGCGCCTCTCAGCCGACATCAACGCGCAAACTCTGATCAAAGCAGGTGTGCTTACCATCGTTTGCCTTGAACCCGGCGATGCTACCGAAGAATGGCACACTGCTGCCGCTTCATTCCCCGACAACTGGGTGGTAGGCGCTTCTGCCGATGCCGACGAATGGTTCGCTCTGCGTCAATCCCCCGAAATATATTTGCTCGACTCGCGTCACAAGGTATTGGCCAAGGGCTTCAACATCGACGGCCTGCTGGCCGCTTTGTATCAATTGCGTCAAACCACAGGACTCTAATATGAAAGTTGCTGCATTGATTTCAGGCGGCGTCGACTCCGCCGTTGCCGTTCACCGACTTGTAGAGCAGGGACACGATGTGCACCTTTTCTACATCCGCATTGGGCGCGACGACGGTTCTAATGACTGCTCTGCCGACGAGGACATCGAAATGTGTCAACTCATCGCTTCGCGCTATCATCTCCCATTCGAGGTGGTACCTCTCCACGATGAGTATTGGGACCATGTGATGCGCTATGCACTCGACACCGTGAAGCAAGGCCTCACTCCCAACCCCGATATGATGTGCAACCTCGTGATTAAATTCGGCTATTTCGAACAGCGTTGGGGCCACGAATTCGACATCACAGCCTCGGGACACTACGCTTCCACAGAAATCGACCCTGACGGCCACAAGTGGCTCACCACTGCCGTTGACCCCGTCAAAGACCAAACCGATTTTTTGGCTCGCATCACATACCCTCAACTCCAACATATCATCTTCCCTATCGGCGACCTCCCCAAGAGCGAAGTGCGACGTATCGCTATCGAAAATCGATTGCCTAATGCCACTCGCAAAGACTCTCAAGGCATCTGCTTCTTAGGAAAGATTAACTACAACGACTTCATTCGTCGCCATCTGGGCGAACGCCCCGGCCCGATTATCGAATTCGAAACCGGTCGTCAACTCGGCACTCACCGCGGTTTTTGGTTCCACACAATCGGCCAGCGCAAAGGCCTCGGCCTCAGCGGTGGACCCTGGTATGTGGTGAAAAAAGACATTGAAAACAATATTATATATGTGTCGGGCGGCTACGACACCCAACGCCAATATGGACGGTCGCTCCATCTCACCGAAACGCGCTTCATCACTCTCGACCCTTGGGCCGATACCCCTTGTCAAGGTGTGGAAATCCGCTTCAAAAACCGTCACATGCCCGCGTTCCTTTCGGCACGACTCTCTCGCCTCTCATCACCCGGTGAATTTCTCATCGAGTCAGACCAACCGGTGCAAGGCATCGCCCCCGGGCAGTTCGCTGTGATTTACGACCCTACAGCGCATCGATGCTTAGGGTCCGGTATCATTTCAGGCCAAAACCTTCAATAAACGCAGATTATGGACAATGATAGTCGAGTGCAATTGCGCGTTTTAGGCATTTCATACAGCCAACTTCAATCGGGCGCTTACGCTTTAATTATGGCTCAGGTCAACGGACCTTATCGCATTCCAATTGTGGTAGGCGCTGCTGAGGCTCAAGCCATTGCTATCGCTATCGAAGGTATTCAGCCTCCGCGCCCCATGACTCACGATTTGCTGTTAAAAATTACCGACGCTTGCGGTGTGAAACTTCGCCAAGTGTTCATATACAAATTCGAAAACGGTGTATTCTCCTCCGAACTCACCTTCTCCGATGGCGATAAAACCTTCACAGTCGACTCGCGCACTTCCGATGCGGTGGCCCTCGCTATGCGCACTTCCGCTCCTATTTGGACCACACTCGAAATTATAAGCGAAACCGGCTTCATCATCGAAGAAACCACCGCCCACTTGAAACGCGATGATACCAATTCCGATACACAATCGGAAAAATCTCACTCCGACGAGAACCTCTCGATCGATCAACTCCAAGAACTCCTCAACAAGATGGTCGACGAAGAAAACTACGAGGAAGCCGCACGCATCACTAAATTAATTGAACAACGTAAACAAAAAAACTCATAAATCCTATACCATGAATAGTTTGAAAACTCGCCTCGCAGCCCTAAGTTTCCTCGAATTTGCCGTTTGGGGATGCTACCTCGTTTCGATGGGTATGTACTTGGGTAGCGTTGGCCTCGGACCGAAAATCTTTTGGTTCTATACAGTTCAAGGGCTTGTGTCGCTCATTATGCCCGGATTGGTCGGTATCCTTGCTGATCGCTTCATCCCGGCTCAAAAAATGCTGAGTATCTGCCATCTCATTTCTGCTTTGGCTATGACCGCCTGCGGTGTAT
>SFNM01000048.1 GCA_004552725.1 Bacteroidales bacterium | reverse complement strand
CTGACTATCACCGGTAAAAACCTTAGATGTGTGGTTATTGAGGATGTAACAGAACGACGGCAACTTTGTGTATTTCGGAGTTGTGGTTATTGCGCATCGATTGCTGGGCACCAATCCTGTTAGGTACATCAAATGCCCATCGGATGAGTTCCCCATCATTGCGTTTGATTTGACGCGACTAAATGAAATTACGGTGCTGTCGCTTAAAAGGCTATCTAATGTAGGAGTGATTTCTACTCCATTGACTACTTTATTTAGAGATTGAGAAGTGAGCGATTCTACCACAACCAATATAAGGTGCTTATCGCGATTGTGCTCAAATATGCTTTTGAGTTCCAGAGGCAGTTCGCCCTCGCTTCGAATACTTTTATAAGCATCAATTTCTTGGTCGGTTAGATCCGCCTCAGGTAGAGAATTGTAAATGCAATAGAAGCCATAAGTGAGTAAATACCCATGGTGTGCCATATCATCTGTGAAAACGAACCCCGGTTTAAAATGCCTTATGAAACAATGACTATAAGTCCCACCATTGTGCAAAATATGGCGATAAATCTGGAAGCAATATGCTCCGAAAGAGAACACTACGCAAACTATGAAATACCACACTTTGGCGCGTATGTTATAGGAAGGAGTCTTTTTCTTAAATACAAAAAGCCAAAGAATACTAATAGTTAGAAATCCTATAGGGTATAACAAATCTATCGCTTGCAATAATGACACTCCCGACTCTAATACTTCCCCTTCATAACTGCTCGAAACAAAGAATAATTGCAATGGAATAAAATCTTGCATTACCCTGCAAAAGCAACTATTTGCCACAAGGCTGATGGTATACAAGCCCAAAACCACTAACCACCAACTGCGCCATCGCTTTGGCAACAGCACAAACACCAAAAGCAGCCACAATCCGTCTGTTAAACATACAAACGGTGTGCCTCCCAGCGAATTATACATCAGCCACAAGTTCATTATGCTAATTATAAACCACGCAATCAGCACAAATGTCCAAGGCCGGAGGCTGTCTATTATTTTTCGAATCATTTTTTGCTTTTATAAACCAACAGCACCCTATGCCGGGTGGCCAAGGGTGCTGTTGCTTAGATCGTTACTGCTTTATTTGCCGGCTATTGAGCTGGAAACGGTCAAACGTACACGACCTTTAGCGCGACGACGAGCCAAAACTTTGCGGCCGTCGGCGGATGCCATACGAGCACGGAAACCATGTTTGTTCACGCGCTTGCGGTTGTGGGGTTGGAATGTTCTTTTCATAATAACTATATAGTTTTGATTTATTCGCGATTCGAGGTGCAAAGTTAGTAATTCTTTTTCAATTGTGCAAATTTATACAGTTTTTCAATCGCTTTTCTTCGTATTTTTTGTCCGTTAAGCGATTTTACGCTTTCCTAATTTTTCTTTTTTCAAAATATTTTATACCTTTGTGACGTATTTTTATAAACACTACTACTCCAAATATGAAACCTATAGTTCTCATCACCGGAGCCACCAGTGGCATTGGCCAAGCATGTGCTCGCCGCTTTGCTGCAGCCGGCTACAACCTTATCATCACCGGCCGCCGCTCCAATATCCTCCACGATCTCGCCACCGAACTCTCTGCAACCGGAGCCGAAGTGCTTCCTCTCACATTCGACGTGCGCGATGCTGATGCCGCATGCGAAGCAATCACTTCTCTTGCTGATAAATGGTCGCAAATCGACGTGCTTATCAATAATGCCGGGCTTGCTCTCGGTCTTGATAAAGAGTATGAAGGCAATATTGATGAATGGGCCACTATGATTGATACCAACATCAAGGGCTTGCTCACCATGACTCGTTTGGTGGTTCCCGCTATGGTGGCTCGCAATTCCGGCCATGTTATTAATATTGGTAGTGTAGCAGGCGATGCCGCTTATGCCGGTGGCAATGTGTATTGTGCCACCAAAGCCGCTGTGAAAGCAATATCGGATGGTTTGCGTATCGACGTAGCCGACTCCGCTGTCAGAGTCACCAATATCAAGCCCGGCTTGGTTGAAACCAACTTCAGCAACGTTCGTTTCCGTGGCGATGACCAACGCGCCGACAACGTGTACAAAGGTATAACACCGCTCACCGGTGATGACATAGCCGACGTGGCACTTTATGCTGCTTCCGCTCCCAAGCACGTGCAGATTGCGGAAGTACTCGTTCTTGCCACGCACCAAGCCAATGGAACAGTAATCGTTCGTAATTCTTAATAATAATCATTATGGATACCAAGCAAAAAGTACTTGAAACAATGCGCCAAGCCGCGCAACCCCTCAACGCAGGTAAAATCGCCGAACTCTCAGGCCTCGACCGTAAAGAAGTTGACAAGGCTATGAAACAACTTAAAGACGAAGGAGCCATTACCTCGCCCAAGCGTTGTTTTTGGCAACCTGCATAATCATTGCCGGCAAATCCGCCTGCCATCGTCGTTCAAGGCGCATGGCGAGGCGGAAGCCCCATGGGACTATGGCCTACGAATAGTACCCTTAGTACCCTTGCGCGGCCATCTCGCGTCCGGCAACATATCGTATTCTCTACATCCTGCCTCTTTTGCCATCTGGATGGCGCGCCATGAAGCGCATAGGTAGGCATCACATTTCGCATACGTATATATATGCGAAAGAAAGCTATTCACATATTAAAAAGATAGAAAAAATATATTTTGTAGAATTTTTTTTACTATCTTTGTGAAAAATCTCGTAGCATGGAAAATCGGTCGCATTTTCATACGTTGGAGGAGCTGATTCGCGCTTTGGATAAGGAGCGGAAGTTGGTTGCGGCGCTGTTTAAGGACCGCAAGAAGCTGTCGTTCGACTACAATTTGGCGCGGGAGCTTGCATCGCGCAAGGATGAGAGCCTCGACTTCCTTACGCGCTTCGGTATCGTGCGCTATAATGGCGACTTCGTGGAGCTGGAGGACGTGTACCTGCGGTTCTTCGAGGACGTTTTGCAGGTCAACGAGGAGATAAGTGTGGCTTCGGTCAAGGAGTACATCGACAACCTTAATTTGGCTATCGATTACTATCTTGCGGAGAAGAATCAGGGACGCAAGTATGGATATCTGAAGGATGTGCGGCGGATGCTGCGCAACATTGGGTTGACCTGTGTGCGCAGCGTTATCGACCTCAAGCGAAATATCGATAACACCTACAAGAACGAGCCAACCTACCACATCAAGAAGAAAAAACTTGTGAACTTGGACCAAAAGCGGCGCGACATTGCGGCGTTGATAACTGCTTGCGAGCGGCTCATCGACGAGAAGCAGGCCACGTTCTTCATGGTGGCGATGGATGTGCAGCTGCACGCGACGGTGAGCGACGTGCGTTATCAGTTGCGCGAGGTGTATCACAATCTGATTGAGCTTGACCGGCAGATAATCAACTATCTAAACTTGATTGAGTACCAAAACCGGTTATTGGAGAAGGTGCAAAAACTCAAGTACTTGCGCGACCAGTTGCTGCTGGAATCAAACACAGATGTGAGCGCCCGACTGGCGGCCGCTAATCCGCTGTGGATGGAGCCGCGACCGAAGTACACGCTGAAGGTGTCGCTGTCGATGTTGCGCAACTCCAACGAGGGCCTGCAGCTGATCAAGGACTTGGTGGCCGGCAAGGGCAAGGGGCGATTGCGGCGCAGCAATTTGGCGCCGCCTCTGTCGGCCGACGAGCTCACCTTGCAGCAGCGAGTGATGCAGATGGTCGACGTGAGCGAGGTGCACAACGCGTTCATCGCTTCGGGCGACAACCTCTTTCACTTCGTTATGAACTACTCCGGCGCTCCGGTGGAAATGGACACCGATGCGCGGTTGGTGCTCTTCTGTCAGATTGCTTCGCAATACGTCAACCGGTTGAATATCACAGCTGAGCGGCGGCAATATCAGCAGTTTGACTATCCCTTGATTTACGCAAAACAATAGTCCACGATTATGAAATACACCAAAGAGATATTCGACATTCTTAGCCGTGGCGGCTTCATTTCGCAGAACTCGCTCATCGATAAGCGGTCGCACTATTACGACGCTATCGAGGACGACTTCGAGGCTTATCAGCAGTATTTTGCCGGCATCGGCCTGCTACTGGAGGCAGGCAACGGTTACTTCTATTTCTCGCGCTCCGAGACCAAGGTCGACTTGCAGGATAAGTTGCAGCGCTTGGCCTTGTGGATTGACCGCGTGGACTTTCTGAAGACGTTCAACAGCACCTTTGCTCCCGGGTTCACTTTTCGCAAGTCGAACATACTCGAGCAATTCTCGGCCGACATCGAGCTCAAAGAGAAGGTTGCACGGCTCTACACCGACGTCAAGACCAACGAGGAGAAAATTGACAAGCTCGTGGGCGATTTGGAGCGCATCGGGTTCGTGGAATTGGAGAACGAACTCGATGGAACTTACCGCGTGACCTCCGCATTTCATTATATCGAAGAATTCCTTGATTGTATCACCATAACCGACACTGACACCGACCGGCCATGAGAACCCTGCGCAAAATCGTATTCATCAACAGTGCTCACATACGTTATGCCGAGGTGATGCTCGACGGCAACGTGCACTTTATCGGCACGCAGGGCGTGGGCAAGAGCACCCTGCTACGTGCCATCCTTTTCTTTTACAATGCCGACAAGCAACGACTGGGCATCCCTAAGGAGATGAAGTCGTTCGACGAGTTCTATCTTCCGCACCCCAACTCGTACATCGTCTACGAGGTGGAGCATGAGCACGGCCCGTTCTGTGTGTTGATGTACCGACCGGGACCGCGTGCCGCTTATCGCTTCATCGACAGCGCGTTCCGTCGCGAATGGCTCATCGACGACCACGGCGAAGTTACCTCCGACTTCAAGGTGATACGCCGCCGCCTCGACGGTGCATATATGAGCAACATCGTGGAGTATTACGAGCACTATCGCGACATTCTTTACGGCAATCGCCGCTCGGTCGCCAAAGAGATGGCACGCTTCCACCTGATGGAGTCGGCCAATTATCAGAACATCCCGCGTAGCATCCAAAATGTGTTCCTCAATTCGCGTTTGGATGCCAACTTTATCAAGGATATTATCATCCGCTCGATGAGCGACGACGAGCCGGGCATCGACTTGGGCTACTTCCGCCGCCAGGTGGCCGACTTCGAGCAAGAGTACCGCGACATCTCGTGCTGGTATCGGCTCGATGCCAAGGGCAACGCACCTGTGCGACTGTTGGCCGACAAGGTGGTGGAGGCGTACCACCAGCTCATCTATCATCAGAAGCAGATACGCACCCTCTGCGGCGAACTCAAAACAGCCGTGAAGGAAGCGGCCGACAAGTTGACCCTCTACGACGCCGAGGAGCAACGGCTCACGACCGACATCGACCGCCAAAAGCGGCTACTGGCCGAGTTGCAGGCCAAGCACGCACAGGAGCAAAGCGTGCTCAACCAGGAGTTGGGCGCTGTGAAACTCACTCTCGACAACATCAGGACCAGGTTGGCGGATTATAAGCGGCAGGACATCGACCACGTGCTGCAACGCGTGGAGATGGAGGCAACAGTCAAGGCCACGTTGGAGGTATTGAAAACCAAGCTCGCCGAACTCACCGCTCGCAACGACGACATATCTGCGAAGTATCGCGCTATATATCAAACTATTAACAGCGGCTTTGCTGCCGTGGAAAGCGAGCAGCAAAAGCGCCTCACCGCAGCCGGACAGCAGCGCAACACCGACCAACAGCGCTTGCTGACTGTGTTGGAGACCCGTCGCAAGGCCATCGACACCGATTCCGATGCGCGCATCGCCGCCGCTACCGAGGCTGTGGAGTTGCGGCGTGCTGAGGTGGCCGATTGCGAGAAGGCAATTCTCCATCTCAACTATGCGCAACCATTCAAAACCGACATCGATGCTCTGCAGGCTCAGTTGAATGAGTTGGGCATTGCCGAGGCTTCGCTCAAACAGCAAAGCAAGACCATTGCGGCCGAAATCGACCGTCTTCAAGCCGAATACGACCGCGCTGAAGCCGATATCAATGCCGGCTTTGCGCGACAACTGCGTGACAAACAGGACGAAATCGATGCTGTCACGGAGCAAATCACGCACCACGACACACTTCTGCAAAGCGTGGATGGTTCGCTCTTCCAATGGCTCGAAGCCAACCGCCCCGACTGGGAACAGACCATCGGCAAGGTTATCAACGAAGACACCGTGCTGTATAACACCGCACTATGTCCGCAACCGGCGTCGGGCGACTCGCTCTTTGGCGTGAGTCTCGATTTGTCGGCACTGTCCACGGCTGTGCGCTCGCCCAAGCAGTTGCTCGAGCAAAAGCAACAGCTCGAGGCGCAATTGACCACCCTCAACGGCGAACATTCCGCCTTGCTCCAACAGCAACGCGATGCTTTGGCGCAACTCAACCGCACCGCATCGCCTAAGATGAAGGAGCAACGTCGGCTGCGCTCGGAGTGTGAAACCGAATTGCACATCATTCCTAATCGTCGCAAGTCTATAAATCTAAAAATAAGCGACTTACAGCTCAAAGCACAGCAGCAAATCGCTGAGCAAAAGCAGCAACTCGATGACCGCCTGGCCGTGCTCATCAGTCAACGCTCCGCCGCCGAATCCGCGCTGGCCGACCTCGCCACTGCTCGCAAAAAGCAGTTGCGCGCAGCCGAATCCGACTATCAGAAAGCGCTTAAACAGTTGTCGGATGGCTATGCGAAGTTGAAGGCAGAGGTTGCCACGCTTATTGCCGAGCGCCGAGCGGCCGCTGACGCCGAAATTGAGCAAGTAAAGCGTCGCGAATTGGATGAGCTGCAGGGCAAAGGCGTCGACACGGACACTGTGAATCAGTGTAAAGTGCAAATCACCGAGGCTGAAGCCGAGTTGCGCTTCATCGAGCAGCAACGCGAACTAGTTGCCCTATTCAAGCGCGACAAGGTCGAACTTTTCGACCGCGAAGACGAGTTTAAGGCGCAGAAAAAGGCTGTGACAGAGAAGATTAAGTCGCTCGACGACCGATATAATCTGCGTCGCGAGCGCTATAATCAGGCCATAGCCAAGTCCACGGCCGACCTGACCGACATCCGCCGACAGCGGCAAACCCTTGCCGATGGTGTGCTCTCGGCGCAGCGATTTGTGGATGATGCAAACCTCTGTCCGCCATTCTACCACGACGTGCCCGAGCGCAGGACACTGCGCACGCCGGCGCAGGCCGTCGATGAACTCAAAAGTCTGATTATTGCGCAGCGCGACAAGCTCGACCAACTCAAGAAGAACGTCAATGCGTTCAAGTCCAACTTCTCAGCTAAGAACACGTTCCAATTCCGCACCGAGCTCACCGTTGACGACGATTTCACCGACTTTGCCACCAACCTCGACGACTTCCTTATCAACAATAAGCTCGAGGAGTACCGCCGCCGCACCGGCGAGCGATATGTGGAAATTCTCGGTCGCGTATCCAAGGAAATCGGCGACCTCACTCGTTACCAAGCCGACGTGGAGAAGATTATCCACGACATCAACGCCGACTTCCGACAGCGCAACTTCGTGGGCGTAATCAAGCTCATCTCGCTCCAAGCGGTGGAATCGGCCGACCGCATGGTGCAACTGATGAAGCAAATCAAGCGCTTCAACGACGACAACGCATACTCCATGGGAGGGCTCAACCTGTTCTCGGCCGATGACCGCGACACCGTGAACCAACGCGCCGTGCAGTATCTGCTCGACTTGATGAAGGCTCTGCTCGACAATCCACAGCGCCAAGTGCTCTCCATCTCCGACATCTTCCGCCTGCAATTTCGCATCGTTGAGAACGACAACGACACCGGATGGGTCGACAAGATTTCGCACGTGGGCAGCGAGGGCACCGACACTTTGGTCAAAGCGATGATTAACATCATGCTCATCAACGTGTTCAAGGCTAAGGAGAGCCGCCGCTTCGGCAACTTCCGTATCCACTGCATGATGGACGAAATCGGCAAGCTCCACCCGCAGAACGTGAAGGGCATACTCGACTTCGCTAACTCGCGCAACATCCTGCTAATCAACTCATCACCTACCACTTACAACGTGGCCGACTATCGCTATACTTACCTGCTCGACAAGGGCGCCGACTCCCAAACCGTGGTGCATCAGCTCATTTCCAAGTTATGAGAATTACTTCCGCGCTCATAGCCAAATTGCTATCGCTACGTGCTGGTAACCAGTTGCCGGTCAGTGCTTTGCGCGGCGAGTGGGTTGATAGGCTTCTACGTGAAGGAGCGCTTGTCACCGCCTCCCACGGCTCGCGGTCGGTGATACGCGCCGCGAATCCGTCGATGTTTGAGCAGACACTTGCCTCAGTCGACGAACGCCTCGCCAACCTCGATGATATGGCTGCGGCTCTCACCGATGGCGACACCTCTCGCGCTGACTTGGCTGCCGTTTCAGGTAACTCCAAACTGCTGGCGGTTCGCTCCTGCCCCGGCTTTATGGTCAACGCTTACGAGCCGATTCAGTGCACGCTACGCGGCGAACAGTGCACCGTTTGCCCGCCCGAAGGTGTGTGCTTATTCATTTCCGACTGGCGGCAATTCATTCCACCTGCCAATGCCATCATCGTCGGCATTGAAAATATGGAGAACTTCCTGCAAATCCGCCGCCAACGTGCTCTGTTTGAGCGCGAAATCGGCGACCGCGTGCCGCTGCTGTTTGTGGCGCGCTATCCACAATCGACCGACCTACGGCAGTGGCTTGAGCAGTTGCCCAATCGCTACGTTCACTTCGGCGACTTCGACCTTGCCGGCGTGGCCATCTTTCTGCGCGAGTTCCACCGCTATCTGCCCGCCCGTGCCAAGTATCTCATCCCGGCCGACATCGATGAGCGGCTTGCTCATGGCTCGCGCGAGCGCTATCAGCAGCAGTACGAGCGCTTCCATAACCTAATCGCCGAAGGTGATGCGGCTCTCTCCGACCTGATTGCTGTAATCCACCGCTACGCTCGCGCCTACGACCAAGAAGGCTACATTCGATAACGGCTCGCCTGAGGTGTAAAAGCAGAATTAGCCCATATAGGCTAATAGGGCCTATTGGGCTAATTCATATTGAGTGCGGTTGGTTAGAGGAGTTCGACACCGATGCCGGGGCGGTCGGGGATTGTAACTTTGCCGTCGATGATTTTGATGCCGTCGAAACGGTCGTTGGCGATGAGGAGGTTGCCATCGAGGTCGGCCCAATCTACCATTGGCGAGAGTTGGGCGGCGGCAGTAACGGCGCAGGATGTTTCGGTCATGCAACCTAACATGAGGCGCATGCCCAATCCGCGAGCCAGAGTGGCCATTTGATATGCTTCGTGCATGCCGGTGCTCTTCATTAACTTAATGTTGATGCCGTCGTAGGCCTCGGCAGCTCGTATTACATCGGGTAAGCGTTGTAGAAATTCGTCGGCGATGAGGGGCAGGGGAGAGCGAGCGCGGAGCCATGCGGTTTCTTCAATCATTTCTTTGGGCATCGGTTGTTCTACGAACATACAATTGCGTTCGGCCAGCCATTCGCACATTGCCAATGCTTCTTCTTTGTTGGTCCAACCTTGGTTGGCGTCAACGCAAATAGCCACATCTGACACCTTGCGCAGTGCTTCTACGGTTTCTTTATCGTGGCCCACGCCCATTTTTACTTTCACTACTTTGAAGGGCTTGGTTTCGTCGATTTTGGCCTGCATTTCAGCGGGGTCGGCATCGTATGAGATGGTAAAAGAGGTGTTAGGTGCTTTTTCGGGAGATAGTCCCCAAATTTTATACCATGGCTGTCCCATAATCTTGCCCAGGAGGTCGTGCAATGCGATGTCGACTGATGCCTTGGCTGCACGATTGTTCTCAGCCACGGAGTCTACATATTGGAGGATTTCTTCCAAGCGGAATGGGTCGCTGAATTGGGCTAAATCCAGCGAGTTGAGGAAGGTGCATACGCTGTCGACCGACTCGCCGAGGTAGGGTGGCATTGAAGCCTCACCGTAGCCCACGATGCCGTCGTATTCGATGCGCACTTGCACGTCGGGAGTGGTGGTGCGCTGCGAGCGAGCGAGGTTGAACGCGTGGCGCAACTTGAGTTCGTAAGGCTCAAACGACAAGTTGAGGCGGCCGCTACGCCCGGTTTGGCGGGTGGCTTCGCCTGCGGCGCTCAGGGATATTGGAGATGCTGCAAAGGCCAATCCGAGGGCTGATGCTTTGAGAAAATTTCTGCGATTCATAGTATTGTGTATTAGGGATTTACGATTAGAAGAACCAGGGGTGGTCTGCCGCACGAGTGATGCCTTCGCTACCCTCGTTGCCGGCGATGCGGCTGATAGTGAGCACGGGTCGTTCGAATGTGCTGTCGCCGGGGGCTATTGCGCTACGGTGCACCAGGCCTGCTTGGTGGATATAGAAGCCGTCGGCATCATATATTCCTACGTGAGTGATTTTGCCGGGGGTGTTTTCGCCGAAGAACAACAAGTCGCCGGCTTGCACTTCGTTAAGTGAAGGATGAGTGCCGATGAGGGCTTGTTGTGAAGCGTCGCGACGCAGAATCAAGCCATTGTTGAGGTATGAGATTTTCACCAAACCGGAGCAGTCGCAGCCTTTGGCTGATGTGCCACCCCAGGTGTATGAGGAGCCAAACATGGAGTATGCGCTATCTAATATTTTTTGCGCGTTGAATGGTTGATTTGCCCACTGGTTGATGTGGTCGAATAAATTCAAATCAGCCCATGCCGGACGGCCGTCGGGCAGGTTGATAAGTACGCGGCCGTTTTGCTCTATTCTCACTTGGCTGATAATCACGATTGCTCCGGGCACCAGGTCGGTGATTACTTCGCGCGGCTCTGTGCTTTTGGCTGATACGTAGCCGTAAGCGGGTGTGAGAGAGGTGACTACATAGCGATTTTTGTTCGTGCGCCAGGCATCGAACTCGTCGGCGCTCAGGCGAGTGAATGATGAGTTTGTCATCCATCCGATATATCCATCGGGCGTTTGAACGCGGCTCCATCCTCCTTGGCTCTCGAGAATACGGATGGGCGTGCCCATCACGGCTTGAGTGGCTTGCTCTCCGGAGTAGCGCGGAGCCGTGCGCATCGTTCCTACGGAAATATTAACTAAGGCCATATCATTGCTTGGATATACGGTCATAGAGTCGACAAATTCCACGCTATTTTGGCGCAATGCTTCGCACAATGCATCGTGCGCACTTTGCTCGGAAGTGGCGCCGCGGAGTACGCTCGGCTTGTCATCCGAGAGGGTTGCGGAGAACAGCACCTGGCGGCTGTCGGGGGCCACGGAGCGATGTACATTATTAATTATTCCATCTACGCGCGAAATGGGTTTCACCCAATTCAGATGCAAATCGGTATCCCAATTCTTATAATATATGTTGCCGCGTGATGTTTCCACTTCGCCCAATTGAGCATCTACGGTTTCGGAGCGGATATATCGTTTTGCCGGGAAGAAGCCTTCGCCCACGCCGCAGTTGCAAGCCATGCGGTGAGCATCTTGGCCGTGAGAGTAAAAATTCACATGGTCGGCATCGTGTGCAGGAGTGTAGCGGCCGAAAGATGGGTCGACAGGCACCCAGCCCACGCCTTCGAAATATACTTCTGCCCAATCGTGCATATTTACATCGCCCGGGTGGAGCATCCAGCCGCTTTCCCAGCGCGCAGGCACGCCCAACGAGCGCATCAGCGAGATGTAAAGCAGTGCCACTTGGCCACAGTCGCCGTGGCCATTATCAATGACATATTGCGGTATGCAAGGAATGGTGCTATATTCGCGTGCGCCGGCCCATGGATAGTTGTTGATGATATAATCATACACTAACTCCGACTGGCGGAATGGATTTTTCTCATTGCCAACGATTTGGCGGGCCAACTTGCGTAGCGGCACAATATGACGATTATCAAAAGCAGTATACTTGCGATATATTTCGGACCGCTTGTTGTATGGCTTCATCTTTGCCAAAATGTCATCGGGCGAAAAATACTCACCATAATTGTCGAATGTGGCAGTATATGTGAATACAAGTTCGCTACCCACTTTTCCTGCTACGGCTTCAAAGTAGATGGTATTGTGAACCGAGCGACCTTCGCTCAATACATAATTGAACGGAGAAGCGCGATGAATTTCCACGTATGGCTGACGACGAGTCTTCATTGGCACCGGCATCCATACGCGCACGGTGTCGCCTGCAATGTCTTCGGTCACCGGCACTGTAATAGTAAAAGTAAAGTTCACGCGGTGTCCGGCTCCTATGGCCAAATTGCCTTGCTCGGCACGGATTACGGAGTCAACGTATGAGATGTCGCGAGGTGTGGCATCGGCTCCGCGATGTTCCCAGCCGCTTAGCGCAGGACAAAGCAATGGCAGATTGCGCACTGCTTTGCGGAATACGCGTGTTTCTCCATCGAAAACCATAGTTTCGATATATCCGTCGGCCACATATTGGTCGAATTGCGTGCGTGAGAGTGTGGGGTATTTCTGTAGTGCTTGTTGATAGGCTTGATCAAGCGTTAGTGGAAAGTCGGCTACGGTACGGGCTTCTGTTGCTGCCACCGAGTCGGTCTCCAACGGTGTAGCCGCTGATGCTAACGGTGTAGCCGCCATCGCCATAATAGTGAATATGTGGGTTAGTTTCATGGTTTTAGAATTATTGTATGTTAGTATTCTCAAAAATCAATTTGCCGAAATATTCCACGCGATGAAAGTCGGGCTTAGCTGTGGCTATCGGGCTCCAGGAAAGGAAATGGGGCTCAAGTGTGGCTGAACCGCACTTGTTGAAGTTGGCACGTATGCTTGTAGGCAACGGCCAAGAAAGTCCAATCAACTCAAAGGGAATGAACACCATCAATTGCCAAGTGTGCAACCCATCGGTGGATGGTATCGGCTCGCGGCCAAGCGAGGGATAACGCTTTACCGATGCCAACTCTGCAGGTGAAAGGCGAGTGGGCTTGTGGCGCTCGGTGCGATGGGATGCGTTCAGCGCACCAATGCAGTTGAACTCAAAATTCCAATAATGGCCATTGCTATGTGGCTCAACGAAAAATTCTACGCAGGAATCCGATGCCACAGCCGATAGGTCTGCGGTATTTTCCGCTCTCAAACTCCGGCCCCGTACCATATATTGAATGTAGATGCCGGAGTGGGAATATGCAGCCACAAACATCGATATGGGACGTGCTTGAGCCTCTTCCGGCCAATTTACATTGTCAATGAGCCCAATAGCACCGCGTGCTATCAATAGCCGTTCTTGCTCTTCTGTATCGCTAATGTTGTCTAATTCAGCGATATATGGTATTTGCAGTTCCATCTTCTTTGCTTCCATCTTAATTGAAAAATAATGGTGGTATTGACGATACTATACCAATCAGTGCCATTGCCATCAATATTGCTGAAATTACTCGGTTAACGACCTTGAGCGACCGAACATTAAACCGACGCCGCAACTTGTTGACCAACCAAGTGATGCCATACCACCACAGCAATGCTCCAAGAAAAATCGATAAAAAGCCTACAATGTAGTGATAATACATAAAATCCGGTTGGATAAAGGTGAAGCGCGCAAAAAACGGCATAATCATCAGCAATATCAGCGGGTTGGACAGCGTAAACAAGAAGCCGGTCATAAAGTCGGCCCAATATGTTGACATTCCGCCGTTAGAATCCGCTGCCTTAAGCGTTCGGGTAGGATTTTTCCTGTATAAATAGATAGCGAACACCACAATGATGATGCTACCTATCAATTTCAAACTATGCTCATGAGCCTCAATATAATCGGTGACAAAACTCATACTGAAGCCCGCGATAGAGCAATACATCAAATCGCTCAATCCGGCGCCTACACCACTCAACATAGCAGGCCAACGCCCTCTGCTAAGAGTGCGCTGCACAATAAACACTCCCACCGGACCCATTGGAGCCGACAGCAGTATACCTATGGCTAAGCCTCGCAGCAATATGTAGAACAGTTGTTCCATTAAGGTGTTTCACATAGCATGGCCAGTATTCGCGGCCATTACAACAAGCAAATTTAGAAAAAAACTATGAAACTGCCAAACATTGGCCATACTTTTTACCCTTTTTGCTATATTATACCTCTCTTTTTATCATTATTCCCTAATATACTTGTCGCTTACACTTATTTTCATTAACTTTGCCAATAAACCTAAAACAATATGGCAAGATCTCAGTATTACAAGCGAATGAGACTATTTTTGGTCTTTACTATTATTATTCTTCTTATGCTTTGCGTAGTTGTGGTGATGACATTTCGCACAGGTGAAGAAGCCACCGTTGGTATATTTTCCCTTGCGGCTACTCTTGTCGGCACCGTGTTCA
>SFNM01000047.1 GCA_004552725.1 Bacteroidales bacterium | reverse complement strand
CGCCCAACACTTCGGACAGCCCACTGCACCAAGCCGTTGCAAATTTACACTATTTTTCTTTTCAAAGCAAATATTTTCCGCAAAAAAATCCTACGGCTACAGTTTTAACGAACAAAAGAATGACGAAATAACGAACGCAGCGGTTGGTAAAGACGATTTCTTACGATTTGGGAACGATGCTATGCGGGTGTAGATGGTTGGTAAAGACGATTCCCTACGATTTTTTACGATTGCCATCCGGGTGGTTAAAACCACAGAATAGCAGGCTTTATTTGGCTATTAATCAATAGATTAGCTGTAGTGCCGCGGCTTGCTGCGGCAACTCCCGGATGGCCCGCGCCCGCTGAAGAGATCCCATCCGGGGGAACGGATGCGGTGGCGGCGGCCATGCCCCCGCTAACGTGAAAGTGTGTCAAAAGTCCAGTGCTGTCGAAAGTGAGCAAACAATCCACAGTTGAATAGGCGTTAATCCATTGATAATCAGGTATTAACAGGTAGAGCCGTGGCTTGCCGCGGCATACCCGGATGGCCGAACCGCAGATCTAAATATTAAACTGTGTCTTTTGACGCACTTTTGCGGCATTTCAGCATCCATGCCGCGGAGCGGTATGGCAGTACGCGCGGTGCGAGTTCTCCGGGCGTTAACCCGCAGTTGGTGGCGCGGAGCGCCTCCTACCGCGGGCGGCGGCCACGCCCCCCCGCTAACGTTCCCCGGAGGGGATCTCTGCCGCCGCCGAGCCATCCGGCTGTTTCCACAGCAATCCGCCACAGCCGCCAGGGCCATCCTGGTGTTGCCGCAGCAAGCCGCGGCACTACCAGCTGTTTATCAGTGATTTACCTCGTCCTATTATGCCCACCCGGATGGCATCGTAAAAAATCGTAAGAAATCGTCTCCCCAACCACTCCAAAAATTCTGCGTGAAAGACAAAATAACTACGTTCTACGTTTACGTTTTACGTTGAAAAAATTCGTTATTTCGTTCCTTCGTTTCTTCGTTAAACCGCGCCGCCGGATGGCAATCGTAAAAAAATCGTAAGAAATGGTCTTTACCAACCGCCGCGCCAACCGCTGCTGTCCGCGTCTTTGCTGAGCGCTATGTCATAAACGAGGCAGAGGGAGCGAGTTTACACTCGCTCCCTCTGTAGAGGGCCACATCAAAGGATGCGATGAAACTCCGAAAAGACAGGATTTGAGGTCTTACCGTCCTTTGTAATCCCCCGGCTCAGAGGCTGTCCCGTAAGGGATGGGGCCCGCCATTGGGCGTGTAAGATTGTCTCGGTAGTTCACGTAAAATTGACGAGTTTCCCAATCAACTTTGATGTGGTGTATGTTCGCGGCGCGTTCGCCGTTGTTTTCTAATGCAAAATTACGAATAATGGCCGACATAACCAAATTTCTTCGCAATTATTTTTTGCGAAAAAGTGCGCGGCGGCGGGGTACTGAACCCGGCCTTCCGGCCGCAAGCAGCTCGGCTGCCGCCTCGCCACCGAACCGCAACGCGGCGGGCGCTTCTCTGCGCCGAACCCGGCCTGACGGCCGCGGTGCTCTTACCTCTCCACTCTCCACTAAACGCAAAGAGGGGCGGGGCAGTCTCGTGCCTCGTCCCTCTTTACTCGTACCTTTGTAGATTAGCGACCTGAGTTCTTAATCATCTCGGTGAGAGATGTGTTGAATTCATGCGCTTGCTGGAGTTCTTCCAGGGTGATGTGCATACGATAGCGCCAGTAGTGTTTGGGGTTGGCGGGCACGTTGATCACCTCGTCGGCGGGATTTTCGCGGCGGAGGTTGCCATCCATCGAAAGCCAGTCGGCCAAGGGGATGATGCAGAGCATCGAGGGCGATTTGACGTGCTGGTCGAGGATTTGGCGACAAACCCACGGTTCGGCAAAGTAGGGTACATCGCCACCGTTACCGAGGGTGTTGTGGTAGAAGTTGGACGTCTTTTCGCGATTTTCTTCCCACCAAACGCGGATGCCACCCATGTCGTGAGTTGATGTGGTGCAGACGCTGTTGTAGGGGTAGGTCCAAGTGTTGCCGAATTGCACGGTGGGATCCTTGGGCATACGTTGGATTTCGAGCGAGAGGATTTGGAGGTTGCTCATCACGGCCGGCACACAGTTAGGAATCATACCGAGATCCTCAGCGCAGGTGAGCATGTTGGTAGCTTCGAGCAACGGGGGCAGTTTCCACATGGCTTTGCCGTACCAGAAGTCGTTGTGGCGGCGATAGAAGAAATCGTTGTAGAGGCGGTCGAAGCACCAGCGTTCGTAGTCGTTGAGCGCGCGGTAGGTGTAGGTGAATTGGGCGGAGATACGCGGGTGGTACTTGCCTTTTTCATACGGGTCTTCCACGAAGAGCACTTGGTCGATGAGGCCGAGCAGACCGTCGCGCAGACGGATGTTCTTCTCGTTTTGTTCTTCGCCGGCGAAGTAGTCGACCACGGCGCGCTGGGTAGCGAAGTCGTCTTTGAGTTTGTAGCGACCGTAACCAAGCGAGTACATGAATCGGCTGCGAGCTTCTTCGGTGTATTCGCCGAAGAAATCGCCGAGGAAGTGATCCATGATGTAGGGTGTGGTTTGGAGGTCAACGTCGAGCCAGAAGTCGTAGTTATAGCGGAGCTCATCCACGGTGAAGGGCAGGGCGGGGTGGAACACACCGAGCAGGCCGTGCACTTGGGTGGTGGGTATTTGCCAGATGCGGAAGAAGCCGAGCACGTGGTCGATGCGGTAAGCGTCGAAGTATTCCGACATTTTGCGGAAACGTGCTTTCCACCAAGCGAAACCGTCGCGAGCCATTTCTTCCCAGTTGTAGGTTGGGAAGCCCCAGTTTTGACCATTTACGGAGAAGTCGTCGGGCGGAGCACCGGCTTGGCTGTCGAGGAAGAAGAGGTGGGGATAGAGCCAAGCGTCAACGCTGTTGCGCGAAATGCCGATTGGGATATCGCCTTTAATAGCAATACCATGGTCGCCGGCGTATTCGTGAACGTGGCGCATTTGCTTGTCGAGGTTGAATTGGAGATAGCAAACGTAGTCGATATCCGAGCGGTTGTCGGCGATGAATTGGTCCACTTTGGCTTTGTCGTACACGGCATATTCTTCCCAGCGGGCGATGGTGGCGGTGCCGAACTTGTCGCGGAGCACGCAGAAAGCGGCGTAAGGCAGCAGCCATTCGCTGTTCTTGTCCATGAAGGCCTTGTAAGCGGCTGAAGAGAGCACACGTTTGCCTTCTTGAGCAAAGATTTCGTGGAAGTATTCGATTTTGGCATTGTTGACGCGTTCGTAATCAACGGCAGGAAGTGCGTTGAGCTCCAAACGCAAGTTTTCGAAGTATTCGCGACGAGCGGGGTCGGCCAGTGTGCCAAGTTCTTCGAGACGAAGATACATCGGGTGGAGTGCGAAGCAGGAGTTGGACTCGTAGGGATAGGAATCGGTCCAAGTGTGGGTCATTGTGGTGTCGTTGATGGGCAAAATTTGCAACATCTTTTGACCTGTCGCGGCACACCAGTCCACCATTTTCTTGATGTCATAGAAGTCACCTACGCCGAAGTCGGCTTCGCTACGCAAGGAGAATACGGGAATGGCTGTACCTGCACCTTTCCAAGGGGAGAGTGGATTGATAAAGCGCATACCGGCCAGCAGGGTGCATTGGTCGGGACGAACTTCCACTGCGATAGAGCGATTGTTGCCACCTTCCCATGCTACTACTTCGCCATTATGGTCGAGGATGAGAAATTTGTATTCGGTGTCGGGGTCGAGGTCTTTACCATCAACCGTAGCCTTCCAAATGGGAAATTCGGCATCGCTCATAGCGACTGCTTTGGCCGGATCCCAATTGCCGAGCGACTGCGAAGCGCCGCAAATGGCTAATTTCCAATCGGGTTGCAACATAGGAGCAGCCACGGCGAAGGTTACATAACCTTGACGAGGCAAAACTGTCTTGCCTTGCTCGGCACGTTTGCAAATGCAATCGGTGAAAGCTGAGGCATAGTAGGGCTTGTCCCAAGGTTGGTCTTGCCAACGGTCGTATACGGTGTAGTTGCGCGCACTGCGTCCGCGGAGGAAGCGATGGGCAGGGCCCCATTCGCGCTTGCAACCGCCATTTTCGTGACGTACCTCGTAATGATACTCAAAATCAGCGATGTCATCGGGGAGTTCGAGCGAAAGGCTCCAATGCTCTGTTCCTTCAAGTTTGAGTGATACAGCCTTGGTGTAGTCATCGTTGCCAAGAGGTTCTACGTTGCCGGAGATATACAACGCTTCGCCCCAATTGGTACGGTAGTCGATATAGAAGGTTAACTTCATTTTGGATAAGTTCTTATGATATTAGTTATTGAATATCTGAATATTATGATAAATGCCTAAAAGCACTGCGAATTTACGAAAAATCTTTTAGAAATAACGCAAAAACTCCGAAAAACTTGCCAAAAATGCTCAAGAGCATAAAAATCAGCCCACAAAACCGCAAAACAACCTAAAAATCGCTGCAATGAGTTGAGAAATTCAGGATAAAAGTTGCAAGATTGAACAACATTTTGTAACTTTGCCGAATGAAAAGAAGAATATTAACATACGGAGGCTATTTTGAAGCTTTTATGGGGACACTCACTTCCAAAGAACAAGAAAAGATTCAATATGGTTTGCTCCTTTTAAAGACGCAAGATAGATTACCGTTCAAATTTGTAAAGCTTATTCGAGACGGCATTTATGAGCTACGCACCGAATATGGAGGAAACATTTTTAGAGTTTTCTTTATCTTTGATGAAGGACATATTGTAGTGCTCTTCAATGGCTTTCAGAAAAAAAGTCAAAAAACACCTATTAATGAAATCGATAAAGCAATTCGAATAAAGGAGGCTTATTATGCAGACAAACAATCACAAAATATCTGATTACGATGCCGTGCTTGACGAGCGCTTCGGCAAGGAAGGCACCGCTCAGCGGATTCAGGCTGAGGAGGATGCATTATCATTCTACTCCGGCCAAATACTGCTTGATGCCAGGAAAGAAGCAAAAATGACTCAGGCAGAATTGGCCGCAAAAATTCATTCAACAAAATCTTACATTTCTAAACTTGAAAATGGGGTAATCGTGCCGAGCGTTGGAGCGTTCTATCGCATTATTAGCGCATTGGGCTTACGCGTTGAAGTTGTGAAACCTATTTTCTAAAGAAACTCTCGGATATGGAATTAGGGCACCTTGGCCGGATGGCTTTGGTGCCCTGATTGCTTAGAAACTGCACTTATTGTTGGATATTGTGTTCGTAAAAGTCGATGTAGGCTTCGTTGACCATTCGATTGCCTCCGGGGGTGGGGTAGTCGCCCGAGAAATACCAGTCGCCGGGATATTCCGGGATTGCTTGGTGAAGGCCGGTAAGCGATTGGTACAGGATGTCTATTTTGGCTTTGAGGGGGTGCGTACTTTCTTCAACGAGGAGAGCAGCGATTGACTGCGATATTTCGGTCTCCGAGAAAGGAGCATAAATATCTTTCACACAGTTGGTGCGTTCGCTGTCAGGAAGATTACGCTGATTGATACAATTTTTATATACTTGATGTAGGACGTTCTCACGACCGGAAAGGCGAAGGAGGCGAATAGCGGCATGGAATGCAATGAACTGGTCGAGGGCCGACATATCTATGCCGTAATAGTCGGGATAACGCACTTGCGGCGAGGAACTTACAACTATTATGCGTGCAGGATGCAAGCGGTCGAGTTGTCGCAAGATTGATTGGCGAAGTGTGGTTCCACGAACTATGCTGTCGTCGATAATCACAAGGGTGTCGACATCGGGTGTGATGGTGCCGTATGTCACATCGTAGACATGAGCCACCATATCATCGCGCGATGAGCCTTCGGTGATAAACGTGCGCATTTTAACGTCTTTGATGGCTACTTTCTCGATGCGGATGCGGCGGCGCAAGACTTGCCTAAGCGACTCATCATCATCGCGTCCTTGTGCAATTAATTGCTTGATATCGCGAAGTTTGCAACGGTCGAGCATGTGCTCGAGTTCCTGTGTCATACCAAAGAAAGCGACCTCGGCGGTGTTTGGAATGAAGGAGAACACAGTGTGTTCCACATCATAATTTACCATTTTGAGAATATCGTTAACTAAAGCAGCACCGAGGGCTTTGCGCTCGCGATAAATATCTACATCGCTACCGCGCGAGAAGTAAATCCGCTCGAATGAGCATCGACGATTATCCAACGGTTCGAGGATTTGCTGCAACGAAATATCGCCGGCCTTGTTAACGATGATTGCTTGGCCGAACCCGAGTTCGTGTACTGCATCGGCAGGAACATTGAAAGTGGTTTGAATTACCGGGCGTTCGGATGCCACTACCACCACTTCATCGTCGTAGTAGTAAAAACCGGGGCGGATGCCATGGGAGTCGCGCATTGCAAACATATCGCCGGAACCGACAACGCCACACATCACATATCCACCATCCCACTGAGGGGCCACATTGCGAAGCACTGCGCCCATATCGAGGTTATCTTCGATGGCAAGAGCCAGAGCCGGATCGTGCAGAGTGTCGCGATAATCACGATAAAGACGATGGTTTTCTTTATCGAGCGCGTAGCCAACTTGCTCAAGAATGATGTTGGTGTCGCTATATATACGTGGATGCTGACCGGAGGAGACCACGCGGTCGAACATCGCACTGACATTGGTCATATTAAAGTTGCCGCAAAGCATCAACGAGCGCGAGCGCCAGTTGTTGCGACGGAGCACAGGGTGGGCATACATCAAGCCGCTTTTTCCTGTAGTGGAATAGCGTAAATGGCCCATATACACCTGGCCGATAAAGGGGGCGAACATATCTACTTCGTCTTCGGGCAAAGAGTTGACATCTTCCGGAATTTCTTGACCAATTTTGCCGAAGATTGTAGGTATGGCATCTTTACCGAGCGCACGTTCGCGAAAGATTAGTTCGTGGCCTGGTGTACCGTTTTGTTTCACCACACCGACGCCTGCAGCTTCTTGGCCGCGATTATGCTGCTTCTCCATCAGGAGGTACAACTTATCCAAGGCGTAAGTGTAACTACCGTATTTTTCTTTAAAATAAGATAGAGGGCGACGTAGCCGTATGAGGGCTACGCCGCACTCGTGTTTGAGTGGTTCCATTTAACGAATGAAAAGGAGTTCGCGATATTTGGGCAAAGGCCACATTTCGTTGTCGACCATAAGTTCGAGTTTGTCGATGTGGCGGCGGATAACTTCCATTGGAGGCACCACATTATCGTGGTAAGCAATTGCTTTTTCGCGCTCGCTGTCGATACGGTTGGCTTCCTTGCGAGCATCAATCATGCGGTCGGTTTCTGCCTTGATAATTTCGAGGTGAGCGCCGATTTTCTCGATGGTTTCGAGGTCGTGAGCCACAATTTGGGCGCCTTTGGTGCCGGGGAAAAGTTCTTTGAGTTTAACTACGTTGTCGACCAACATTGAGCGGTAGCGAGTGGCTACCGGGATGATGTGGTTGATAGCGAGGTCGCCAAGCACTCGGGCTTCGATTTGTACTTTTTTGGTGTACATTTCCCACTTAACTTCGTTGCGGGCTTCAAGTTCCAATTTGGAGAAGACTCCGGTGCGGGCAAACATATCCACCGACGCCGTGCTGAGGTATGCGTCGAAAATTTTGGGAGCGGAGGTCTCGCAGTCCAGTCCGCGACGAGCCGCTTCTTCTTTCCACTCTTCAGAATAGCCGTTGCCGTCGAAGTGGATGGCTTTGGATTGTTTTACCAATGGGCGGAGTTCGGCCAAGATGGCTTCTTCGAGTTGTTCTCCGGCTTCGAGGCGAGCGGTCACAGCAACGTGGAATTGGTTGAGTTGGTCAGCCACCGCAGCATTGAGAGCGAGCATGGCGCAAGCGCAGTTGGCCGATGAACCTACAGCGCGGAATTCGAAGCGGTTGCCGGTGAAAGCAAAAGGCGATGTGCGGTTGCGGTCGGTATTGTCGATCAGAAGTTCGGGTATTTGAGCCAAACCGAGCGACACGCCCTCTTTCTTTGAGATGTCGGCCAAGTCGGCAGCGGTAGCATTCTCAAGCATATCGAGAAGGTTGGCCACTGCCTTACCGGTGAAGATAGAGATGATGGCAGGAGGTGCTTCGTTAGCGCCGAGGCGATGGCAGTTGGTTGCCGACATGATGGATGCCTTAAGCAGTGCATTGTGAGTGTGTACTGCAGCCATCACATTCACGATGAATGTGATGAATTGAAGGTTTTCCTTGGCATTCTTGCCGGGAGCGAAGAGTAGGGTGCCACGATCGGTGCCGAGGCTCCAGTTGTTGTGCTTACCGCTACCATTGATGCCGGCGAAGGGTTTTTCGTGAAGAAGTACACGGAAATTATGACGACGAGCCACTTCCGACATAAGTGACATCAGCAGCAAGTTATGGTCGTTAGCGAGGTTAGTTTCTTCGAAGATGGGAGCGAGTTCAAACTGGTTGGGGGCCACCTCGTTGTGACGAGTTTTGGCCGGTATGCCAAGTTTGTGTGCTTCGATTTCAAGGTCGAGCATGAAGGCTTCCACGCGCGAAGGAATTGCGCCAAAGTAGTGGTCTTCAAGTTGTTGGTTTTTGGCACTTTCGTGGCCCATAAGAGTGCGCCCGGTGAGTACCAAGTCAGGACGCGCAGCGTAAAGCGCTTCGTCAACAAGGAAGTATTCCTGTTCCCAACCGAGATAAGAACGCACGTGCTTCACTTCAGGGTCGAAGAAACGAGCCACTTTTGTAGCGGCCTGGTCTACGGAGTTGAGCGCACGCAGTAGGGGCGTTTTGTAGTCAAGGCTTTCGCCGGTATATGAAATGAAGATGGTAGGAATACAGAGAGTACCATCAAGAATGAACGCAGGTGAGGAGATGTCCCAAGCAGAATAGCCGCGGGCTTCGAAGGTGTTGCGAATACCGCCATTGGGGAAGGAAGATGCATCGGGTTCTTGTTGCACAAGCAGTTTACCGGAGAACTCTTCCACCACGCCACCTTTGCCGTCGTGCTCAATGAAGGCATCATGCTTTTCGGCAGTACCATCAGTGAGGGGGTGGAACCAGTGGGTATAGTGACGAGCGCCGTTGTCGATAGCCCATCTTTTCATTCCTTCGGCCACGCTATCGGCCAAGGAGCGAGAGATAGGACGTTTGTCCTCGATGGCCGCGATAAGTTCGTCGTAGGTGTCTTTGGGCAGGTATTCAAACATTTTTTTACGATTGAACACAGCCTTAGCGAAGTACGCTTCGGGTCGTTCGGCCGGGATGTTGACCGGCATTGCTTTGTGGTCGAATGCCTCTTCAACCACTTTAAACCTTAGTGAAGACATCTTTAGTTGGATTAAGTGATAAGAAAGAATAGAAATTGTACAAACGCAGGCGCTGCTTCAGGTCCGAGCCCCGCAAGGGGCATCTGACGGCTGAAGCAGCGCTATATGGTGAGAATGTCGTTGTCATCGCTTATACCATAAATTTTATAGCGGTCACACGCGATCGTCGGGCACTTATGGCCGACGAAACAATGCTATGCGATGCTAATTTTGACATTCTTGGGTTCATTTTCAAAAATATGGCGCAAAATTACAACTTTTTTGCCAACTGTGCAAGAATTATTTCAAAAAAAATTCAAAATTTATATATTTGTACAGAATAAAATTTGAGTAGCTTCTCCGAGAAGTTTGTAAGTATCGATTGATGTCGTATTCAGACTTCTCACGCAATCAGTAATACAACGGAAGGAATAATCCAACAGCAAGACTTTTTATAATAAAGTAGAATGTAAACGCAATTATATTTACGTTTACATTCTACTTATAATCAAACGCTGCTCAAAGGAGTTGCGTGAAATCAATACTTCGGTTAGCGAGATTCAATCCATCGGCGTGCGTTGACGAATGCTTCGATCCACGGGGTGACGTCTTCGTTGCGGCGCGATGCGGGATAGAAGCCACACTGCCATGGGAAGATAGCACGTTCCAAGTGTGGCATCATTGCCAAGTGGCGACCGTCGTTAGAGCAGATAGCGGCTACGGCACCGGCAGAGCCATTGGGGTTGCCCGGATATTCTTTGTAAGCGTAGCGAGCAGCCACATTAAACTTATTTACGCCACCGGGGAGCATAAAGCGACCCTCGCCGTGGGCTACCCAGATGCCCAAGCGCATACCGGCCAACGAGCCGAGCATTACAGATGGGTTCTTAGGAATGGTAAGCCCCAAGAAGGTAGACTCGAATTTGTGGCTAATATTATGTTCCATGCGAGGCATTGCACCGTTTTCATCGACAGGCTTAATAAGGCCAAGTTCCACCATCAGTTGACAGCCGTTGCAGATGCCAAGGCTCAGTGTATCGGGGCGTTTGTAGAAGTTTTCGAGGGCTTTGCGTGCATTTTCGTTCCATCGGAAACCACCGGCCCAACCTTTGGCAGACCCAAGCACATCGGAATTTGAGAAACCACCGCAGAACACAATCATATTCACGTCTTCGAGGGTTTCACGGCCACTCATAAGGTCGGTCATGTGCACGTCCTTCACGTCGAAGCCGGCCAAGAAGAGCGAGTAAGCCATTTCGCGGTCACCGTTCACACCTTTTTCGCGGATGATGGCGGCGCGAACGCCCGAGCGATATTTGCGCATATCGGTGAGGCCAAGGTCCTTGAGTTTACCCTTGAAACGCGGAGCGATGGCCCAACGCAGCGGCTGGCGGTCGAAGTGATTGAAACGTGCTTCAGCACATTGTTCACCGGATTGCAGGCGGTCGAGCACGTATGAAGGTTTGAACCACACGCGGCGGAGAGCGTCGACATCGAACGTCAGCTGTTGGCTTAGGTGGTCAACGGTGATGCTGCGTTCGTCGGTGGTGGTGCCAATATAGTGGAATTTAATCGCGGCTTCGCGCAAGATTTGTTCTACACTTTGGCGAGCGGAGTCAGATACTTCGATTACAACAGCAGGGTTCTCAGCAAAGAGCACTTTCACCAAGTCAGTTTCGCCGGCAGCGGCGAAGGCATCGGTATTGATGGCCAAACCGCCACGAGTATTGGAGAAAATCATCTCCAAAAGAGTAGTAATCAAGCCGCCGGCGCTCACGTCGTGCATGGCTTGAAGTTTGCGGTGGCGCACCAGTTGCTGAATGGCTTCGAACGCGTTGGCAAAGCCTTCTGCCGATACAACAGTGGGCACGTCGGAACCAACGGCGCCGAGTGTTTGCCACAAAGCCGAGCCGCCCAAGCGAAGTGCATCGCCTGAGAAGTCAACATAGTAGAACGCTGAACCTTTGGCGCGAACAGCCACAGGCGATACTGTGCGACGCACATTGGCCACTTCGCCGGCAGCGGAGATAATCACTGTGCCGGGAGCGAGCACCTGAGTGCCATCGCTATACTTTTGAGTCATCGACAAAGAGTCTTTGCCGGTAGGAATGTTGATGCCGAGTGCGCAAGCAAAGTTGGAGCAAGCCTCCACTGCACGATAGAGATTAGCGTCTTCGCCTTCGTTGCGACAAGGCCACATCCAGTTGGCACTTAGCGACACTGATTTGAGGCCTTTGCGCAAATTTGCACCCACAATATTGGTGAGTGCTTCAGCGATAGATAGCACGGAGCCTTTGGCTGAGTCGGCCAATGCTGCTTGAGGGGCGTGACCGATAGAAGTGGCGATACCGGATTTGCCGTGGTAGTCGAGCGATACCACACCGCAGTCGCTCAACGGCAATTGCAACTCACCTTGGCATTGTTGGCGAGCGATACGACCTGTCACGGAGCGGTCGACTTTATTAGTGAGCCAATCTTTACAAGCCACTGCCTCCAATTGGAGCACATTCTCCAAATATTGTTGGATTTGAGCAGAGTCTGTGGTCGGCTGTTGATATTCGCGTTTGATGGTTTTGTCTACCATCACGGTTTTGGGCGAACGACCAAACATATCCTCCATTTGGAGGTCGATGGGCTTGGTGCCATCGTTCGCTTCGAACACGAAACGATGGTCGCCGGTAGTTTCACCTACTATATACATAGGTGCACGTTCGCGGTCGGCGATGCGTTGCACCAAGGGAATGTCTTCACCATTGATTACGAAGCCCATACGCTCCTGGCTCTCATTGCCGATAATCTCTTTGGCAGAGAGGGTGGGATCGCCTACGGGCAGTGCGTCCAAATCAATGTGGCCGCCGGTTTCTTCCACCAATTCCGACAAAGCGTTGAGGTGACCGCCTGCGCCGTGGTCGTGAATGGATACGATGGGGTTCTCGGGCGACTCAGCCAGGGCACGGATCACATTCGACACACGTTTTTGCATTTCAGGATTGGCGCGTTGCACGGCATTGAGTTCAATAGCGTTTGCGTATGAGCCGGTATCCACCGACGATACGGCACCGCCACCCATACCGATGCGATAGTTATCACCACCTGAAACCACTACTTTCTGACCGGGCTTGGGATGACCTTTTTGAGCATCTTTACGGTCGGCATAGCCTACACCACCTGCAAGCATTATCACTTTATCGTAGCCAAAGGTGCGACCATGCTCAGCATGCTCGAATGTGAGTACGGAGCCGCAGATGAGCGGTTGGCCGAATTTATTGCCGAAATCGGAAGCGCCGTTTGATGCTTTAATAAGAATTTCTGCAGGTGTTTGATATAACCACACACGTGGGTTGAACATCAGTTCCCATTTCTTTTCCGGCGACAAGCGCGGATATGAGGTCATATACACGGCTGTGCCGGCCAAGGGTAGGGAAGCACGGCCACCGCCGAGGCGGTCGCGGATTTCGCCGCCGGTGCCTGTAGCAGCACCGTTGAACGGCTCAACTGTGGTAGGGAAGTTGTGCGTTTCTGCTTTAAGCGAAATCACGGTGTTGATACGTCGTTCTTCGAAGAAGTCGGGGCGGTCGGGGTTGGTGGGATAGAATTGCTCGATGCGCGGGCCGGCTACAAAAGCCACGTTGTCTTTGTAGGCCGATACCAAGCCGCCGGGATTTTCTTGTGAAGTTTTTTTAATCATTTTAAACAGCGACATGGGTTTCTCTTCGCCGTCAATGACAAAAGTACCGTTGAAAATCTTATGGCGACAGTGCTCGGAATTTACTTGTGAGAAGCCAAACACTTCGCTATCGGTGAGCGGGCGACCTAACCGCTTGGATAATTCATCGAGATACTGTTCTTCTTCAGCAGAAAGGGCCAAGCCTTCGGATTGGTTGTATGCGTGAATGTCTTCAATGTACACAATTGGCGCCGGCTTCGCTTTTTTCTCAAATTCAGCGGCACTGATGTTGGTGTACAATCGTTGGAGCATTTGGTCGTATTGAGCATCGTCGGGATTGTCGACTTTGTGGAACTCTTCAATACGCAAAATGCCGTTCAGACCCATATTTTGGGAAATCTCAACGGCATTAGTGCTCCAAGGAGTAATCATTTCGCGACGAGGTCCGATAAACGAACCGCGGACAATTCGGGCGGCCATTGGTTTGGCGCCATTGAACAGCCACGCCAAGCGGTCGCAATCCTCACTGCTAAGGGCAGCAGTTGATTGGACCATAAAAATAGTGCGGCTATCCTTCTTGAAGAATGTAATCATATATATTCTGTGGGAGGTTTTTCGATGTGCAAAGTTACGAAAAATTTTGCAAACCACCACCGCTTTTATAAAAAATCCATGTAAGTGAAGTCAAATCTCGTTGCTAATTATTGATATGTAGGACGACAATGATGTGGCTTTGCGCAAACTCTTAAGAAAATGCCTATCCACTTCGCCATCGGCATAATCCCAAAAAGTACGCATCGACTGCAACACCTGAGCTTCTCCGCCGGAGAGTCGCAAGCGTCGAAGGTCATACACCGACTGATGAAATCTGCACATTGCGACGAAGCGCTCCTCTGCAGTCCATTCTCGTTGTGACCGCCACTCCTCAATGAGAGAAGGACGACGCAAAAGCCCGCGTCCTATCATCACACCGCTTATGCCGGAGATTGTCATGGCTCGGTCAATATCTTCAACAGCACAAACTCCACCATTATATATTATAGGATGTGCGATTGCGCTGATACATTCTTCCAATTCATTAAGCTGCAATTCACCTTTATATCCTTGGCGGGCTATTCGAGGATGGATAGTGACATGGCTGAGCTGCATGGAGTTCAGCACCGAAGCGCAGTTTCGCCATTGGTCGAGCGCATCAACGCCCAATCGCATTTTTACTGAAAAAGAGATGTGTGGCAGTCGCTCAATTATTACGCCAATCTCCTTGAGCATCTCCGGATGCAAAAGCGCACCGGCGCCGCGTCCGCGCTTCACTTGCGGTGGAAATGGGCATCCGATGTTAAGGTCTATCTGCCTATACCCTTGACGCTCAAGCGCCTCAACCAATAGCGTAAACTCATCCTTATTACGAAAGATAATTTGCGGCACCAACAAATACTCATTGGTTGGAGTCGTATCGCGCAAATCGCGCTGTCGCACTTCTCCATGTTCTACTCGCACAAAAGGTGAATAATAAGCCGTGGCACCATCGCCATAAATGCGACGATGGGCCAAACGCCATTCGGCATCGGTGTATCCTTGAAGCGGAGCGACGTATATGGGAAAACTCATATTAAGGCTATCTTTTTTGCAAATTTACCATTTTTTTTGCAGAAATGCATTGAATAAAAATTTTTTAAATAAATTTTAGCAGAATGTTGACTGT
>SFNM01000046.1 GCA_004552725.1 Bacteroidales bacterium | reverse complement strand
TTATGGTGGCCATACCAAAGCACGAATTTTATTCACTCAATCTCGATGGTCAAACTGACCATGTGTTGCAAACTATTTTGCGCACCTATTCCGGCATATTTGCCGACTTTGTGCCCATCAACGAGAATGAAATTTCATTCCGCTCTTCGCTGCCGCTGCAGAATGTGATGGATTCAATCATCAAATTGAGCAGGATGCACGTCATCACATACGTGCCGGCGCGTACCAATCCATTTGTGTATTATCCTGTGCGTCGCGAAGATAAAGATAAGATACAGATACCGCGGACAGTCTACGAAGATATGCTCGAAAAAGCACGTGTGAGGCTTGATGCAGTGCGTACTTTTGCATTCGCCAATAGCGGTTGCCGAGTGCAGCAAATGCTTAAATACTTTGGTGAGTGTGATGCGCAACCGTGTGGTAAATGTGATTTCTGCCGGAGCAAGAAAGCGATGTTGAAGGATAATATCCATCGCAAAGAAGAGACGATAGAAGGTGTAATTGACACTTTATTACGCGATTATCAAGATGGATTGTCAATTGCCGTGTTGCGCAAAGCAATGCCCGCTACCTATCTTCAAGCGATAGAAATACTACGTCGCAAGGTAGAAGAAGGCTCTTTGGCGTATGTCGACGAGCGATTTATCCCACGGTAATACTCAAGCCAACGGTTAGCATTGGATTTCGAGTTGGGCCATTTCGTCGTATGCTTCCCAATCAGGGTCGTTTTCAGCGGTGATAACCAGAGGAAGGGTTGGAAGCGGTTCTAAAGCCTGGTTGAGTTTCTTCTGAAAAATATTTGTGGAGAGGGTGTAGAAAACCCAAGTGCGTTCGCCGGCGCCGGTGAAAATACCGGTGATAACGGCCACGGGGTCGGCGGCCAACACTTCGCTGAGTGCGTCGGTGGCTTGTCCCATCAGTTCGGCATCGTGATCATCGGGCATAGCGGCATTAGGCGCGTCGGAATAAGTCCATTGGATTTCGATGCGAATTGAGAAGCGAGGATTTGAACGGAATTTTTGGATGTCACGACGGCCGGAGACCATAATGAGTCGGCCATCGTCGCTTTCGGCGGGAGCGGTCCACCAGTCGTTGGATTCAGCCATAAAAGAAAAATAAAAAGAAGAAAGAGCCCCCGGGGGCGGGGTATAAGCCGAGTTATGTAGCGTGGGTAGTATCGGAAGCCGACACACCCCGCGCTGTTCGTCATTTATCTGCGCAGTCTACCCCCCGGCAATGGGCGAGCAACCCTTAAATGCCGGTATACTTGACCTTGCAACCCAAAAGGAGTGCGGCACACCATATCGCTGTGGTGCCCGGTGGGCTCTTACCCCGCCTTTTCACCCTTGCCGCCGAGGCGGCGGTTGTTTTCTGTCACTCTACTCCAACGTTTCCGCCGGCTCCCCGAGGGGAGTTTGGTGCTCTGTGTTGCCCGGACTTTCCTCCCACCGCTCACGAGGTCGGTAGGCGACGAACTCCTCGCCCCGGACATGGCTCAGTCTTCAGTATGAGAATGTACGATTAGAAATTAACAGTAACCGCGGATAATGCCGCGACGAGACGTGCGCACGAAGTCGATGATAGCGTCGCGCTCGGGCGATTGTGGCACAGACTCCTCGATACGACGCACAGCGTCGGACACGTTGAGATTGTGCTGATAGATGTATCGATACACGTCTTGAATGGCAGCAATAGTTTCGTTAGAGAAACCGCGACGACGCAGACCCACGGAGTTTATGCCGGTGTAAGCCACCGGTTCGCGAGCGGCTTTGACGTATGGTGGCACGTCTTTGCCGATGCGGCTGCCGCCTTGCACCATTACATGGGCGCCGATGTGGCAGAATTGGTGCACCAAAGTGCCGCCACCAATCACAGCGCAATCATCTACCACCACTTCGCCGGCGAGTTGAGTGGCGTTGGAAATGATGACATTATTGCCCACGATGGCATCGTGAGCCACATGGGAGTAGGCCATTATCAAGCAATTGTCGCCAACGACGGTCTTGCCGCGAGCGTCAGTACCGCGGTTCACGGTGACACATTCGCGCAAGGTGGTATTGTCGCCGACGATAGCCAGAGTCTCTTCGCCGTGGAATTTGAGGTCTTGCGGGATGGCGCTAACTACCGCATTGGGGAAAATGCGGCAGTTGCGTCCTATACGAGCACCCCACATAATCACAGCGCCCGACATGATGTGGGTGCCTTCGCCAATCTCTACGTTGTCTTCGATAGTTACGAACGGGTCGATGATAACGTTGGGGGCGATTTTTGCGTTGGGGTGGATAGATGCTAAGGGTTGATTCATTTCAAAAGATTACTTGTTTTTGATTATTTGAGCCATAAACTCACATTCGCACACGATTTTTTCGCCAACGAAAGCGCGGCCTTTCATCACGGCGCATCCGCGGCGCATTTCGGTGAGGAACGACACGTGGAAAATGAGAGTATCGCCGGGCACTACTTTTTGGCGGAACTTCACGTTGTCGATTTTCATGAAGTAAGTAGAGTAGCGTTCGGCTTCTTCTACAGTTCCGAGCACGAGCAAACCACCGGTTTGGGCCATTGCTTCGATGAGGAGCACACCGGGCATCACCGGTTCTTGCGGGAAGTGGCCTTGGAAGAATGGTTCGTTGGTGGTGACGTTCTTCACACCTACGATATATTGCGGAGCCACTTCAATGATTTTGTCGACCAAGAGGAAGGGATAGCGGTGGGGCAATTTGGTGCGGATTACATTGTTGTCCATCACCGGCTCCTTGTTGGGGTCGTATACCGGGCATTGGATGTCCTGACGTTTGATGTCGCGACGGATATCTTTAGCCATGGCTGTGTTGATGCCGTGGCCTGGTTTGGTGGCGATGATTTTGCCTTTGAGAGGACGGCCGATGAGAGCGATGTCGCCGATTACGTCGAGGAGTTTGTGGCGAGCAGGCTCGTTTTCAAATTGGAGCGGGTCGGGGTTGATGTATCCGTAAGTGTCGAGGGTTGGGCACTCTACACCAACCAAGTCGGCGATGGCTTTGAGTTGGTCGTGGACGATGGGGCTGTCGTAGATTACGATAGCATTGTCCAAGTCGCCACCTTTGATTAAGCCTGCTTGGAGGAGCGGTTGGATTTCGCGCACAAATACGAATGTACGCGCGGGTGCGATTTCTTTGGCGAACTCCGACACATGTTCCATCGAGGCGTATTGGTTGGCAAGTACGGGCGAGTGGAAGTTGACTTTCACTTCCACGGAAAATTCATCATCGGGAAGGATTAGAATTTTCGAGCCTGATTCTTCGTCGACCACTTCGAGCTTGTGTTTTACAACATAGAACTCACGTTCAGCATTTTGTTCTACAATTCCGGCGGCGGCAATAGCCTCGGCAAACGGGCTTGCACTGCCGTTGATGATAGGCAATTCAGGTCCATTGACTTTGATGAGACAGTTGTCAACCCCTAAAGCATAGAGAGCAGCGAGAGCGTGTTCGATGGTGCTTACTTTTACTTCGCCGCGAGCCAAAACGGTGCCACGGTTGGTGGCCACAACGTTTTCGGCGAGGCAGTCAAGGGTGGGTTGGCCTTCGAGGTCGATACGTTGGATTTTATAACCATGGTTTTCGGGTGCCGGGCAGAATTCTGCGGTGAGTTGGCAACCGGAGTGTAAGCCTTTGCCGGTGAGGGAGAAAGAGCTGCCGAGAGTTGTTTGCTTCATATATGTTGTTGTTTTATTATTGCGGTTGATTAATTACTTTTTCTAATTTTGCTACGCGGTCGAAGAGGTCGCCGAGGCGCTTAACGTGCACCACTTGACGAGCGAAGTCGCGCTCGTGTACCGCGGGAGTGCCGAGCAAGCGTGATTGGGCAGGTACGCTGTTGGGCACACCGGATTGAGCACCGAATTTGGAACCGTCGCCCACGGTGATATGTCCGGCAAATCCTACTTGGCCGCCAATCATGCAATTGGCACCGATGTGAGTGCTGCCGGCAATGCCCACTTGAGCGGCGATGACGGTGTTGCGACCGATGGTGGTGTTGTGGGCGGCTTGAATAAGGTTGTCGAGTTTGGCACCTTGTTCTATGACTGTGGCACCCATAGTAGCGCGGTCCACTGTGGTGTTGGCACCGATTTCCACATCGTCATGAATTTCTACGATGCCGATTTGCGGTATTTTGCTGTAGGAGCCGTCGGCAGTGGGAGCGAAGCCGAAGCCGTCGGCGCCAACTACGGCCCCTGCATGAATGATGCATCGAGCACCGATGCGGCATCCATGGTAGATTTTTGCACCGGGATAAACCACTGTGTTGTCGCCGAGCACCACCCCCGGGCCAACGTAGGCTTGTGGGTAAATCTTCACTCCGCTACCGATGCGACATCCGGTGCCGATGTAAGCAAAGGCTCCTATATACGCGTCAGCAGGTATTTCCACGTCTTCGGCCACAAAGGATGGCTGCTCTACGCCTTGGAGTTGCGGTGCCATTGCTTGCTGTGCAAATTGCAGTAGTTGAGCCAATGTGGCATACGGGTCATCTACGCGGATGAGAGTAGTTTCAACAGGATGCTCTAATTCTAAATTACGTCCTACCAAAACGATGGAGGCTTGCGTAGAATATATGTAGTGATTATATTTGGGATTGGCCAAAAAAGTGATTGAGCCGGCCGTTGCCTCCTCAATTTTGGCAAAAGAGTTGACAATCGCTTGAGGATTGCCTTCCACTGTGCCACCTATTAAGGAGGCTATCTGTTGGGCTGAAAATTCCATTCTTTGTTGGTTGTATTGTATTTATCTTTGCAAATTTCGCAAAAAAAATCCATATACGTGCTATAAATGGCCAAAAAAGTGCTCCAATATTGCGTAAATATTAAATTTTTCACCGTTTTGAACAATTATTGGCCAATTTGTGCATATTTGATAATGAAAACGCGAATTAGCCCAATAAGCCTACTTGGCTAATCGGGCTAATTCAACTATGGGCATCGGTCAGATACTTTCGCAATACCAGCGGTAGAGGCGGGCGATGCCGTCGGGGAGTTCTACCTTGTGGCGCCAGCCGAGAGCGTGAAGTTTGTCGACGTTGCAGAGTTTGCGCATAGTGCCGTCGGGTTTTGACGCGTCCCAGCGGATTTCGCCTTTGAAGCCCACGGTGGAGCGGATTTGATTGGCAAGTTCACCGATAGAAAGTTCGATGCCGGTGCCGATGTTGATGTGGGTATTGCGGATGGGGTTATGGTCTTGGCAAAGGTCTTTGAAGTCAACGTTGAGCAGGATGTGCACTGAAGCGTCGGCCATATCTTCGCTCCAAAGAAATTCTCGCAGAGGACGTCCGCTACCCCAAAGGTCGAGGTGTGAAGCGTGGATGCCGAATGATGCAAGGGCTTCGGAGATTTGCTGCATCGAGGCAGATGCTGCATCGAGGTTGGGGATGGGGCGACGTGTGAGATCGGCACGCAGTTCGACTTCGCGATTTTCGTTGAGCAGACGAGCGAGGTGCATCTTGCGAATCATTGCCGGGAGGACGTGGCTGTTGACGAGGTCGAAATTGTCGTTAGGCCCATAGAGGTTGGTGGGCATCACGGCAATGTAGTTAGTGCTATATTGCAAATTGAGCGACTCGCAGAGTTTCAACCCGGCGATTTTAGCGATGGCGTAAGGTTCGTTGGTGTATTCCAGTGGCGAAGTAAGAAGAGCATCTTCTGTGATAGGTTGGGGCGCTTCGCGAGGGTAAATACAAGTGGAGCCCAGAAAAAGAAGGTGCTTCACCCCATGGCGCCATGCTTCGCCGATTACGTTTTGCTGGATTTGGAGGTTTTGATAGATGAAGTCGGCACGGTACACGCTGTTGGCCATGATGCCGCCAACGTGAGCGGCGGCCAATACTACTGCGTCGGGTTGTTCGAGGTCGAAGAATTGGCGCACGGCCACGCCGTCGAGCAGGTCCAATTCGGCATGAGTGCGTCCGATTACGTTGGTGAAGCCGCGCTGTTGAAGGTTGCGCATAATGGCCGACCCAACCAGGCCACGGTGGCCGGCAACGTATATTTTTGAGTTGAGATTGAGCATATCACGATTGTTTTTTAACTAAAGCCATATCGGCATCAACCATAATTTCGACTAAGCGCTCGAAAGAAGTGGCACGCGGGTTCCAACCCAGTACGCGACGTGCTTTTTCGGGGTTGCCGAGGAGTTGTTCCACTTCGGCGGGGCGGAAAAAGCGTGGGTCGACTTCGACCAAAATGCGACCGGTGGCCGTGTCGATACCTTTTTCGTTGAGGCCTTCGCCTTCCCAGCGCAGATTGATGCCGGCGCGAGCGAATGCTAGAGTGGTAAATTCGCGCACGGAGTGAAATTCGCCGGTGGCTACTACGAAGTCGTCGGGCTCAGGCTGTTGGAGGATGAGCCACATACATTCCACATAGTCGCGAGCGTAGCCCCAGTCGCGCATAGCATTGAGGTTGCCGAGATATAGTTTTTCTTGCAGTCCGGCAGTGATGCGAGCGGCTGCTAAAGTGATTTTGCGAGTGACGAAGTTCTCGCCGCGGCGTTCAGATTCGTGATTGAAAAGAATACCGTTGGCAGTGAACATACCATAACTTTCGCGGTAGTTCTTCATAATCCAGTAGGCATAGAGTTTCGCCACGGAGTAGGGCGAGCGCGGGTAGAAGGGGGTGGTTTCGCTTTGGGGCACTTCCTGCACCTTGCCGAAGAGTTCGGAGGTAGATGCTTGATAGATGCGGCAGTGCTTCTCCAAGCCAAGGATGCGCACGGCTTCGAGCAGTCGAAGCACGCCCACAGCGTCGGTGTCGGCAGTATATTCCGGCACGTCGAACGATACTTTTACGTGGCTTTGTGCCGCCAAATTATATATTTCATCGGGCTTCACTTCGCCTATGATGCGAATGAGCGATGATGAGTCGGTCATATCGCCGTAGTGGAGCGTGAGCAGACGTTTGCGGTGCATATCGCGCACCCATTCGTCGAGATAGAGGTGTTCGATACGTTCGGTGTTGAACGACGAACTGCGGCGGATAATGCCGTGGACTTCATAGCCCTTTTCGAGCAAAAATTCGGCCAAGAATGAGCCGTCTTGTCCGGTGATACCGGTGATTAGTGCTATTGGCATAGTATTTGGATGAGGGATTTTATGGTGAGTTGAGGCTTATATTCGGCCGGCACTTCTATTGCTTGTGAGTGCACGTTTGTGCCGTCGTCAGCCAGCATTATTGTGGTCCATCCCAATAGGTTTGGGTGGTGAAAATCTTTGGAAATATTGTCGCCGACATAAATCCATCCTGTGGGGCGATTGGCGCGAGCCATTGCGTGAATGAAGGGCATAGGCGAGTGCTTGTCCCATCCGATTTCTTCGCTGATGATGATGTGGTCAGGCGCAAAGAACCGGCCTAAGCCAAGCGCGGTGATTTTGGCGCGTTGGCGTGTGGAATCGCCGTCGGTGATTAGAAATAGAGGAGTTGAGGGGTAGTCGCGGTGCAATGTGTGGAGCAATTGTGTGGCATCCGGGCGCAGTTGCATCGGTTGCAAGCGGGTGGAGCGATAGATTTGCTTAAAATCATCGATAGAAACTTGTACCCCTTGCTCGGTGAGCGCATCGTAGGGGTTGCTGCTATGGAGCATTGCTTTCAATACATCTGCGCCCAAGTTGAAATGCTCGGCAACATGGCGCAGACATTGTGCGGCATACTGTGAGCGTTCGCTGTAGAGCGTGTCGTCGAGGTCGAAGGCTATGATTGAGTTTGCAATATCCATATACTTTTTTATTTATTGCCGGCCAAAAGAAGCGAGAGCGTTTTCGACGGCTTGATTAATTTCAAAATTATGAGTACCATTGCCACAATGCACGCGGCTATTATGGCGGAGAACGCGGCTAAGGGTATCCATGCCAAATTGCACGCTTCCATCCAAGGTCGCACCACGCTTCCCATCGGGAAGAGGAAGAAATAGTGGAGCAGATAAATGCCAAGGCTTTGAGTACCAAGGTATTCCCACATGCGAGCGATGCGCGTAGTCAGCCGCGATGCCTCAGGAGCGAAGGCGGCGGTGCCCCAGTCGCGGAAGAGACGATATGCCACCAGCACCAAGAACGGATGGCCTATGGCTTGAACTATCATGCGTTGAGAACCTTCGATGCCAAATTCCCATGGCCATGAGCATACGTAAATAGCCGTTCCGGACATAAGCAACGACACTGTTTGTGTCGCGCTGCTGTCGGCCAACCATTCGAAGCCTTCGCGATAGCGTCGGGCAAGTAAACCTACTAAGAACACGGGGGCGAAGGCTGTGACCATATCCAGACTCATGTACTCGCCCACGCGGCCACTGATGCCGTTGAGCAAATACATCGCAATAAACACGATTACCACCACCAAGGCTGAGGCCCACCATTGCTTGCAGCGGTTGAGAATGGGACGTATCAAGCCATAGAGCAAGATGATTTCAAACAATACCGGAGTGAACCAATAGCCGTTTTTATAGGCGCTTGTCCACAGTTCTTCAAAGGTGGAAGCAAACGGAGTTTCGATGCCGGAGTGCGGGAAGTAGAGCACCCAAATGCTGCTTACCACTACCATCGGCAGCATTAACCGGATGGCGCGGCTCATGATTTTGGGCAAAATCATTTGCCCGCGGTCGTTCAATTTATATGTGAACCAGCCGCTTACGAAGAAAAATAGCGGCATGTGGATTTGTTCAAACACTTTGAAGATGGTGGCGCGGTCGATTTCGCGCACGCAAAAAGCCAACACATGCCCCATCACTACCATAAAAATCGCCACTCCCTTGAGCATGTCGAAGTGATGAATACGTTGCTTTTGAATAGTTGTCATAGTATAGATAATTGCAGTTGGGAGTTAATATATCATTATGTGGATTAATTAATAATTATTGCTTTCTCAAAATTTCTACAAAGTTACGAAAAAATCATTATTTATCCAATATTGTGTTTACTCTAAGATGTGGGTGAGGGCGGTGATGCGGGTTTCAAGAAGTTCGAGACGCTTTATTTGGTCGGCGGTGAGCCCTTGAGCGTTTTGGCCGCACCCGCTATGGGTGCAGTATTCGCAGTCGGGATTGTTGGCGTGGCCGTTGGGACAAATGTATTTGAGGCCGGAGCCAAACACTCCGCGTCGCTCTTCTACTCGGCCCAAGCGAGGCAGGCGGCGAATGGTTGAAGCCAGAGTGCGCATGGCTTGCAAATCATCTACCTCGTATTCGGGTTGATACACATCTAATACAGCCATTACCAATTCTACGCGGCCTTGGCGTAGCAGTTCGCATAATCGAGCAGCATCGAAAAGTTGGCATTGACGTATCAAATCAATTATTACTCGTTCGGGCGCATTGCGATATTCATATACCACTTCGAGGGCGTACAATCGGTCGACGGATTGAAGATATATCGGAAACTGTTCTATAGCCACTTGGTGAAGTTCGTCGCGGTCGAATTCATCGAGGTCGAGCGAGGTGAGGTATTTATTGAAAAGCAAATGCCCAAGGCCCTCGAGTCGGTTCTCGCAGATGAATTTCCAATTCGAGAGGGTGGGGAACACTGTTGCGCTCTCCAACAACTGCTCATACTTCATTCGCAGTTCTTCCACTCGCAATTGTTCGCAACTGATGCCCATATTTACAGTGATTTAACGATGCCTTTGTCGGTGATTACTATATCGACCGGAATATCGAACTCGTCGGGTGTGAAATCTTCGCAAATCTGACATTGATATGCCACGCCTACTTTCAGCGCGTTTGTGCGGCGCAGAAGGCGGTCGTAATAGCCTTTGCCACGCCCGATACGATTGCCACGCCGGTCGTAAGCCACGGCCGGCACGATGATGAGTTGCATACGCTCGGCGGGCACGAGATCCGAGCCATCGGGCTCTTCGATATTGAACGCGCCGGTGTGCAACTTCTCAGCATCGTAAGCCAAAATGTCGAGGTCGTCGCCGTTGACCCTGGGAAGATACAACTGCTTGCGCCCGGCCCATCGCTCAATAAATGCGATGGTGGATAACTCGTCGGGTAAGGAGTAGTAAACCAGCACATGCTCGGCTGCGATGAATTGAGGCAACGTTTCCACAATTGCCATAGCACGACTGGCGGCTTCTGCGCGTTGCTCGGCTGTCAACTCCTTTTTGATTGCCTTGACGGCTTTGCGTATCTCTTTCTTATCCATTATTTCGGCTGATAACTTTCATCTATAATTGTGGGCACACCATGGCGCAATAACTCCAGCGCGCGAAGCATCGTGGTGTCGGTGCGGTTTATGATTTCATAGTATGCCGACATATCAAGGATGTCGCCGGCTATGAGTGCTCGCAATTGGTCGATAATTAATTGAGATGAAATATTGATGTAGTACCAACGCTTGTGCACACCTTTGTTTGCCGCATATTGCACGAATGCTTGGAGCAATACGTCGGCCGGCGGCAACTTGGCCAATAATTCATCTACGGTCTTTGCCTTGTTGAGGTCATCGCGGTTGAGGTCGCAATATTCATAGGCAAATTGATTGAGCAAACCGGCATTGACCACCGATATGTAGTAGTTGGTTACGTTGGATGTGTCGGAAGGTACAAATACATCGGGAATGATACCGCCACCGCCGTAAACCGTGCGCCCGTGTTCGGTGGTGAAGATTTGCGAGCGGTTCACTTTCATTGAGTCGGCACTAAATACTTCACCGTGAGTGTATCGGTCGGTGATTTCAGTTTCGTAGCCCAAATTGTCGCCGCGATGGAAATCTTTTTGGATGCACCGCCCCGACGGAGTGTAGTATCGTTGAACTGTCAAACGTATCTGTGATGAGTCGGGAAGAACGATTTGGCGCTGCACCAAGCCTTTGCCGAAGGTGCGACGACCCACGATGAGCCCTCGGTCGTTGTCTTGAATACATCCGCTCACAATTTCCGACGATGAAGCGGAAAATTCGTCGGTAAGCACCACCAACTGTTCGTTGGCCAATGTTCCGGTACCGTCAGAGAGCCAGGTAGCATTCTCCGATTGCTTGCGGCCGCGCACCTCCACAATCTTCTGCCCCGCAGGTAAGAACTCGTTTGCGATAAGGATGGCTTGGTCGAGCAATCCGCCGGTGTTGCCTCGCAAGTCTAAGATGAATTTCTCAGCACCTTCGGTTTTGAGTCGTACCAATGCTTGCAAGAACTCGGAATAGGTGTTTGCGGCAAATTTGGTAATTCGAATATAGCCTACATTGCCGTCTACGATGTATGAAGCGTTGACCGAGAGCGAAGGAATTTCTCCGCGCACAATGTCGAAGGAGAGCGTGCGCGGTGAGTTGGCTCGCTTCACGGTTACTTTCACTTTCGTGTCTTTGGGCCCGCGCAGAGTGTTTTGCACATCGTCGTTGGTGACTTTATTGCCGGTCATCGGCTTGTCGTCGACTGCTATGATGCGGTCGCCGGCCAAAATGCCTACATGCTGAGCCGGACCTCCTTCAATTACTTGCACCACGCAGATGGTGTCATTAATGATTTGGAATTGAATACCCACGCCGAAGAACGAACTTTCCAAGTCGCGATTTAATTTATCGAGTTCGTTTACCGGGATATACATTGAGTGGGGGTCGAGATTTTGGAGCAACTGAGGAATAGTAAGTTCCACAATCGAATCCATTGCCACTTCATCAACGTATTCATCGGAAATCAACTCAAATATCTCGTTGAGTTTCTGCTGCGCCGGCGACACGCGATCACCATGCGCCAACATATAGCCTATCCAAATACCGGCTACCAACAACGCTGCTCCGATGAGCGGAAGCCATATTTTCAAACGACTGTTATTCATTAAATTTGTGTGTTAAGGTCGGAGATTTGTATACATTCTATGCCGGCGCGACGCAGCAAGTCGATGCCATCGGTAAGGCGATATTGCTCATTATAAACTACTCGCTTCACACCGGCTTGAATTATCAATTTAGCACATTCCATACACGGCGACGACGTTACATACAGCGTAGCTCCGTCGCTCGAATTATTGCTTCGTGCCACCTTGGTAATGGCATTGGCTTCGGCGTGCAACACATACGGCTTTGTTGCACCCGATTCATCCTCACATACATTCTCAAAACCCGATGGCGTGCCATTATATCCGTCGGAAATTATCATTTGGTCCTTTACAATAATCGCACCGACTTTGCGACGTTGGCAATAAGAGTTTTCAGCCCAAATGGCTGCCATCCGCAAATAGCGACGATCTAAAATATCTTGTTTGTGAGTTTGACTGTCCATATTTTCGATTTTAATTCACAAAGTTAGTAACTAATTCCATAACTACACAATTTTTCCGTATAAATAATTGTGAAAAAAGTGATTTTAGGCAGAAAAATTTTTTGATTGAGAAAAAAGCAATCAAAAAATTTGGCCAAATCATTTTTTAATACTAACTTTGCAGTCGCAAAACCCGAGGAAAGATGCCGGAGTGGTCGATCGGGACGGTCTCGAAAACCGTTGTACCCTTACGGGTACCCAGGGTTCGAATCCCTGTCTTTCCGCAGAAAAAGAGCAAGCGTTGGCGCTTGCTCTTTTTGTTATGCGGGTTGTTTTGCAGCAACGCATTGAATGTTTGTGCGTTGCTGCAAAAGATGGTTAGCGGATGGCTATTTTGTGGCCGGCTATAAAGTAGAGGCCGGAGGCGAGGGTGACTGTGGTGGGAGTGTTGGATTGGAGGGTTAATGTTTGTGTACGGCCCATCATGTCTACAATGAAGGTAGTGCATGCTTCTGTGCTTTGAAGTGTTACTTCGCGGCCGCTGATGCTTACTTGCACGTTGTTGCTGTCGGAGGCAATGTCAGTGGCTCCGCTTACGAAGCCTTCGCCATTGTAGATGCCGCCTTCCACGAATATAAGGTCTTTGGTTTGGTTGCCGGCTTCGACGCCTGCACCGCCGTTGCCGAAGATGATACCTACGTTGTCGGAGGGTAGGTCAGTCCATTCAAAGTTGATTTGCCACATGCCGTCCTCGCGCTGTGTGGCCTTGGTGCCGGGCCATGAGCCGAGCGGGGTTTCGTTGCCATTGTTGTACCACATAAACACGTACACCTCTTCCCATCCCGGGGTGTTGATGAAGTAAGCGTTGTGCGAGCCAGTCGGTTCCACTTCGCCGTCGCCCCATTGGTCGTTGAGCCAGGTGATGGCGCGCGAGATGCGAGATTTGACGCGGGCAACGTCGGAGGAGAAGTCTCGGTTGCCGTAGTTGGACCAGCGTTCGGCATCGTTGGCGGCTGCGGTGGACACGGTAGCCGCAAACTCATCGACGTAAGCCTGCAGTTGGGCGTTGAGCGTGGGATAAATCTCTTTCCATACTTCTTTCACCACCTCAATAAAGTGCGGGTGGCGGCATGCTTGGGCTATCCACACGTTGTGCCAAGTGCGGCCTTCGTAGATGAAGCGCCACTTACCTTCGGTAAACGCGTTGCCAAAGTCCCACACCGGTCCGAATTGCCATTTGTCCTCGCCCTGATCCTTGTAGAGGTAGCAACTGCCGTGGAAACTTTCGTAGTCGTCGAGTACTTCTTGCACAATGTAGTAGCGAGCCAGCGAGTACACATCAACGTAGTTTTCCCATGTATTGTCGTTGAGGTCATCAATATAGAGCGCATCGTTGATTAGAGTCATTTGCTCGGTGAGGTACTCTTCTTGTTGGGGAGAGAGTACTTCGGGTGTTTTGTAAGTGAACCAAATAGCATAGTCATCGGTATTGTGTTCGATTACGGTGACATGTGGGTCGGTGTCGTAGTTGTCGATTTCCACCAGCCATCCGCCGGTGATTGCTTCCGGGTCGGTAGCCTCATCGGGCTGCTCCACGATGTTCACGCGGTCCTTGTCCACACGGATTGTCTCGGTTAGAAAGTATAGGCCGATATATTCGCCGTTGAGCACTACTTCCACGGGGCGCTGCGCCGGTGCCCAGGGCAGGCCGGCGAGGTCGCTCATGTAGTAGCCGACCGGGTTGCGCAGATAGCCGTCGCTGTCGTCGGCAGCAGCCATCAGTGCAAAGTGTTTGCTCTTTTTCATGCCGAGTAATGCTTGTTTGGAGCCGAATTTCAAACGATAGGGCTTCTTGTCAAAGCCTACCCAGGTCCAGTTGCCGCGACCACGAATTTGCAAAGCCAAGGGCGCGTCGATTGTGCCAACTGATTCGTATCCTTCAAGGCCTAAATTGTCGAGATAAGCGGTAGCGGGAAGATAATCTTCTTTTGAGGTGATTTGTTGGCCGTTTTCAGTGTTGATAAACAGCACAGGCAGAGTGCCGGAGTAAGTTGCGGCGTAAATATATGCCGTAGAAAGCAAAGTACAAAGAAAAAATAATATGCGTTTCATGGTTGTGATAAGTATATTTGATATTGCTGCAAAGTTACAAAAAAATAAACGATTAGGCAAATTTTTTATGATTGTGTAATAAATCTGTAAAATCTACGTTAATGAAAAATGAATAAAATACATCCCAACATCACATCAACAAATGACTAATACCGATTTGTATAGCAGATATATTTGGCTTATTGAACTAATCTACCGTTGCGATGGAATTTCTCGTCAAGAAATCAATAATCAATGGGCTAAATCTGCCTTAAACGTACTTGGTGAAGATGAAATCCCCGAGCGGACTTTTCATCGCCATAAAATCGCAATAAAACAACTCTTTGGCATTGATATTTATTGTGACCGTTCTACCGGTAGTTGCTATCGTATTCGCAATGTGGATAAAGTGATGGACGATCCGGAAATGTATTGGTTCTTACATTCATGCGTGATTAGTAGTTT
>SFNM01000045.1 GCA_004552725.1 Bacteroidales bacterium | reverse complement strand
AAGCAAGTATACACTTCTTTGGTTTGCTCACTCTCAAACTGCGTAGACTTAGCCAAGGCGGAGGCGGCATCATACTGCGAAGTTCTCAACAAACGATATACTTGCTTGCGATAATCAATAAACCTCTCTATATTATTGCCATGAAGGCTAAACAATTCGGAGATGCACCGCTCTTTGAGCGCGTTCGACTCTACCAACAACTCGTTAGCAGTACTCAATTGCTGATTATCGCTTCGTAAAGAGTCCGCAATATTGGAATTGCGACGTAATTTCTTGCGCATGAGCACATAAGCCACTATCACCACCGCCAGAAGCAATACCAAAATAGTGATGGCAAACCACAATTTTTGCATCTCTTCTTGCTTGGCTTGATTATAGGCGGCATCGATGATTGGCACCGCTTCCAAAATTTCGGAGGCACGGCTGCGAGCACCGCTTAGCATTGCATCCTCCAAGGCGCAACGGATATATTTGTAAGCGTGTTCATAGTCGCGCTCGTCGTTGAGGATTTTGGCCAATTCCATCAGCGACAAGTAATCTTTCTTGCCATTTTCCAAATCTACGATGGCCGAACGCGCCAAAAAGCACTTTTGCATGTAGCGGTCGCCGCCTTGGCCATAAATCTTGGCCATCAAGCCCAAGGCTCGCGCATTGGCATCCACGCCGAAGAGTTCGCCGCATTTATTCATCATCTTCAAGGCCTCTTCCCAATAACCATCATCGACTAATTGCAGACTCTTGATGTTGTAGTATTCCGGAGTGTTGTCCGGAAAGAAGGTGAGTAGTGAGTCGCGATACGCTCGAACCTTATTGTTATACAGCAACCGCCGCGAATGGATGGCATCGGCATGAGCCATTCGCATATATGTAGAACTGTAGATGTTGTACATATACTTGAGGTGGTAAGGTTGCATTAGAGCGCGGTCGAGGGTATCGAGTGTCTCTAAGGAGTTGTAATAATCGGCTGAGGCTGAGTAACTTTCGGCCAAATTCAACGATGCGGAAATGATTTTGGATTGGTCGTGCATACGAATGGCACACTGCAACCTGCGCTCCGCAACCCACATAGCCGAATCCACCCGATACGAAAGATACAAGCCATACAAATCGCGATAGATATTGTATAAATCGCCATCATTGCCGGCGGCATCAACGCGCATCATTGCTGTATGAATACCCAATCGCCGTTCGTTGCACAAACTATCGCGCACCTCGATTGTGTGGTCGAGTTGATGCAACAAGGAGTCCAACTCATTAGCCGCAACGGCCCACATCGTGGCCCACACCGCCACCACTAAGCATATCCCTCTCCTACTCATAATTAAAAAATTTGCACATAATCATGACTAATGATTTTGTGCAAATTTAGTGATTAAATCGCAAACCTCCAAAATTCCTGCTAATTATTACATATAATCGAATATTGCAAAAGCGCAAGATTTAATAATTTTGTAGCAATTATGGCCAACCGATGATGGAAATCGGGCTCCCCTGAATTTGGATTAGTGATGGAAGATGCTGGTGAGGTGGGTGGGATCTTCGCCAAATTGTTCGGGGTAGATTACCAGTAGGTTGTTGCGAGCGTAGTTGCGTTGGAGCATGCCGGGGAGTTCGGTCACTTCGTCGGTATGCGACACGGAGTGTTCGCGTGCGGATATGACCACCAGCAGGTCCTCTTCGTGCACACGGGCGGTGAGCATTATCAGTGAGTCGAGCGACTCAACGGTGCGGAATTCGGTGCGTATGCCGTAACTTCCGTCGATGATGATTTCACGGATAAGGGGCTGCTGGTCGGGGTGGCAACAGAAGATGATGCGGCAACCGAGTTGACGTGTGAGGCGGGCGAGGCAACGCACCCAGCGAGCGAAGCCGCTCTCGTATTGGGCGGAACGGGGCACGGCCACGCAGATGCGCCCGATGGTGTTCAATGGCATATAGATGCGCGAGATGAGCACCATGCGGTTGGTCGACTGCAGCAGTTGCTCAATTTTAGTGCCGTAGAATGAGTCGATTACGGCTGAACGGCGGTGCATGCCCACGATTACTTCGGTGATGTCGCGTTCGGCCAAGGCGTTGAGCACGCCGGTGACGGTGTTGAGGTCGTAGCGCTCAATTTCGTTAATGGCGATGTCGGCTGCGGCAGCGCTGCTTTTGGCCAGGGCCAGGGCGTTGGCCGACATGGCTTTGGCCGAGGGCGAGTTGTCGTTGCGCACATGGATGGCATAGAAGCGGTGAGAGCGAGTGTTGCGCATCAGCACGCCGAGTTCCACCAATTGTGGCGCGGTGAGAGGGTTTGAGACCGCGATAAGAGTGTTGTTCACCCTGGTTTGGCGAGTCATTGACTCATCATCACTCATCATTGCTATCTTGAGTTTGGGAGCTGCATTGGCAGTGATAATCGGTGCGATGGAACAGGTGATGAGTATCACAAGGATAGTGGCATTGAGAATGGTATCGCTTAGCAATCCCATCTCATTGCCGAGGGTCACAACGGCGAGGGCCACTGCAGTGTGCGCCACAGTCAATCCAAAAATGGTTTTGCGTCCAAATGGGTCGAGGTGATTGACTTTCTGTACTATAAATGCAGGCACCCACTTGGCCAAAATGCCCACGGCAAGCATAATTCCGGCGGCGATAAGGGTGTCGATGTTACCCACCACGCGTAGGTTGATCATCATACCTACACTGATGAGGAAATAGGGAATGAACAGGGCATTGCCCACAAACTCGATGGAGGTCATCAGTGGCGAAGCGGCGGGCACAAAGCGGTTGAGCACCAAGCCTGCAAGGAAGGCCCCGAGGATGCCTTCAAGCCCTATGAGCGAGGCAGTCCAAGCGGCCAGGAACACCATGGCCATGATGAACACGTACTGGTTGACGCGGTCGGAGAAGTTGCGGAAGAACCACCGCGTAATCTTGGGATAGATGAAGATGAGAGCCGCCGCCCAAAGTGCCATGCGCAGCAACAGGAACAACACGTCGGAGAGGTTGATCACTCCATCATGGCCTATGCTAACAGCCAAGGCTATTACCATCAACGAGCCGACCACCGCAATAATAGTGCCGACCACGGCTATTATCACAGCAGGGGCACGCGTGATGCCGTAGCGAGCAGCCACCGGGTAGGCAATGAGGGTGTGAGCGGCGTACATCGCGCCAAGCAGCAAGGAAGCCGTTATGTCGAGTTTTTGCACATAAATGGCCGTTAGAATACCGGCAGCCAATGGCACAACCAAGGTGAGCAACCCGAAGAACAAACCGCGGCGCAAATTTAGCCGCAGATGATACATATCTATCTCCAAGCCCGCCAAGAACATCAAGTAGAGCAGACCCACTTGGCCGAAGATGCGGAACGATTCGTCGTTGTGAAGGACGTCACAACCGAATGGGCCGATGACCACTCCGGCCACAATCATTCCGATAATATGAGGGATGCGCAGGCGGTTGAGCAACAGCGGGCCCAGCAATATTATCAGCATCACGATAAAGAAAATCGGGATGGGATGTGTGACTATGGCGGAGAGTATCATGGCAAGAGAGGATGTTAGCGAGGTTAGCCGCGATGCTCAATGATGTACTGCACTATTTGCACGGCATTGAGGGCTGCGCCTTTGCGAATTTGGTCGGCTACGGTCCAAAATGAGAGGCCGTTGCCGGCGATATCGCGGCGAATACGGCCGACAAACACCGGGTCGGTGCCGGCTAAATCCAAAGGCATGGGATAGCGGTTGGCTTGTGGCTGGTCGATGACCACTACACCGGGGGCTTCTTCGAAAGCCTTGCGGGCTTCGGCCACATCGATGGGCTGTTCGGTTTCAACCCAGATGGCTTCGGAGTGGGCGCGCATCACGGGCACACGCACGCAGGTGGCGCTGACCAGCAGCTCCGGGTCGTGCATGATTTTTTTGGTTTCGTGATGCATTTTCATCTCCTCGCGAGTGTAACCGTTGTCGCCAAAGACGTCGATGTGAGGGATTACATTGTTGGCCAACTGGTGGGCGAAGCGTTCCACATGGGGCGTGGCACCGCGCGAGATGGCGCCGTACTGGTCGTGGAGCTCTTGCATGGCTGCAGCACCGGCACCGCTGGCGGCTTGGTAGGTGGCCACGTGCACTCGGCGGATTTTCCACCGGCGATGCAGGGCGTTGAGAGCGACTACCATTTGGATGGTGGTGCAGTTTGGGTTGGCGATGATGCGGCGAGGAGCGTTGAGGGCGTCGTCGCCGTTGATTTCGGGCACTACCAAGGGCACGTCATCGTCCATGCGGAAAGCGCTGGAGTTATCGACCATGATGGTGCCGTGACGAGTGATTACATCAGCAAATTGGAGCGAAGCGCTACCACCTGCCGAAACCAAGGCGAAGTCTACACCCGAGAAGTCGCTTTCGGGCGAGAGGAGTTCGATAGTGACGGGTTTACCACGAAAAGGAATAGCACTGCCGGCGCTGCGTTCAGAGCCGAACAGTCGCAAATTGTCGACGGGGAGGGCACCCCCCTCGAGCAGTTTAAGAAATTCACGGCCGACAGCTCCGCCGGCCCCGACAATTGCAATGTTCATTTAGCGTAGATAGGTAATAAAGTAAATAGAGTGCAAAGTTACAACTTTTTTGAGCATTTTCGGTTATTTTTGCCAAAAAAATCACCAAAGCGGCAAAAAAATTACAAAAAGGGGAATTAGAATGAGAAAAGCGAGGGGCGCGGTGGCGCTCCTCGCTTTTGCGGTATGGGGAGGGGATTACTTGCTGAGGGTGCAGGTGTAGGGAACGGTAGAGAAGTCGACGGTGATGGTGTAGGTGCCGGCTTCTGCTACGGGGATGTTGGCGCCTTTGTAGGTAACGTTGTCGAGGGTACCGCCGAAGTCGATGTCCCAAGCGTCGTTAGCGCGGAACTTGAATTCGCCTTCGGTGAGAGCAACTGTGCCGGACCATACGAGGAAGTCCTCGGAGGGAGTGAGAGCGGTGGAAGCATCCCAGCCGTTGGGGGTAGCATTACCGATGATACCGAGGGATTCGATGTGGTAGAGGCTGTAGGTGAGGGCAGCAATGTTTGCTTGAACGTAGTAGAGGCCATCTACATCAGCGCAGAGGTTGCCTGCGCCGCCGTCGGTGGAGAGCTTGCCTTCTTCAGCAGCAGCACCATAGTTGATGTGAGCCCAGTCGGGAGCGGAAGTGAATTTGAACTCGCCGTTGAGGTGAGCGCAGCCGCCGTAGTTCACATAGTCGGTGGTGGTGAGGATTTGGGAAGCGGTTTGGCTCCAGCCGTTGGAACCGCCGGGGGTGTAGAGACATTCGATAGCGAGGCTGAATTCGTAGACACCTTCTTCCATGTTGATGGTGAGGAGGTAAGCGGTAGCAGCTTCTACTTGGAGGCAGCCTGCGCCGGGTTCAACAGCGCCGTCGTGAGCGAAGAGCATGCCGGCGAAGGATTCGTCGCCGTTTTCTTCAACGCCGAATTGGCTGTAAGGACCTGAGCCCCAGTTACCGGTTTCGAAAACGGATTGGGGAACTATCTTCCACCACCAGCCGCCGGGGGTAACGTCGAATTTAGCGGAGAATACGGGATCGTCGTAGGGGTCGATGCCAGAGTTGGAGAGTTTGATAGCAGCGGTCATATCCCAATCGCAAGCGGTACCGATGAGGTAGTAAGCTTCTTCGATAACGAGGTCGGAGGGGAAGGGCTTGATGGTCATAACGGATTGACCGAAGAAGGTTTCGGGCGAGCCGATGTAAGCTTCTTGCGAGCCGCCGGTGCCGTTGGACACGGTGGTCAGTTGGAAGCGGAAGCTAACGTCTTTGGCTTTGGGGCCTTTGGACACGTAGCTAACATAGATGTCTTGGATGGTTTTGGCATCGATGGTAGCGGTGTAGGTGTTAGCTTCGCCTTCGGCGAGGTCACATACGAATTCACGGTAGGTGTTGAAACCATCTTTAGAGAGTTGGGCGTATACTTTGTAGTCGTAGTAATCGCCGAGTTCGGGAGCGGTGAAAGTAGCGAGGCCGATTAAAGTGCCTTCGTCGTTGAGGGCTTGGAGGTCGTAGACAGTGCCGGCAGTGATGATGCTATTGAAAGCAACCTCGTCGGCGTTGAGGATAGAGCCCTGCTCGTTGGTTTGGGGCTGGGGATTGGGTTCTTCGTAGTTGTCGCAAGCGGTGAAGGCAGCGACAAGAAGAATCGACAAGCCTAAAACTTTATATTTCATATTAAATATTTATCGTTTTATTTAATGATAGGGAGCAAGGCTTTGGGAGCGATGCTCCCTATCGAGGTTGAAATCAGAGGGCTTTAATAGTGAGTTGGATGTTATCCTTGTCGGACATGTTAACGGTCATTTCCATGTCGCCGCCTGCCCAGTTGGGGAAGTTGAAAGAGCCTTTACCTTTGACCATGCGGGTGTTGAATTGGCCATCGGTGAATTCGAAGTCGAGGGCACTGTCGTCTACTTGCGAGCCGTAGGAGTCAGCATCCCAGCCGGTGAGTGCGGTGTAGAAGCGGAACATAGCGGAACCGGCGTCGATGGTGAAGGTGCCGTGGTAAACTTTCGAACCGATTTCGTCGGCGTTTTCTTTGAGCTTCCAGGGTTCGTAGTGAGCGGCGTTACCGGCGGTAGGACCTGCCCAACCTTCGGGCTGACCAACGAGGTAGATGAAGCCGGGTTGAGGAATAGCGAAGTAAGCTTTCACGCGGTTGTAAGCCACCACGTTGGATTTGATGGTGGATTCTTCAACTTGTTTGATTTTGCAAACGGCGCGGAAGTAAACTACTTCGGCGGGACGGTCAACGTAGGTAGCTTCGTCAACTACGCCATGGAGTTGGCAGATAGCGGTGGCGATGTCTTCTTGTTTGAGCTGGATGAGAGCGTGGGATTCTTCTACGGCAGCGAGTTCTTTGTATTCGGCGAAGTCTTCGGTGAGGGAAACTTCGGCAGAGTATACGCAGATGGCGGAGTAGCCGTAGTCGGGCTGAGAGCAGGAGAGTTCGAGCACATTGCCTTCGGTGAGCTCAATGTATTGATTTTGCATCTCGGGCACATTGAGCACGAAGGTGGTTGGAGCCTTGTAAACGGGGTCGCGGTCCTCGGAGCAGGAGGTGAAGCCGACCAGAGTGGCGAGCAAGGCTATAATAAATGAGAACTTTTTCATTTCTTAAACTTGATAAGTAAGATTAATAACCGGGGTTCTGTTCATAGCCGTTGCGAGCGCAAACGGAGCTGGGCAGAGGATAAACGGTGAAGTTGGAGGCGAAGTCGGTACCACCGGCCACATTGCCTTTCCAGTTCCAGGTGTAACCGGAGATCCATTTGCCGTAGCGGATGAGGTCGGAGCGACGAGTACATTCGGTGTAGAGTTCGCGAGCGCGTTCGTTTTGGAGCTCTTGGAGGGTGATGTAGTCGTAAGCGGGCATACCTGCACGTTCGCGCACGTAGTTCACATATTGAAGAGCGGTGGCTTGGTCGCCTGCGCCGTTGAGGATAGCTTCAGCAGCGGAGAGGTAGATTTCAGCCAAACGAATCATGGGGCAGTCGATACCGAGTTGGTCGGTAGCGTCGGGGGTGTTGGCATAGTCGATGTTGCCGGCTTCGTCGTAAGCCCAGTTGGAGAACTTCACAGCGAGGAAGCCGTTCTTGCCATAGTGACCTTGGTCCATGGGGCCGTTTTCAACGGAGAAGCCGTCGGCAGCGGTGCACCACAGAGCGGTACGTTGGTCGGGCGAGTAGGTGTAGCCGTTTTGCCATTCGAAGATGTCAACAAATTGCTTGCGAGTGGTAATACACTTCCAGCCGGAAGCACCGGCGTTGTATTTGTCGCGGGGGTTGAGGCGCCAAGTGTCGTCGGGGGTGGAGGTGCCAACCCAAGCGTTCAGCATGAAGGTACCGTTGGCATAAGAGAGCAGGTTGGGGAAATCTTGGGGGATGGTCCAGATGATTTCGTTGATAGCGTTGGAACCACCGAGAGCGTATTGCTTGTTGGAGTAAGCGAAGAGCTGTTTGTAGTGGTTGCAGAGGCCGGAACCTTGGAAGCCGGTGCCTTTGAGGCGGTCGATCACAGCTTGAGCGTGTTCGAGACATTTGCCCCATTGAGCTGTGCCGGTGTAAACTTCGGCGTTGAGATAGTATTTCACGAGGAGGGCTTCAGCAGCGTCGAGGCCAACATAACCGTAAGCGGGCTTTTGGTTGGGGTCGAGAGCCTTGTATTCAGCAACAACGGCTTCGAGGTCGGCGGTGAGGCGGTTGAAGAGTTCGGTGCGACCGAGTTGGGGACCAACTTGGCCCATGGGCACGGTTTCGTCGAGGTAAGGAACGTTACCGAAGTTGTCGATAGCATACCAGTAAGCGGCGGAGCGGAGCACCTTGGCTTGGCGGATGTATTCGGCAGCTTGAGCTTCGAGGGTGGCATCGCCTTCGATGTTGAAGTAACCGGCGTTCACGGTTTGGATGAATTGGTTACAGAGGGCGATGTTGATGAAGAAGCGGGAGTATGTACCCATGACAACGGTGTTGTTGGCAGGGATGATACCGTATTGGAACAAGCCGTAGTCGGCGTCGGCGGGAATCCAAGATGCTTCGTCGGTGGGAACTTCTTCGAGTATGAAGGCTGCACGTTGGAAAGTGGACATACCGCCGTCGAAACCTTGCACGGAGGCGTTGCCGTTAGCGCCGTAGGTGGCGAACTGCAGATAAACGTCGGCAATCAGTTGTTGCATGTAGCCGGCGGGGTCTTCTTTGAAGTTGGCGTCGGTGAGCTCTTTGGGGTCAGTGGGGAGCTGGTTGAGGTCGTCAGCGCAGGAACCCATCGACAGAGAAGCTGCAACCACAGCGGCCGAAAGGAAGAATTTATTTAAGAATTTCATAAAGAATTATCCTGTTTGTCGAGTTTAACTAATTAGAAAGTAGCGATCACACCGAGGGTGAAGGTGATAGGACGGGGATAGCAGTTGTTGTCGATACCTTCATAGATTTCAGGATCGAGGCCTTTGTACTTGGTGATCACGAAGGGATTTTGGCAAGCGCCGAAGAGGCGGAGGCGGAGACGATCTTGGAGGAGGTTTTCGAAGGTGTAACCAACGGTGATGTTGTCGCAGCGGAGGAACGAAGCGTTTTCAACGAAGTAGTCGCTGAGGTTGAGTTTGTCCACGGTGGTCGGGAAGAGGAATTCGTCGGCCAAGAGGTTGGTCAGATTGTAGCGAGAAACGGCGTCGAGACGGGTGCGTTCGTAGCGGGGGTTGTTGTAAACCCAGTTACCGATGTTAGCACGGAGGGAGATACCGAAGTCCCAGTTCTTGTAACGGAAGTTGTTGTTGAACGAGAGGGTAACTTTGGGATCGGGCGAGTGGTAGTTGATCAAGTCTTTTTCGTCGATCTTACCGTCGGCGTTTTGGTCAACGTATTGGCCGGGGATGGGTTCGCCGGCATCGTTGTAGACTTGTTGGTAAACGCGATAGGTGTAAGCTGCTTCGCCGGGCATGTGCCATTGGAGGGTACCGCCGGTGCCCGAAGGCAGACCGCGAGCTTCAACCATGTCGTTGGCAGCGTCGCCCGACAGAGCGGTGATCTTGTTGCGGTTCCAAGCTACGTTGAGAGCGGAAGTCCAAGTGAAGTCGTTGGTAACTACGGGACGAGCGCTGATGTTGAATTCAACACCATAGTTGCGGAGCGAACCGATGTTGGTGGTCAAGTAGTTAGAGGTTTGCATACCTTTGGAGGGGGTATTTGCAAGGAGGTCGTCGGTGTCGCGGAGGTACCAGTCGATGCTGGCGGTGATGCGGTTGTTGAGGAAAGCGAAGTCCATACCTGCGTTCCAGGTGGTGGTAGTTTCCCACTTGATGTTAGCATCGTAAGCGTTGGGGTAGATGGGGTATACCCAGCCGCCGTTGATACCGGGATAGAGGAAGCCGTTGGTGTTGGAGGTTACGTATACGGGCATGTAGGGGAAGTAAGAACCGATATCTTGTTGACCGGTTTTACCCCAACCGAGACGAAGTTTCCATTCGTCCATAACAGCGCTGTCTTTGAATACGGGGAGGTTGGAAATCTTCCAGCCGAGAGCGACAGCGGGGAAGAGACCCCAGCGGGTGTCTTTGGAGAAGCGCGAGGAAGCATCGTTACGGAGAGTAACGGTGAGGAGGTAGGTGTCGTCGAAGATGTAGTTCAAACGACCGAACCACGACATGAGTTGCAAGGGGTTAGCCCATTGCGAGTCGGGAGCGTTACCAACGGTTTGGGTTACGCCTTCGCCGTTAGCCCAGCGGGTGTTCCAGTCGTAGTAGTAGGTGGGAGCGCCGGTTGTGGGGTCAACGGAAACGTCGAAGCCGTTGGAGCCGTCGGCTTTCACGAAGCCTACGGTGTTAACGTAGGTGTTGCTGTGGCCGTGGTAGTCGAAACGTTGCCAGGAGTAACCTGCGGTGAGGTCAACGGTAGATTTGAGAGCTTCGAAATCTTTCTTGTAGTTGGCGTAGAAGTCGAGCAGGGTGTTGCGTTGGAGTTCGTACCATTTGTAGCGGGTACCTGCACCTGCGGAGTTGTTCACGTTGAGTTGGTCGTTGGTCCAAGCGGCTACTGAGTTGGCGTCGGTGACGCTTTCGCAGAAGTTGCGGGAAACTTGGTAACCTACGTTGAGGTTGAAGTGCAGTTCGGGGAGGAAGTGCAGAGAGTAGTCGATTTGGAGGTTACCGGTCGAGGAGAACGATTTGTTGTGGCTTTCGGTTTCTTCGAGCATAGCTACGGGGTTGCGAGTAGCGTTTTGGTCGTAGATACCGCCGGGAGCGTATTGGGTGTAACCATTGTACATGGTGAGACCGGTGTTACCTTCGGTAGCGTAGGCGGTGCGGACAGCTTGAGTGGGGTCGTAAGCCACAGCTGCGCCGATAGCGCCGGTGTCGGCATTGCCGGTGTAAACGTAGGTACCGGTGGCGTTAGCGGTTACGCTCAAGTGGTCGTCGAAGAACTTGGGAGCGAGGTTGAAGCCAACGGTGGTACGTTGCATCGAGGAAGTTTTGAGGATACCTTGGTTGTCGGTAAAGCTAACGTTAAAGCGGTAGGGGAACCAGCCGTTAGCACGGCCACCTACGGAGAGGTTGTAGTCGTGGGAGAAAGTGGTGCGGAGCACTTCTTTTTGCCAGTTGGTGGAGGCAGCGCCGAGTTTGCCGATAGCGTCGTCGGAGCCGATTTGGTTGCGTACCACGTCAGCAAATTGAGCAGCATCCATCATGTTGAGGGTGTTGCGGGCAGTGTTCACGCTGAAGTTGGCGGAGAAGTCAACTTGGGGGCGTTTGCTGGTGCCTTGCTTGGTGGTGATGATGATAACGCCGTTGGATGCGCGCGAACCGTAGATGGCGGTAGCGGAAGCGTCCTTGAGGATGGTCATGGAGGCGATGTTGGAGGGGTTGATCATGGTAAGAGCGTTAGCGCCGCCACCGTTGGATTGGTTGGTTTGGGGCACGCCGTCGATCACGATCAGAGGGTCGTTGGTAGCGTTAAGGGAGGAGCCGCCACGCACGCGGATTGTACCACCGCCGGCGGGGTTACCACCGTCAACAGTAACAACCACACCGGGGCTTGCGCCTACCAGCAGGTCTTGGGTAGAGGTAGCGATACCGGCTTCGATTTCGTCGGGTTTAACGACGGCAACAGAACCGGTAGCGTCGGATTTTTTCACTGCACCATAACCTACAACCACGAGGTCTTGAAGAGCCACAGCGTTAGATTGAAGGTTTACGTTGATAGTTGTTTGACCATTGACTGCGACAGTTTGGGTATCGCAGCCGATGTAGGAGAACACGAGAGTGCCGTTGGCGTCAACTTCGATGGAGTAGTGACCGTCATAGTCGGTAACAACGCCGGTTTGTTGACCTTGCACAAGTACGCTCGCGCTGATGGCGGGTTCGCCTTCAGGTTCATACACAGTGCCGGACACTGTGATTTTTTGCGCTAATGCCGGAAGAGCGCAAGCCAGCACGAGGGTGAGGGCGAGCACGGCCTTCCGTGTCATTTGATAACAAATGTTCTGCATGCAAAGAAGGTTTTTAAGTTAGTAATTTATATAATCTCGATTTAATTTGTTTGTCATGGTGATAATTTTCAGATGCTTAACAAGAAATGTGCAGCGTATTTTTTTCAGTTGGCATAAGTGAGCGTAAGTAGTTTTCCATTGATTATTAGGACATTATGATTGGAGATGTATGCATTCCGATGGTGAACTCTGCTCACAATTCCGCTTGGCAAAGGGCTATGGCAACTGAGCGACACTGCAGTCAACTCATTTTGCAACTACAAAGTAAGTTATTTTTTCTCTATATTTAGGGTTTTTAACGCTAAAAAAACTACGTCCGCAAAAAGATTAACACAATTAAGTTAATTTAATCACACTTTTAACATTTCACCCTGTTATGTGCGGCATTTCACTCGTGGGTAAGGCCTCGCACCACACATATATTATATATAGTCACCACGAGCATAATACCACCACCGATTGCTATCGTCGGCCACACTGATGCGGATATGCCGTCGCTTACCACACTTTCAAACCACAAACAGCGGGCAATCATTGTGGCGATTATCGCCACGACTGTAGCCGAAATGTTGATAACGACTATGAGATACTGGTAGGGACGAGCCACCTGTCGGGGCGAGTACCCGATACGGATAAGCCCCACGATAGTGCGCCGATTTTTATTGACCAAAAGATACAGGCTCAGTACGAGAATAAACAGGGCCAAAACCGTGATTAGTAAGCCGACTATGCCCACTACCGTCGACACTATCCGCAAGATAAATCCTGCGCGACCGCTATTGTCGTCGGGTCCGGCCACTTGATAATCATTACTTGTGATAAAGCGGTCGATAGCAGGGTCGCCGGGGTCGGTCACCCCTACAATTAATCGCGATGGCTGAGCCTCGGCGCCGGAACCAAAGCGCAGGTGAGCCCAATCCATAAAGGCTTCAGGCACGGCGATGGTGTTGAGCCACGATGAAAACCCAACGATACGCGCCGGCAACACCTGGCGATTTCCGTTGCCGGCAAGCATCACCTGCAAAGGCAATTGAGTGATAGTATTTTCGCTCAACACCGGCATACGACCCGAAGACGCAAAGCCGAAATTATATAATGAGATGTAATCTTTCGACAGCACAATCGACACCATCGGATGTGCCTCATCAAATTTCCACAAACGACTTGAAATATCAACTAAAGAATCGGGTACAGACTCAAAAAACATCGCCGTTTGCAAGCCGCGGCCGCCCATATCCACACTCAGCCACACACTGAAATCGGCAGCACGAAAGGCCGACACGCCGTTGCACCATGGCTGACGAGCAATTTCGTCGATTTCGTCAGCCGAAAACGACGGGGCGCCTCCGGAGAAGGTCGACATCATCGACACTTGCTTGGAAATCACCATATTGCGCGGTGGCACCAACTCGATATCACCATCATCATTGCTCCACGAAGCCGACAAATCGCAATAAAACTGCACAGCAATCATCAAAATTGCCAAGCCCACAGTGGCAGCCAGCGCATATCCGGATAACTGCCAACCACTTATGTTCTTACTTAATAATTTCCAGAGCATAATCACAGAGAGAGTGAAATTATGTCGCCGGGGAGCGACAAAGGATTACCGACAGAAGTGAAAATCACCGCAGCACCAAGTTGCGAGGCTCGCTCATCTATCAATTCCGCGCATTTTCGGTTGCTTTCGGCATCGAGGTGGCTTACCGGTTCGTCGAGCAACAAAAAATCGAACGGCTGAGCCAATGCGCGCACCAATGCCACGCGCTGCTTTTGGCCCACCGACAAACGGCTCACCTTGGTATTCATCTTCTCTGAAATATCCAATCGAGCAAACATAGAAGCCACATCCGGCCATACCTCACCGCGATTATAAGCGATTTTGAGTTTGAGCGCCACATTTTCGTATGCGGTCAACTCGTCGAAGAGTTCGAGTTCTTGGGGCAGGTAAGCAATATGGCGCCGACGCACCTCAGATATCTCTTTATCCGACAAGTTGCGCACATCACGGCCATCAAAGCGAATTTCGCCGCTATAATCGCGACGTGAGAGATACAGAAAATTGCACAATGAAGTTTTGCCCCGACCCGAATGTGCATTGATACAATATCGACGTCCGCGTTCGAAGGCGACCGAACACAGCAACACTTGCGAGGAGGCAAACTGCTGTCGGTCGTCTTCAAAAACGGTGGGAAGTACGCTGTTAAGAGTTAGTTGCCGAAGCATTAAAATAATTGAGGAAGAGTTCTGAAATTGTTATACAAAAGTGCGTGGAGGAATAGCATCTCCGTATCTTTAAACTCTAAATGGAACGAGATTTGTTCAGCATCAACCTTGAGGTCAAATACATAATCAAATTGATTATCACCGAGGATGGCTGTGTGAGCCGGCACATTACCAACTACTCGAATCAATTGGCCGTCAACATCATTGGCCGCAAATGGTGTGTTGATTTCATTAGCACCATAACGAGCCACCACGAAATCGTCTTCCACATCAAGTATAACTTTCCAAATTCCAAAACCAATTTCTCGGTGAGTCGCGCTGCCGGTACTCATCAAGCCCGTCTCACCCTCAAAGATAGAACAGATGGCAGCGAGCAACTTGGGCGCATTGCCCGGGGTAGCCTCAAGGGCCACTTGCACCGAACAGTAGTCTGGATTGGTGTATTGGTCAGATCTCGGTTGATTTATTTGTAAATTGGCGGCCAACCGTGTAGTGGTCAATTCTGCCAGTTCGCTATAACCACTTGAGGCCAACACTGATGTCAAATCGGGAAAAAGTATATTGTCGGCAAATATCAGCCCCACAGTAGCATTACGATCCGCATATTTACTCAAAGCCGAAATGTCGGTTTTAACATTTTCGGAAG